>JANQLA010000086.1 GCA_028280855.1 Melioribacteraceae bacterium
ATCTATTAATTTCGAACAGTCAAAGAAGATTTTAATTTATGAGTTATGAAGGCAGTATGTTAGCAAAATTAAAGATGCCTTCACGAAGTAAGGTATCTAGGGCCCTTTTAGTTTACCTCTTTAATAATGGTGGTTCTACTCATGAGTTTGGACACAATCAGAGAATAGTCAATGACCTTGCTGAGTTTTTTGGTTTAAAAGATGAACAACGAACTGCTTATTTGGAAACAATTTACAGAAAAGAAAACCGAGTTAAGAAATCATATTTATGGCATAGGTTGTTATTTAGGGCGGCAGATGAACTTGGAAAGACTGGATATATCTCTAGACCAAGTGAAACCGTAAAAGTAAACTCTCGAAAAGAATGGATGTTGACTGAAAAGGGATTTGATAAAGTACTTGAAATCATGGGACTGTCTAAGTCATGTAAAGATAATCTCCTAACTAAATCAATAGAAGTTCAGAGAATTGTTAAGAAATTGATAAAAGCTAAGAAGCCAAAAGCTTATTCTCCATTCGATCATAGTAAAAAAAGAATAAAATTGACTAAGGAAACTCAACTCAGAAAAAGAGGCTTTAGACAAGCAATTATTCATGCATATGATTTTAAATGTGCTGTTTGTGGTTTGAAAATTAGTTCTCCTGACCTGAGGCAGTGGGAAGTGGAAGCTGCTCACATCGTTCCCAATAAACACATGGGTAAGGATGATGTATGGAATGGACTAGCGTTATGCAGACTACATCACTGGGCATTTGATGTAGGATGGTTTTCAATAAATAATGATTTTACAATTTTAGGGTCTTCAAAGTTAAAATCACTAGATAATAATCTTGGCTATATAAATACATATGATTTTAAAATGACTATATTAAAAAAGGAGCCTCTTTTATTGCCCGAGAATAAGTTCATTTATCCGGACCAAAACTCTATTTTGTGGCATCGAGAAAATATATTTATCTCATGAGGAGGGACTATGAACATAAACAAGAAAATATATTATCTAACATTCGAAGATGTGCAATCAATTGCGGAAGAAACTATTGATCGCAAACTAAATAATAAAGAATTGAAATTAGTCGAAAACCATATCGGTGATTTTATACCTTGGTTTGAATCAATTGCGCATTGTATTGACTACATTAAAATTGAGGAGGAAAAATAAAATGGATAATAAACAAAAAATTCTCGAAACATTCGAAAACGAATATTCCGACAGAGATTATTTAATTGAGCATGTTGCACCGGAGTTTACTTCAGTATGTCCCAAAACCGGTCAGCCGGATTTTGCCACAATAATACTGGAATACATACCGGACGAACTTTGCATTGAATTAAAATCGTATAAAATGTACTTGCAGTCGTATCGAAACGAAGGCATTTTTTACGAAAGCGTTACCAACAGGATAATTGATGATCTTGTAGCAGTTACAGATCCGCGCTATATGAAAATAACGGCAGAATTCGGGGTACGCGGCGGCATATCATCTGTTATCGAAGTTGAATACGAAAAAGACGACCAGGAAATTGGATTAAATTAATTCCTATATTTACGTAAATAAAAAATGAATTATAGTGAATTCTGCATTGCAAAATAATAAACGGTGTGTATTTGTCTCTTATACCGATACGCACGTTTGCATTTCGCAAATTCAACAGAACCCGTATTTATCATTCCTAAGAACACGCACATTATTACTTTATCTTCATTTAGCCATGACAACACCCGGTAGTTTAACAATTATTAACCCTCTGTCGAGTTAGTATAACACGAGCGGGTTTATTTCCAAAATAAAACGTTCGTAAAAAATTGTTAATCTATCACAATAAAACGGAGCTGTAAAAATGGCTAAGAAAAAAATTTTAAAGAGAAGCTGGGCCGAACCTTTCAAAATAAAAGTTGTTGAACCGATAAAAATGACAACCAGGGCTGATCGTGAAAAAGCCGCGAAGGAAGCGGGTTACAACACATTCCTTCTAAAATCGGAAGATGTTTACATCGATCTTCTTACAGACAGCGGCACCAACGCCATGAGCGACAGGCAATGGGCGGGCATGATGATCGGGGACGAAGCATATGCAGGAAGCAGAAATTTTTACTACCTGTGGGATAATGTTAAAAAGTTCTACGGTATGCCCTACTTTGTACCTGCGCACCAGGGACGCGCCGCCGAGCATATGATTTCACAAATCCTTATTAAGCAAGGCGACTATATTCCCGGCAACATGTACTTTACTACGACCCGCTTACACCAGGAATTAGCAGGCGCCACATTCGTAGATGTGATTATTGATGAAGCGCATGATCCGCTAAACGAGCACCCGTTTAAAGGCAATGTAGACATTAAAAAACTTGATAAACTCGTAAGCGAAGTAGGTGCTAAAAAAATTCCTTACGTATGCATGGCAGGGCCGGTTAATATGGCCGGCGGTCAGCCGTTCTCTATGAAAAACTTAAAAGAAGTAGCGCAGTATTGTAAACAGAAAAAAATCAAATTGTGGTTCGATGCAACACGAGCATGCGAAAACGCATACTTCATTAAAGAAAGAGAAAAAGGCTACGCTAATAAAACCGTGACCCAAATCCTAAAAGAGATGTGTTCATATTTCGAAGGATTGTGGGTAAGCGCAAAAAAAGACCTTATGGTTAATATCGGCGGTATACTTGCAACAAAAAATAAAAAAGTGTTTGAGCAGGCGCGCAACATGGTTGTAGTTTATGAAGGTCTGCACACCTACGGCGGCCTTGCTGGAAGAGATATGGAAGCAATGGCAGTTGGAATGGAAGAAATGGTTGAGTACGATAATATCAAAGCACGAATAGGGCAGGTAGAATATTGCGGTCATCAGCTTGAAAAATACGGTATACCTTTCGTTAAACCAATCGGTGGGCATGCAATATTTTTAGATGCAAAAAAATTCTTGCCGCATATTAAGCAAGATCAATTTCCGGCACAGACACTTGCCGCAGAAATATATCTTGATTCCGGCGTGCGCGGAATGGAGCGCGGAATTGTATCCGCCGGACGCGACCCGGAAACGGGAAAACATCGTTACCCTAAATTAGAGTTGGTGCGTTTAACATTCCCTCGCAGGGTATACACGCAGGCGCATATTGATGTTACTGTTGAATCAATTGCCGAAGTATACGATAACAGGAAGAAGATTAAGGGGCTCAAAATGATTTACGAACCCAAGTATTTAAGATTCTTCCAGGGTAGGTTTGAGAGAATATAATTTCCTATATTTGCAGAAAAATTAACGGGCTGACCGTTTATTGTCATTGGTGCTTGTCGGTTGGTAGATAAAGACAAGACGGTTCGGAGTTTCGACTACCGGGCACGCTATAAAAATTTTGAATGACATTCTTAATACGGTCAGCCTTTTTTTATACCTATGATTACAAGCGATCAAATCCGTAAACAGTTTGCATTAGCGAAGGAGAACCTGTTAAATGATGAGGAGCTGGGCAAAGATGCCTTTAAGCTTTCCATTAATTACAGCCTGCTCGTTGAAGAATATATCCACCGGGCTTTAACAGGTAAAAAAAAGAACTATGTTATCGCTTCGACCGGAAGCTTCAGCAGGAGAGAATTATCGCCTTACTCCGATATTGATATTATGTTCATCTTCTCAAATATCGACGGTAACGAGGAGGTAATTAAAGAAAGCGTTACGCATCTATGGAACTGTGGAATAGAAGTATCGCATACCGTACGAGAATTTTCCGACATTCAAAGATTTATTACCGAAGACCTTCATTCCTACACCCAGTTTTTTGAAACGCGTTTTATACTTGGCGATGAAAAAACTTATCTCGAATGGAACGATAAGGTCTTTAAACCTCTTGATGAAGGAAAGAAACG
The DNA here is from genome assembly GCA_028280855.1 of Melioribacteraceae bacterium. Taxonomy (GTDB): domain Bacteria; phylum Bacteroidota; class Ignavibacteria; order Ignavibacteriales; family Melioribacteraceae; genus PGYT01. The sequence goes on from JANQLA010000086.1 coordinate 3,865, forward strand.
GGATCTTATTTATGAATTTTTCGAAGATAATTATAAGCGGCACAAAAAATACGGCGGTTCCTCCAAAGTGCTCGAGCCAAATGTAAAATTCACAGCAGGTGGATTAAGAGATTTGCATTTTGTTGAGTGGATGTATTCATTAAAAAATAATGCAATACTCACGGACCAAAGGGAAATAACACAAACCGAAAGTTTTCTTCGCAAGCTTAAAAAAGATGGAATTCTTAATGCAGTTTCTACAACACGTGTTCTGCAAAGCTATAAACTAATACTTAAAATCCGTAACGAACTTCACGTATTAAATAAGCGAAAAGTTGATCGATTTGAATTTGCCGACCAGGAAAGGATTTCAAAAAAATTAAAGAAAGGCGAAGACGCCTGGAAAGATTTTATGAAATCATATTTTGAAGCTACGAATGTTATTCACCGTTTTTTTAAGACAATGGCCAAGCGATTCGATGAAGAAATATCCAATCCGATCTCGGAATATTTGACGGTTGAGTTGGATGATACATTTGTTCAAAAGGGCAATATCATTGCGGTTAATGAACATAAAGAATTATCATTCTCCGATATATTAAGAGCATTCTACTATAGAGGCAAATATAACGCAAGGTTCAATCAGCAGCTTAGATCGCAAATAACCGAAAGCGTTTTAGAATTCGAAGAAGAAGAATTTACGGAAAATACTTCTTCCGTTTTCTTCAGAGAAATTTTGAAATTACCCGGAAACGTAGGTACAACTTTATATGTAATGAACCAGCTCGGGGTTCTTGGCGCATACCTTCCCGCCTTTAAAGAGCTGGTAGGGTTTTTCCAGCCAGGCGTTTATCACTGCTATACCGCGGATGAGCATACTCTCATCGCTATAGAGAACGTTGAAAAGCTTCAAGAGGATGAATCGAATCTCGGCAGAATTTATCATTCACTCGAAGATAAGGATATTCTTTACCTTGCGATCCTGTTGCACGATATAGCCAAACCAATAAGCGTTTCGGGACACGAAATCATCGGAGCCGAAATTGCCAACACGGTTATGAATCAACTTGGATACGAAGAGTCTGAAATAGAGATGGTTCAATTCCTGGTTCGAAACCACCTTGTTATGGAGCAAGTGGCTTTTAGGCGGAACATAAATGATGCAGCTACATTGGATAATTTTTGCTCGATATTTCCTTCACTTAAAGCGCTGGATTTATTATACCTTGTGACATATGCCGATTTATCAGCGGTTAGCCCCGTGATATGGACTAACTGGAAAAGTGACCTTTTACAGCAGCTCTATTTAAAAACACGAGCTATGCTGCAGGAAAAAGTGAGCGGTGAAGAACTGCTGTATTCGGATGTTATAAAAGCAATAGAAGGCGATGCATTTCCAAAAGACTCAGCAGTTAAATCGCATGTTGAATCAATCAGCGATTTGAGTTACCTGCATCATTTTTCACACGAAGAAATTAACGAGCATGTTAAAGAGATTGAAAGCGGTGCACACGTATCTGTTTTCTTTAAGGACGAATCCGGGTTTACAAACATTACGGTTATTGCCAAGGACTCGCCGTCACTTCTATCACGTTTGTGCGGTGCAATAGCAATAAACGATTTGAACATTCATGATGCAAAAATATTTACAAGAAAAGACGGGATAGTAATAGACAGTTTTAATGTTACTGATTATAGAACACACAAATTAATTGATGAGTCGCGGTACTCAAAAATTGAAAACGACATATTGCTTGCAGTCGATAAGCAACTGCCTATTAGTAAAGAGTTCAGCAGGGTTCAAAGCAAATGGTGGAGGATAGAAAGTAAGTTGTTTAAACGTAAAACCAAGCAAAAAATTGAATTTGAGGAACACGATAAATACACAATCATTGATGTATACGCCCCGGATAGGGTTGGACTACTGTACCAGATCACAAAAAAAATGAATGAACTTGGTTTATCGATATTCTTTGCGAAGATCGCAACAAAATCCGATGACGTTGTTGACGCGTTTTATGTTCTCGATAGAAGAGGTCAAAAAGTTTCCGAGAACGAATACCATTTAATCAGTCATGAGCTTACAACAACGATTGAAGAAATGATTTAGGTGAATTGTTGAATTTTATGAACAGAACAAACCCAATAGGCATATTTGATTCAGGTATAGGCGGGCTTACCGTAGTTAAAAGGTTAACATCCTTTTTACCGAATGAAAATGTTATTTACTTCGGTGATACTGCCCGTGTACCTTACGGTTCAAAATCAAACGAGACCGTCATCGAGTACTCAATTCAGGATGCTCAGTTCCTTTCGAAGAAGAACATTAAACTCCTTATAGTTGCCTGCAATACCGCTTCATCGGTCGCCATTGATGTGTTGAAAGAAAAATTCAACCTGCCCGTTATCGGGATGATAGAACCGGGTGCCAAACTTGCGCTTGAGAAAACTAAAAATAAGCGGATAGGCGTTATAGGCACATACGCCACAATCGGCAACAGTGCGTATGCTAAACAGCTAAGGACAATCGATCCGGCTACGCAAGTATTTGAAAAAGCTTGCCCGCTATTCGTACCTCTGGCAGAAGAGGGTTGGACTCATCACGATGCTACCAAACTAATTGCGGAAGAATATCTCGAAGAATTTAAACGGCATGAAATAGACACACTTATTCTTGGATGCACGCATTATCCAATACTTGCTGATATAATCCATGAAGTTATGGGAGATGACGTTGCGTTAATCGATTCGGGAACCGCTGCTTCCCTTGTTGTAGAAAATCATTTAGACGGAAGAGGATTGAAAAACTCGTCGAACATGCTCGGTACGCATCATTTCTTTGTGAGTGATGTGCCGAAAAAATTTAAAGAGATTGCCGAAAGATTTCTCGGCCGCGAAATTGAGCATGTCGAACGGGTTGACCCGGACGAACTTGTTTAGTGCGAGAGTATAGTTTATTATTTGTTCATTCTTTATTAATTTTTAAAAAAATTGCGGTAAGAATGAGAATTACCTCACAAGAACATAAAATTATAAAGGAAGCCGTTAAATTTATTGACCCCGAAGCCAAGGTATATCTTTACGGTTCAAGAACCGACGACAGCAAGAAAGGCGGCGATATTGATCTCTTTATATTATCAAAAACGATTAATAAGGAATTATTGAGCAAGCTTAGGTGGGAGCTTTACGAAAAAATAGGTTTACAAAAAATTGACATTATTGTTTCTGAAAAACCTGATAAGCCTTTTCATAGAATTGCTTTGACTACAGGTGTGGAGTTGTAGTATGAACGATGTTATTAAAAACATGCAGTTGGTTATACAACAAGTGAGTGACTCTCTTAGATGGTTAAGAAGATCTTACGATAAATGCGCGGTAATTGGCATTAAAAGCAGTTACTCCGATAATGACTATGACAACTTTGAAGTATTAACCAGCAGGTATGCGAGAACACTGGATATACTTGTAAACAAATTATACAGAGCAATAGATTATGCCGAGTTAGAGGAACAGGGTACAATAATCGATGTTATGAATCGGGCTGAACGAAGGGGGTTGATTGAATCAGTTGACGAAATAAGGAGAATGAAAGATTTAAGAAACAATATTGCCCATGAGTACAGCACGGAAAATTTAGACTCTTTATTTGAAGACACACTCAAAAGTTCTGAAAAGTTTTGTTTGTCTACGTCGAGAAAGCCTTGGATTACTGTAGAAATTTATCCGGCAACTAAATTCGTGTAATAGTTAATTCCGCATATTGTTTTAGCGTCCTTTATTTCACCGCTTGTAATCATTTCTTTAATTTGTTCCAGGGAAAATTCAAAGACCTCCATTCCATGTTCGCCTTCTTCCCTGTTAAAACCGCCGGATTCCAGATTCCTCGCCAGAAACAGAAACAGTTCTTCCGTACAAAAACCGGGCGTTGTATAAATACTCCCCAGCATTTCCAGTTGGTTTGAAGAATAGCCGGTTTCCTCTTTCAGCTCTCGTGCGGCGCAGCTTTGCGGGTCTTCGCCTTCATCCAACTTGCCAGCGGGGAGCTCGTAAAGAAATTCCTGCAGGGGGTAGCGGAATTGTTTAACAAGAATAATTTTGCCGTCGTCTTTAACCGGAACAACAACAGCGCCACCATTATGAATAACCACTTCGCGTCTGCCGCCGTTGCCGCTGTCGTAAGTCAACAAATCCAATTTTATATCAAATACCTTTCCTTTGGCTTGAGTTAAGTTTATAATTCATTTGTTCACCACAGATTCCTCAGATTATCACAAATTATAATATTAATCTGCTAATGCCTTTTTTTAGATCAACTTCATTAAAATTTATCAAGAGACCAAATTTTACACCCGAAAGTTTTAAGTAAGTTAGTAATTGAGCTCTATGAATTGGTAGAATTGAATCAACCGATTTTAATTCAACAATTACTTTGTCTTCAACCAGTAGATCAATTCGATATCCAGCATCTAATTTAATATTATCATATTTAACAGGCAGTGCTTTTTGAGATTCTACCTTATAGTTCAATTTGTTGAGCTCATGTAATAAGCAGGTTCGTAAGTAGATTCCAATAAACCCGGTACTAACTTTGAATGAACTTTATACGAACACCCAATAATGTCATAAGTTATTTTATTTTCTTCCATAAATACAAACTATCTGTGTTATCTGCGTAATCTGTGGTAAAAGATTTTAATCCTTTTCATAATACGGAATCAACTCACTTCCCAAAAATTTCAGCACAGCCGTAACAACACCGAGATCATCCATGTATCCTACAAGCGGCGCCAAATCGGGCACGGCATCTATGGGAACAACAAAGTACACCAGCGCAGCAACAACAATAGCTTTCCTATGCCAGCTAACTTTACCGTCCGTCATGTATTGATACAGCGCGAGCAAATCGCGTGCAAATGATAATTTCTTTCCGACTTTCTCAAGCTTTACCCAAAGCCTTTCTTCAACAAATTCTTTTGCTTGTTCAACTTTTTCTTCCGAATCAAGCTGGGATTCAATTTCTTCCAGTTCAATAGGTTCTTTTTCATTTTCCATTTTAGTACCTCGTATAATATTTTTCGAACCAATCGAAAACCGTGTTCCACCAGAAGCGCGCGTTTTGCGGCTTTAGAACAAAGTGGTTTTCATCGGGAAAATATAGAAATTTACTATCAACGCCCATTTTCTGCAATGCAGTAAATAACTCGAACGCCTGTGTTTCGGGAACTCTGAAATCCTTAGCGCTGTGAACAATCAGCATTGGTGTCTTGAAATTTTCAACATATGTACTTGGCGACATTGACCGGTACAACTCTTCATTTTCCCAGGGTGCGCCGCCGAACTCCCATTGAGGGAACCAAAGTTCTTCTGTTGAGCCATACATACTCGTAAGATTGTAAACACCGTTATGAGAGAAAAGAGCTTTAAACCTACCGTCGTCGTTATGTCCTTCAATCCAGTTGATCATGTATCCACCGTATGAAGCGCCGCAAGCAAAAGCATTTTTCTCATCGATGAACTCGTAGTTCTCAACTGCATAATCAAATGCTTTCATCAAGTCGATATAAACTTTACCTGCCCAGTCTTGAGTTATTTCGTCTGTAAACTTTTGTCCATAACCTGTAGAACCGCGTGGATTAGGCGCAACAACAACATACCCCCTTGAAGCGAACATCTGCAGGTTCCACCGGTAATGAAATTTATCCGAGGTATGACCTTGCGGGCCGCCGTGAATCATAAAAATCATTGGATACTTTTCATCCAGATTAAATTTTGGAGGCTTTACTAAAATCGATTGAACGGGTGTCCCGCCTGCACCATCACTCCAGAATAATTCGATGTCGGTCATGTCGAGTTGAGTTAAGAATTCCTTATTGATGGATGTTAGCTGATTAAGTTTTCGGGTAGCGATATCAAATGAGAATACTTCCGCAGGCATAGTGGATTTTTCACTGGCGAAGTATAATGTTTTATCATTCTGACTAATATTTAGAGAAGAAATATATGCTTCCTTTAGCACCATCTCGTTTTCTTTAGTTTCAATATTAATTCGATAGATAGAGTTGTATACTTCGTTATTAGCGGTATAATAAATATGTTTACTATCGTTAGCCCATAAGATAGAACCAATAGATATATCATGTTTGTTTGATACATCAACAACTTCTTTTTTCTCTCTGTCATACAATTTTAGAACTTGCCTGTCTGCTTCGAAACCCGCCCTTGCCATTGAACGGAATGCGATATATTTTCCATTAGGAGAGTAAACAGGTTGGTTGTCGTTTCCTTTACTCACTGAAATTTTTGTATAAGGAGTAACATACTTGTCTTTTACATCCGAAAGGTTCATTATGAAAACATCGTTATTAGTTGAGGTGGCAAGGAAGTCAGACTTATTCATTGTAAATGCAACTTCACCGCCGTCGGGAGAAAAGTTGTAATCATTAGAGCTGCCTAAAGAAAATGCAGGCACATCGTATTTGCTTGATAAAGAAAGATCGGTATACTTATCATTTGCAATATCATAAAAAAACAAATGGCTGCGTTTAGGTCCGCGCCAGTCGTCCCAATGCCTATACATTAACTCTTCAAAAACCATTGCTGTTACTTTATTCTCATCAGCCTGTTTATCTTTGCTCTCGTTGCATTCCTGGGTCATACATTCAGGATAAACGTTAGATACAAACAGCAATTTACTTGCATCGCTTGCCCACCTTACACCAGAAGCGCCGGAGTAATAATCGGTAACCTGTTTCGAACCGCTACCGTCGAGGTTACAAGTCCAGATTTGAGATTTGTATTTATAAGATATGGTTTTACCATCAGGTAAAAACGCCGGTTGCGTTTCGTTTTCGAAAGAGTTTTTTAAAGGACGCAAATTTGACCCGTCGCTGTTAACGAGCCAGATATCGCTTTGCCCCTCGTTAGCATCCATATCATATGCTCTTACTACAAATGCAATTGTATTTCCATCGGGAGAAAGCGTAACGCTGCTAACACGTTTCATATTCCAAAGGTCGTCTGGGGTAATAGGGCGTTTATCCTGTGCGGCCATGCTAAAAGAAATTGTAATAAGAATAATAAGAATAGATGAGTTTTTCATTTTCACTCCATTTTTTCTATAATAGTGCGTCCAAATCGTAATTATGAAAATAAGTATAAAATGGATGTTAAAACAGGTTTGAAAACAGTTCGAAAAATTGCTATTGGAGTTATAGGATTTACAATTATACTAATCGGTATAATTTTGATAGTACTTCCCGGGCCGGCCTTTATTGTTATACCACTGGGATTAGGTGTATTAGCGCTGGAATTTGAGTGGGCAAGACGAATGCTTCAAAAGGTTAAAGAGAAAGTTGCACGCAAAAAAAATTCAGCCAAATAATTAATCAGTTGCTGATTCTAGTTTGCTCAAGTAGCCGTTTAGCCACGAAAACGCAATAATCATACTAATCAAGTTAGAAATTACATAGCTTCCGAAAATACCGGGTAGCCCCAAAACAAATGATCCCAGGTATGCAAGGGGTATGTATAAGATCAGCATTTGAAGAATCATCAAAAACGCTGAAACAAAAGGCCTGTTCAATACAGTGAAAGATACCTGGCACATTCTAAATACACTTTGCAATGCATAACCGAAGGGTATAATGCTGAAGTATGTTATCCCTATTTCCACAACTTCCGGGTTGCTGTCAAAAGCCGATACTAAGTTTCCTCCAAAGAGTAGCAGGATTGCAATTATTAGCAGGCTCCACACAACACCAAATACCTGGCTGATTTTAATACCTTCACGTACTCGATGCAATTTGCCCGCACCAAAATTCTGTCCTAAAAACGGGCTGAGCACGGATGAAAGAGCCATCATTACAGACATTGCAAATATTTCGATCCGCGATGCAACGCCAAATGCCGCTACTGCAGCAGTACCGTATGAAGCAATTAGCCTGGTTAACAAACCGACTGCAAACGGTACAATGATATTTGTGCCGGCAGTTGGAATACCAACAGCTAGAACTCTTCGCCAGGATCCGGATATTACAGAATATGAAGGTATCTGAACGCTAATCATTTTGTATTTATAACTAAGCCAGAAAAGAGAGAAGAAAAGTGTAAAAGCCCGTGAAATAACTGTTGCAATAGCAGCGCCTTCAAGCTCCATGCGCGGAACAGGCCCCCATCCGAAAATAAAAATGGGATCGAGAATTACGTTTACAATAACTGAAAAAATCATTATTGCGCTCGGAACTTTCGTGTCGCCTGTCGCACGTATTGCGTTGTTGCCAACCATTGGTATTACGAGGAATATCATCCCCGGGTACCAGAATTTCATATAGTCGTAAATTAAATCGATCAACCCATCATCGGCCCCAATCGCTGAAAACAAAGGACGGATAGTCAGCATACCAATAGCTATAAGGATTGCTACAATTATAATCGACAACAGCAGACTATCCGTTGTAAGCCGTTTTACCTTATTGTCGTCGCCTTCTCCAATTGCTTTTGAAATAGCGGTTGATGCGCCAATTCCCAGACCAACAGACACACCTGCAACAACCATGACTACTGGAAAAGTAAAGCTCATCGCCGCCAGGAATTTAGTACCGAGTTGGCCAACGAAATAAGTATCGATGAGATTAAACGCCATTGTGGAAAGCATTCCGAAAAACATTGGGACAGTAAGCGTGAATAGCTGCTTAGGGATGTTACCTTCGGTTAGCGCGGCTTTGTTGGACAATTTATTCAATTAAACAACTTTCATAAACTAATGCAGCCCATCAACGATTTTTTCATCGTACAATAAATGTTCAAAGGATTCCCTGCTGCGTGTTAAAAAGTATTTATCACCGTCAACAATTATCTCCGGAGGGCGACATCGTGCATTATAGTTTGACGACATTACCATTGCATAAGCCCCGGCGGACATAAGAGCAACCAATTCGTCACTTTCCATATTTTCAATTGTTCTGTCTTTGCCAAGGTAATCGCCGCTTTCACAAACAGGGCCTACAATGTCGGCAATTATATCGTCTTTTGTATTTCTTACAACAGGTTGTATGTGATGGTAAGCCTTGTAAATGCTGGGTCTGAGCAGCTCCGTCATTGCAGCGTCAATTACTATAAAATTCTTCTTCTCGTTTGATTTTGTGTAAACAACTTTTGAAAGCAGCACGCCCCCGTTGGCAGTAAGCGATCTCCCGGGTTCAAAATATATTTCGCAATCGAGCTGCATAAAAATCGGGACAAGTGCTTCTGCAAGATCACCCGGTGTAAATGGAGTTTCCTTAAGGTATTTAACCCCAAATCCTCCGCCTATGTCAAAGTGCTCAATGTTGATTCCTTTCGCCTGAATTAGCTTGGTTAGTTCAACCATTCTTATAACGGATTCCACATACGGATCAATCGAGGTAATTTGTGAACCGATGTGCATATCTATGCCGCACAAGTTAATGTGACTTAGCCCGTTGCATTCGATGAACATATCAACAGCTTGCGAAGCAGGTATTCCAAACTTGCTCTCGGTTAAACCCGTGGTAATATAAGGATGGGTTTTCGGATCAACATCCGGTGTAACGCGTATAGCTACGGGCGCTTTTTTGCCGAGCTTCTGCGCCAATTCATTTATTTGATAAACTTCACCCAATGATTCTGCTTTTATCAATAGTACGTCATGCTTTATCCCGAGTTCTATTTCTTCGGCAGATTTACCAACTCCGGTAAGAAGCATGTCTTTTGGTTTTACTCCTGCCTTTATCGTTCTGAAAAATTCGCCGGCAGAGTTGACGTCAATACCGCCACCCAAATCGCTAAATAATTTTATCACGTTAAGATTAAAATTCGATTTAGCGGCAAAGAAGATTTTATGATTAATCTTACTAAACGCGTTTGCAAATTCTTTGTAACGGTCTGTCATAAAATTTTTAGAATAAACATAAAGCGGCGTTCCAAACTCATGAGCTAGTTTTTCAAAAGAAACTGATTCGCAGTAAAGTTGGTTGTTTTGGTATTTTAAATGTTCGTTTTCGAAATAATGCATGTTATTCACTTTGAGATATTTGAAAGAAATGACCCGAATTGTAAAAATAGTAAAATAATTTTTGTAACCGCCAACGATCGCAATTTATAAAAGGATTGAAGTGCGAAAAGAAACGATCCCCCGGAGAATTCGGGGGATCTTTAAAGTGATTACTTTAAATAGATCATTTTTTTATGGGCAATAAAGCCGTTACGGTTTTTATTGCCGTTTTTAGCGTTCATAACGAGAATATAAACACCACTGGCAAGACTTTCAGGGTTCCAGGTAATGGTTGAAAAACCGGCCTGCATATAACCGTCTTTCAGAACTTCTATTCTTTGCCCAAGAATGTTGAATATCTCAATTTTTACCTTCCCTGAATACGGTATACCAAAACTTATTTTTGTTTCGGGATTAAACGGATTGGGATAATTTTGGTTTAATATGAAGTTAGCAGGAATTCGATTTTTGTTATCGACTGAAACAACAGGCAATATGGTTACATAACCATTAGCAGAAATTCCGGTAACGGTATCGTATACAGTAACAGTAAATTCGCCGCTGGTCGAATCAGCAAGAAATAAACCATAAATATTAATGATTCCGCCATCGCATTCCCATTCGGGATTTAATTCAAAGTTCATCCCGTTCTGATCAAAACCCAATGCTTCAAACTGGATTGATTCACCGGGATACACAAATACTGAATCAGGTTCTATTTTTATTCGCGACAAAGCCGGTAGTATTTCGCTTATAAACAGCGTTGCCGCGCTGGTTAAACTACCTCCTTGAAGTTGAGCGGTTATCTTGACTGCTCCTGCGGAACTATCAGCGATAAAAATTCCGTTATTATCAATACTGCCTTTGCTCGCTATCCATTGCAGCGGGGTAACTATAGTATTGTCCATTTGATCGTAGCTAGTATAAGTCAATTGCAAAGTATCCCCCATCTCTATGGAAACAGAGTCCGGTTGAATGACGATTCTTTCGGGAACCGGTGTGTAAGTTGCTAATCTCAAAGTAGATGTGAACAGCAAGCTGTCATTTGTAGTTAGATAAGCGTTTACGGAAATTTCGTTCATTTCGGTACCTGCAATATCGCCCGGTACTTCGAAAGGAATTGTAAATATGGAAGATGTGCTGTCGGTCGATGAGCCGAATTGTTCGGCAGCGCCGGTATACCAGTTGAGCGGATCATCAATTTGTAACCTGTAATTATGCTCACTTCCGCTTAAGTCCCTGATGAAATAGCTTACTGAATCAATAAGTCCGGGGTAAACAACTATTGAATCGGAATCAAAATCGCCAACAAATGAGGCTTCGGATTCGCGCCAGTTGTTTGCGATAACATCGCCGATTATATGGTTGTCGCCCGGTTGGCCGGATTCCCCCCAAAAATTACCGTCGGCTAATACAGTATTGTTACCCGTTTCATTGTTAATTCCGTAAGAACCGTTTCCATAAATATTGTTTCCAAATATTACCGGATTTGAATTGCCCTCTATTACAATTCCGTTCCCATTGTTATTGGTAATATTATTGTATTCAATTATCGGATCGGAATCTTTAATGTGAATACCCGAATATATACAGAAAGTTTCGCTAACTACATTGAGACCCACCCGAACATATTCGCTATCATCAATTAACATATCATCGCAATTTGCAAGAAGTTTATTACTACCTATATATGCTTTTTTCACATTTTTCAGTTTTATTCCAATTCCTTCGAAAAGCGTAAACTTAGTATTCTCATGCTTGGTAATTCTATTATCAGTTATATTGATATTCTTGCTATGCTCAATTTCCAGACCGTGCTTACCGTTTTTATAAATGTAGTTGTCTTCTATTTTCCCATTCTCACAATCATTTAAATAAACACCTGAATATGTGTTTTCCTCTGAACTGAATCCATTGTTGCTAACTGTATTGTCCCTGATAATAAAATCCTTTGCGTCCTTAACATAGATTCCTCCTGTCTTAGCAAATTTTATGGTGTTATCTATAATCTTTAAACCGGTAACCCTTCCAAAAGTAGCGTCTATATCAATGCCCTTGAACTTATAGTTGTTTATAGTATTGTTTTTAATATGAAGATCCTTCATCCCGTGTATTTTTGGATTTGCAGAAATTAGGCGCGTTGTGTTGTCAACAATTTTATTCCCAGTTCCATCGCCCACAAGTCTAATCTCCATTTTCTTATTAAGCGCAACTAGATTGCTATCACAATCTTTCTCAAACTGGATATAAGATTTTAATGAAATTGTGGCTGCTTGATTATTGATTATTCTATTCCCGTTACTGCCAATAACTTTTATTGAGAACTTACCGTCGCTGGTGTTATTTTCAATTTTATTGTTATGACTTTTGTATAGCAAGGAGATACTCGGCTCTTCATCCAGCAATCCAGAAAAAGAGTTGTTGCGAATTGTATTATTGTGTGATCTACCTATTACAATTCCCTGGCTGCAATTTCCGAATTCAATATTATCAAACATACCATATGAAGATCTCCCGCTAATTGAAAGACCGAGTTCGAAGCTCTCTATTTTTATATCTTTTATCGTTGTATTTTTGGCAAACCAACCAACAGATAGACCCTCCTGCGCAATATCAGTTGTACGGTTTTCCGTTGAAGTTTTTAGCAAAGTTGACGGCTGTAAAGTAAATCCGGTAACAGTAATATCTTTCGATTTTCCGCCGATAGCCAAAGACGGTTTTAGTTCATCAATACTTCTAATCGTGGTATACCTTTTACCTTCTTTACCAAACAGAGTAAAGGATTTTGTACTGTCATAATGTCCAACCGATTCATCGTATATTCCCGGACAAACGATACATGAATCACCGCTTAGCGTTTTAGCAGAGCTTATTGATTCCTGTATAGTTGCAAAAACCGCATCCCGGTTGTTGTATACACGTGCAACATATAGTGTGTCCGATTTAGCTTTTCCTGCAATTTTCCCCTCTTCAAAATTATCCGGTTTTGCAACAACACCGTCTGTTTCAACCAGGAAAGATTTTGGTTCGTCCGAACCGTAACTGTTAGGATCGAGGAAATCAAAATGGTAATTGACCGTTACTGAAACGCATTCCCCTGGACCAATGCTTATTGGGGGTTCCAGGGTTGCTTCCACTATTTGATTATCAATCCCCGCAAATCCGCTATATAAAGTGTTTGCCCCGCTTTTAACGGATACAAACATCAGGTCGTTTACTTCGTTGCCCGCTCCATGGGTTTTTAATTTAATTTGTGTTACGGTCCACCCGTCAATTTCGCTTGCGCAAAACGTAATGGGCAGCATTAGCTTATTGTTGTCTTCATTTATTTCACTTGGACAAAAAATACGTTTTTCTTTCCCACCGGAAACAGTAAGCAATACTTCGGCAAAGTTCGCAACAGCTAACTTATCCCTATCGAGTAATAGATGCGCACTTAAATTGGAGCCGCTCACGTCTCCAGTCCATTTGTTAAAGTACCAGCCTGCGGATGGATTTGGAACTGCATGAACATTCATCTCTGTGTTAATATCAAACGGATGGTCACCCGGTACGGGAACAGTGCTGCACCCGTTATCTGCAGCTTCAGACGGTTCTATCATTACACGCAAGTTTACCTGTTGCGCCTGAAGTTTGTTCTTTTTCATGATGCCGACCTGGAAACCGTAAACTTCATTTGAGAGGTAGAGAAAGTACCTATAGTAATCCCCTTGAATTAAACTTGAGTTACGAGATTTTGGCTGGGTTTGCGTTGTGGGATCAATTTGGCCGCTCAAATTCCACATGAATTGTTCGGATTGCAAAACGGGTCCGGCCAGAAATTCATTTGTTTCCTGTTTATAAACATGTGTGTATACACTGTTTTCACCGGGAACGGAAGTTAGAAATACATTGTCCATAAATATCATATCCCATGAAGAACTTTCCGAGACATGAACAGATTGAATCTGCAAAGGCAGTTCAGGATTGCTTAAGTTATAAGCAACCATATGAAAATCATTATTTGCATTATCATTGCCAGCCATAATTAAGCGGTCTGCCTCAGCGTACATTCTTTGAATTTCGAAATTCGACGGTACGTTCGCTATTCGTTGCGGAGAATTGACATCGGAAACATCAATAATATCAATCGAATAAATATTTCCTTGTGCACGAGTTGCGCAGTAAACTCTGTTTGTGGATGGATCGTAGGTAATATCAACCCCGTTTCCTGATAATGGCAAAGTCGCTGTTTGTGTAACGTTAGCGGGATTTGAAACATCGAGTATTTCCAGGCTGTTCGTAAATACCTGGTCGCCAGTTTGTCTGGGAAGTAAAAACGCATTGCTTCCGCTGAAAACTATATCCCTCACACGTCCCGTAGCAACATATGTAAAAACCGGCGTAAACTGGATCGGCTCGGAATCGAATATTGAGATATCATAAACATACAGTTTATCGATACTATCCGAAATATAAAGATATCCGTTATGCACAAAGACTTCATTTGCAGAAGGGATATCGAAATCCCACCTTTTAATTGGAGTGTAAAGTTCAATCAAAGCATAGACATGCAGCTTGTCGTTATAATCAATGACAAACATCCACTCATCGGTAATTGCCTGGGACCTCGAACTTACGCCTGTCCTGCTAGAATGGATGGAAATTTCTGTGGGCAGATCGGTTTCCTCTCCGATTTTTATACTGTTTTCGCCTATAACAGATAAACAAACAGTTGATGAAAGTAACAGTACTACAAATAACTCTTTAAAACTAAACTTGATATTTTGTATCATCTTTCCCTCACGTAATTTATACAGGATTTATTTATGCTCGTCAAGTTCCGGATATAGTTTATCGTCAATTAACATTAGCTATTAATTAAATTCAATAGAGAGGTATACTAAAACAGGAAATGGTATATCAGAAAAGGAATTGGGACAACGAGTTACTTATTTAACTTCAATTTGTATTCGTTTGGGGTTAACCCGGTGGCTTGTTTGAATACACGGTTAAATGTAGAACGGGAATTAAAACCGGTTTTTAAGAAAATTTCTTCAATAGAGGAATTATCTTTAACCGTTTCGAGCAGGAGTTTTGCTTCTTGAATCCGATACTCATTTAAGAAGTTCGAAAAATTATTTCCAGTAAGTTCATTGATAACGATCGAGAGTTTTTTAGGAGAAACGTGAATTTTTTTTGCGAATTGCTCTACTTTAAGATTCGGATCGATAAAAAACTTTTTTTCAGTTAGTACATCGGTAATTAATTTTAAGATTTCCTTTTTTTCATCTTCGTCAATAATATATTTTGGCGATTCGTGTCCAACATCGTTAATCATTACTTTTGCCTTTCTTAACCTTGTTTGAATTTCTATTGTTGATTGGTTTATCCTAAAAAGCCCTAAAAAAACAATAATCACTAAACTGCTGGTTTGCGCAACTATTTCGTATACGTCTTTCGGGAAGAAGAAAAAGAAAAGAAACACAATTGATTCAAACAGGAAAAAAGTCAAAATGAAAACCCTTAGCCATTGCAATGCAATGTTCTTATCTATAATACGATCGGACATATTGTTCTTAGACGATTTTAGAAGAATCACAAAGTTTGCCAAATAAAAGAAAAACTGGGCGTAATAAACGACTATTAGTAAAAATAGGAACGAATCGGTAGAAGAATTTTCGGTTTCATTCGTGGGATTCCAAGCTATAAAGTCTATCTGAGATTCATTGGAAAGCGGGTAGTAAAAAACGGAGGTCGCAATCAGAGCAGCAAGTGGAATAATATAGTGAAGATAAGATTTTTCATTTGAAAGTTCTTTCCTGGTGAATACGAGTCTTTTTGCGTAAAGAAAAAAAATCGGATAAATTAAATAGAGTATTGTAAGATAAACCGGATAAGTGATTGTTGCGAAGGTCCAAAATTTAATCGATATACTAAGTTCGATTAAACCTGCTATGATAATGATAACCAACAGAGAAAAAACATAGGAAGTATAATTTGACCTGATTTTATCCAACTGAATGAAGAAATAGATTAGAGCGACTGCAGTAATTATGTACGTGATTGTTATCAGTTGATAAAATGATATCAATTCAGTTCCGATGCTATGTTATGTTGATCAATAAATATAAATAATATTTGCTTCTAAAACGACAATTAACTCCGAATATTGGTTGTCTTGTCCTTTTTAGTAAATGATCTTTAGATTTCTTTTGGTTTTTTATTCTTTAAGAGCATTTGCCTGTCAAAGCGTCACCTTGATAAACCAACACCATTTCCATATTTTTCCCGTTCTCTTTAAACAAATTAAGTGGCTGAAAATGAGATACCCGTTTGCTGAAGCTGAGTTGAGGTGGCAGAAATATTGGGACGACAAAAAAGTACATAAAACCGACTTGAGCGATCTTGAAAAAGCGATTTATTGTCTGGTTATGTTTATATATCCCTCCGGCGCTAAATTACATTGCGGTCACTGGTATAATTACGGTCCTACAGACTCATGGGCGCGCTTTAAAAAATTGCAAGGTTACAACGTATTTGAACCTATGGGCTACGATGCATTCGGGCTTCCGGCCGAAAACTATGCAATTCAAACAGGAATTCATCCTAAAGACAGTACGCTTACAAACATTGACGATATACGTGTACAGTTGAAGCGTATGGGCTGTATGTACGATTGGGATGCAGAGCTGATGACGTGCGCTCCCGAATATTATAAATGGAATCAATGGTTATTCTTACAACTATACAAAAAAGGATTGGCTTACAGGAAAAATGCGCCGGTTAACTGGTGCCCATCCTGTAATACAGTGTTGGCAAACGAGCAGGTTCAATCCGACGGAACGTGTGAACGCTGCGGAACACCTGTGATTCAGAAAGCATTGACGCAGTGGTTCTTTAAAATTACCGAATATGCGGATGAGCTTTTAGAAGGCCTTAAAAAAATTGATTGGCCAGATAAAACAAAACACATGCAGGAAAATTGGATTGGTCGCAGCTACGGCGCAGAAGCTAAATTCAAGCTGGCGGATCATGATGATGTAATTGATATTTACACAACACGTCCAGATACATTATTCGGCGCAACGTATATGGTGTTATCGCCGGAACATCCGCTGGTTGAAAAAATTACAACTGATGAAAACAAGCATGCGGTTGAAGAATATCAGAAATCCGTACAATCTTTATCTGAGATTGATAGAACTTCTACGGCTAAAGAAAAGACCGGAATTTTTACGGGTGCGTATGCAATTAACCCGGTTAACGATGAAAAGATTCCTATCTGGATTGCCGATTACGTTTTGATGACATACGGTACCGGTGCAATTATGGCTGTACCAGGGCAGGACGAGCGCGACTGGGAGTTTGCAGAAAAATTTGATTTACCAATTATTCAAACTGTCCAGCCGCCCGATGGTTTTGAAGGAAAAGCTTACTTAGGCGATGGTCCTGCAATTAACAGTTCATTCCTTGATGGACTGGACGTTACCGACGCTAAAGCTAAAATTATAAATTGGCTTGAAGATAAAGGGATCGGAGAAAGTAAAGTAAACTACCGGTTGCGTGATTGGCTTATATCCCGTCAACGTTATTGGGGCACTCCAATACCAATAGTTTATTGTGAAAGTTGCGGTGAAGTACCTGTGCCTGAAGATCAACTCCCTGTCGAACTTCCTTACGATGTTGACTTCAAGCCTGACGGCGGATCTCCATTAGCGAGCAATAAAGAATTTGTAAATACATCTTGCCCGACATGCGGCGAACCTGCAAAACGTGATGTTGACACAATGGATACGTTTGTGGATTCGTCGTGGTATTACTTGCGTTATCTTGATCCCGGCTATTCCGAAGGAGCCTTTAATAAGAGCCTTGGCGAGAGCTGGACTCCTGTAAATATGTATGTTGGCGGAGCTGAACATGCAACAATGCATTTGTTGTATGCTCGTTTCGTTCACAAGTTTATAAGAGATTTAGGACTGGTAAGTTCGGATGAACCGTTTCAAAAATTAATTCATCAAGGTACAATAACCAACAACGGCGTAAAGATGTCGAAATCTAAAGGTAACGTTGTAAACCCTGATGATTTCATCAAAGACTATGGCTCAGACGTGTTTAGGATGTACTTAATGTTTATGGGCCCATATGAGCTTGGCGGCGATTGGAGCGATAAAGGAATAGTTGGTGTTGACAGGTTTGTCCAGCGTGTATACTCATTGGTTGAAAAACATGAAGGATTGTCGAAAAATGTTAAAGCAAAAACTCAATACGATATACAATTGCTTAACGGATATGAACAAAATCTTTATAGAAAAGTAAACCAAACACTGAGTAAGTATGAAGTTGAGATTGAGCATTTTAGGTTCAACACTGCAGTTGCAGCTTTAATGGAACTAATGAATGAGCTTACAAAAGACATTGATAATTCATCGGATGAGTTGAAGCTATATGCGCTGGAAAGGTTAATTACAATGTTGGCTCCGCTTGCTCCTCATCTTGGGGAAGAAGCATGGCAAATACTTGGGTACAAAGAGACATTATTTGAAAATCCGGTTTGGTTTTCGGTAGATGAAAAAGCCATGGTTGAAGATACCGTAACAATTGTTGTTCAGGTAATGGGTAAAGTACGTGCTAAACTTGAATTGCCCAAAGACAGTGATGAAAACATTGTAAAAGTAGCGGCATTTGAAAATGAAAATGTGAAACTCCATACTGAAGGTAAGCAGGTTATTAAAGAAATATACGTTCAAAATAAAATTTATAATATAGTAGCAAAGTAAAATAGAACACAGATTTTCATGATTATCATGAAATGCATGATTGAAAAATGGATACAAGTTACAAGCATTCAGATATTACGGATAAAATTATTAAGGCATTTTATGCTGTTTATAATTCTTTAGGTTATGGATTTTTAGAAAAGGTTTACGAAAACTCACTTTTTATTCAGCTTAAAGAATTAGGATTATCAGGTGAAAAACAAAAGCCAATTGACGTTTACTTTAAAGGTCAAAAGGTAGGGGAATATTTTGCTGACATAGTTGTGGAAGAAAAAGTAATAGTAGAGTTAAAAGCTTGTGAGAGTATATGTGAAGAGCATGAAGCTCAGCTTACTAATTATTTGAGAGCTACGAATATTGAAGTTGGTCTACTTCTAAATTTTGGTAAGACACCACAAGTTAAAAGAAAAGTTTTTGATAATGAATACAAAACTCATCATGATTGATCTTGAAAATCATGATGATCTGTGTTCCATTAAAAATATGGAGAATTGATGTTAGATATTAAAGTTATTCGCGAAAATCCTGGGGAAGTAAAAGAAGGTATTCGAAACAAGAATGAAAAAGATAATATTGACGAGATATTAGAACTTGATCAAAAACGACGATCATTTATCAGCGAAGTAGACGAACTCAAAGCAAGGCGCAATAACGTATCTCAGCAAATCGGACAAATAAAAAGAACCGGCGGAGATGCCACCGGAATAATTGCCGAAATGAAAGTAGTTTCCGATCAAATTACCGACATGGACGTACAGCTTGGAGAACTCGAGTTCAAATTAGACGAACTGTTGGCATGGACTTGTAACTTGCCGCATGAATCGGTTCCTATCGGTAAATCCGCTGAAGATAATGTTGAGGCGAGGCAATGGTTACCCGAAGGATTCGAGTTCGAAAATAAGTTTAAACCTCTTGATCATGTTGAGCTGGGCAAAAAGCACAACATACTCGACTTTGAGCGCGGTGCGAAAATAAGCGGATCTGGATTTCCGGTATATGTAGGAAAAGGAGCAACACTTGAGCGCGCATTAATTAATTATATGCTGGATGTCCATATCAATGAGCATAACTATACCGAAATAATGCCGCCGTTTTTAGTTAACCGTGATTCAATGATAGGTACCGGGCAAATACCCAAATTAGAAGAAGATATGTATTTCATGGAAAAAGACGACTTGTTCACCATACCAACAGCAGAGGTTCCCATTACAAATATGCATCGCGGCGAAATTCTAACTGAAGATAATCTCACAATAAATTATGTGGGTTATTCAGCATGTTTCAGAAGGGAAGCGGGCTCTTACGGCAAAGATTCCAAAGGCTTTTTACGGGTTCATCAATTTAACAAAGTTGAAATGGTAAAATTTGCTAAGCCTGAAAACTCTTACGACGAATTGGAAAATCTTGTTACCGACGCCGAAGACATCCTGCACACGCTGAATGTTCCCTACCGAATAATGACATTATGTACGGGGGACTTAAGCTTTAACGCTGCAAAGTGTTACGACATTGAGACGTGGTCGCCAGCAGAAGAAAAGTGGCTTGAGGCGTCGTCTTGCAGCAACTTCGAAGCGTTCCAGGCGCGTAGGGCAAATATTAAATACAGGAAAAACGAAAACAAAAAAGTAGAATTTGTGCACACGCTAAACGGATCGGGACTGGCAACAAGCCGGCTAATGGTTTCCCTTTTGGAAAACAATCAAACAGAAGATGGAAAGATCATTGTTCCCAAACCGCTTAGAAAGTATACTAATTTTGACCTTATTGGTTAATTAGAATTAAATAAATTATTTTATGTATGGGTTGTCCTTTTATAATGCAATTATTGGGCAACCCATTATTTTTTGAACTAAATAGATAAATCGGGGTTCTTTATAAAGACCAAAAAAGCGGCGTTCAATGGGAAGTCTCTCACACTTAAATAAATATTTCAAAAGGTATAAAAGCAAAATCTTTTTAGGAATGCTCTTTATACTAGTATCAAACGCCGCGCAGGTTTACATTCCGCTATTGATAAGAGACGGAATCGATGCTTTAAAGAATAATGTAAGCATGGATTCCATTATCAACACTGCATTATTGATTGTCGGGTTCGCATTGATTAGCGGTGTGTTCAGGTTTCTGATTCGTCAAACTGTAATTGTATCCTCCTGGCAAATTGAATACGATTTACGGTTGGATTTTTGGTCGCATATACAAAAACTGCCGTTACGCTTTTTTCAGAATAATTCTACCGGTAATATTATGGCGCACGCTACAAACGATATTACTGCTGTAAGAATGTATCTAGGGCCAGCGGTTATGTATTCCGCCGATACCATAGTAAAGTACGTTATTGTTATTGCTATTATGATTACTCTTAGCCCGTGGCTAACATTATACTCATTGCTGCCTTTGCCGATATTGTCATATTTTGTATATAAATTGAGTAAAAAGATTCATAAGAAGTTTACATTAATCCAGGAAAAATTTTCGGAGTTAACTACAAAAGCACAGGAAAGTTTTTCCGGTATCAGGGTAGTAAAATCATACGTAAGGGAACAGAGCGAGATAGAATCTTTTACCAAGCTCAGCAGCGAATATTTAGATCGCACAATGGACAAGGTTCGTATACAGGCGCTGTTTATGCCCCTGTTGTTTTTGATTACCGGTACATCGATTATCATTGTTATCCTTGTTGGAGGCAACATGGTAATAAACGGATCGCTAACTCTTGGTGATATGGTTGCATTTATAAGTTACCTGGGATTATTGATTTGGCCGACTATCGCATTTGGGTGGGTTGCAAATATCATTCAGCAAGCCGATGCAAGTATGAAACGACTGCGCAAAATAATGAGCGAAGAGCGAGAAATTGAAGATACCTCAAAAACCAGCTTTCAAATAAACGGAATAAGCGGTCGGGTGGAATTTGAAAATGTTAAGTTTCGTTACAATGACAACTTGCCCGATGTACTTAAGGAAATAAACTTAGCTATTCCTGAAGGAACAACACTTGCAGTTGTAGGGCACACCGGCGAAGGAAAATCCACACTCGTAAATTTAATCGCGCGTCTTTATGATATAACGGGCGGAAAACTTAAAATTGACGGGTATGAGATAGATTCAATCCCCTTAAAAATCCTTCGGGAAAACATAGGCTTTGTATCACAGGAGACATTCCTCTTTTCAGATACTTTGGCAAACAACATTTTATACGGTGTAAGAAATAAAGATATGTCATTGGTAGAAAAGGTATCTGCTATTTCAAAACTCGATAAAGATGTAGAGTCATTCCCTGCAAAATATGAAACTATACTCGGCGAGCGCGGCATAACTCTTTCCGGCGGACAGAAACAGCGAACTTGCCTGGCACGAGCGTTAGCCATTGATCCGAAAATACTGATACTGGATGATTCTTTTTCCGCAGTTGATACGAATACCGAAGAAGAAATTCTGGGTAACCTTAAAGAGTTTATGAAAGGCCGAACCAGTATTATTATCAGTCACAGGATTTCAACCGTAAAAGATGCCGATAATATAATTGTTCTTGATAAAGGTGAAATAGCCGAACAAGGAACTCACGACGAACTGGTTGCTACGGACGGTATTTACGCCGACTTGCACTACAAACAATTACTTGAAGAAGAACTTAAAGAGCTAAATTAAGAAAGGAAAAAAAGTGAGCGCCAAAATAAAAATTGCATTTTTTTCAATTCCTGCAAAAGAAAGGACATACATTAAAAGAAAATTAAGCAAAACAAGTTACGAGCTGCTTTTTTATGATGAAGCTTTGAACGAATCCAATGCTAGTCTAATTAAAGACGCTGATGTTGTTTCGGTCTTTATTTACTCATCGGTTACTAAAAACGTAATAGCGAAAGCAAAAAAACTAAAATTGATTTCCACAAGAAGTACTGGATTCAACCACATAGATATTAAAGAGGCAAAGAAAAGAAACATAGTTGTTTGTAATGTTCCATATTACGGTGAGAACACGGTTGCTGAGCACACTTTTGCACTTATACTGGCATTATCCAGGAATTTGCACAAAGCTTATGTTCGCGCTCAACAAAATAATTTTTCGCTCGAAGGCCTGCGAGGATTTGATCTCAAAGGTAAAACGATTGGAATTATTGGAGCAGGGAGTATTGGTGTACACGTGATTAAAATGGCTAAAGGATTTGATATGAATGTAATTGTTTATGATATAAACAAGAGCCATATCCTAAAGGAACTGCTCGATCTAGAGTACGTTTCGCTGAATGAACTCCTTGGCAAATCACAGATCATCAGTATGCATGTGCCTTATAATAAGCATACACACCACTTAATCAATATGCAGAATATTCAAAATGTACGCAAGGGAACCATATTTATAAATACTGCGCGTAACGGTCTTATTGAACCCGCAGCTTTGTACTATGCAATAGACAAAGGAATATTCGGCGGGGTTGGTTTAGATGTGTTCGAAGGGGAAGAAATTGCCGGTGAAGAAAATCAAATGCTTACAAAAAATATTTCAACCGAGAAACTTGACGCTATCTTTAAACGAACTTTATTGTTGCGCAGGGAGAACGTGATTATAACTCCGCACATGGCTTTCGATTCGGTTGAAGCGGTTGAAAGAATACTTCAAACAACAGTCGAAAATATCGATGGATTTTTTAACGATGGTAAAGTATACAAGGTTAATTAATTTATGTCCGTAGATCGCGACGACGAAATACTAGGAAAAGCATATGACTCGCAGTTGATGAAACGGCTGCTAGGCTATGTTAAGCCGTATAAAAAGTATGTTGTATTTGCGATTATATTGAACATTGTAGTAGCAGGGCTTGGACCGGTGCGCCCTTTTCTTACCAAGATTGCCATTGATGATTACATAATAACGAGCGACTACGAGGGACTTTTTATTATCGCGGCATTTCTTGTTGGCTCCTTGATGATGCAAGCGGTTATTCAATACTTCCTTACTTACTACACCCAGTTAATGGGTCAGAAAATAATTTTCGACCTGCGGAAAAAAGTTTTTGCACATGTACAAAAATTAGCTCTTAAATTTTTTGATAAAACGCCCATTGGAAGAACTGTTACAAGGGTTACCAATGATATAGAATCATTAAACGAGTTGTTTTCGTCTGGGATAGTTATGGTGTTTAGTGATTTGTTTATCATCTTCTGGATTTTTGTATTTATGTTTTTTATGACATGGGACCTATCCCTTGTTACTCTTTCAGTGCTTCCGGTGCTTATCTATGCTACCTTTCTTTTCAGACGTAAGGTGAGAGAAGCTTACAGGGACGAACGCAAACACCTTGCAAGGCTAAATTCATACATGCAGGAGCATGTCAGCGGAATGAGCATAGTTCAGCTTTTTACCAAGGAAAGGGAGGAACGTAAAAGATACGCAGGAATTGGAACCGATTACCGCACTGCGAAAATTAACGCTGTATTTTATTATGCCATTTTTTTCCCTGTTGTCGAAATATTGAGTTCGATCGCTATCGGCTTAATAATCTGGTACGGAGGAGGTAATGTTCTGCAAGGAACTTTAACCATAGGATCTGTAATAGCCTTTCTTCAATACACGGAAATGTTTTTCAGGCCTATACGAGATCTTTCGGAAAAGTATAATATAATGCAAACCGCAATGGCTTCATCCGAAAGACTGTTTAACTTGTTGGATGATAAAACTATTGTTGAAAACCCGGAGTCGCCAAAGCAACTTGGGACTGTTACCGGGAAGATTGATTTCAAAAATGTGTGGTTTGCCTATAATAAAGGCGAGTACGTGTTAAAAGATGTATCGTTCAGTATAAACCCTGGCGAAACAATTGCTATCGTCGGAGCTACAGGTGCGGGCAAGACCAGCATTAACAATTTGATTACCCGTTTTTACGATATTGATAAAGGATCAATTTGTATAGATGGAAAAGATATTAAATCGATAAGGAAAGAAACGCTGCGCGAACATATATCAATTGTACTGCAAGATATATTTCTATTTTCAGGAACGATTAAATCTAATATTAACCTTGACTACGAAGGCATAACCGACGCTCAGGTAATTGATGCTGCAAAAACTGTTGGAGCGCATGATTTTATTTCGAACTTACCTAATGGCTATGATGAAGAAGTAAAAGAGAAAGGAGCAACATTAAGCGTTGGTCAAAAACAATTAATATCTTTCGCGAGGGCCCTTGCTTTTAATCCGCAAATACTTATTTTGGATGAAGCAACCTCGAGTATTGACACAGAGACTGAGAACATTATTCAAAAAGCAATCGAGAAACTGCTGATGGGAAGAACTTCGATTGTTATTGCACATCGGTTATCCACTATTCAAAATGCCGATAAGATTCTTGTTATGCATAAAGGCGAGCTTCGCGAAATGGGCTCTCACCAGGAACTGCTTTCCCAAAAAGGAATTTATTATAAACTTTACCAACTTCAGTATAAAGACCAGGAAGTTCTAAAAACGATATAAAAAATAGAACAGAGGGTTGTTTATACCTACCACAATCTTATTTATGACGGTATAATTTTTACCCTGCCGACAAACGAAATCCTAAAGGTAAATTAAGATTACTATACGATTACACCCAATGGGTTTTATTGTTGAACAGGCAGGTGGGAAAGCAATTGACGGCAAAAACAGGATACCGGACTTACAGCGGAAAGTATTCATCAAAGAGTACCTGTTTATCTCGGCAGCAAAAAGGCTGTTGACAAAGTAGAGGAATTTTTACAACTAAAGGAACAATTTAAGAGCGCAGTTAAATAATGTTAAACGCATTAATCGGATACTATTTTTAATAATTCAGCCAACTATTAGGCCGAGTTCCTCGTTAATACTGGCAGCAAGTTCCGATTTTGTAATTCCTTTAATATCAATCTTAGCTGAATGAACCAGAATCTCCGGCGGGTCACCACTTCCCTGAACAAACTTAATAAGGTTATAGCTTAACCTGTACCGATCGTTCGGTATCTCAATATAGTTGGCAAAACCATCTACCATATCGTATATTTTCCTTTCTATAGAATCATCGGGAGCCTTTTTAACACTGGGCGGGGGCAACGTTGTCATAAGCAATTACCATGGTTATTAATTTATACCAAATTATAAAAGATTGTGCTTAACCTCAAATCCATAAGTTTGATTGACAAAATTTTATTAAATACATTTGTTCTGCTTTTTAATTTGAACAGTGGATGCTTCTAGACAATCTTAATAAAATATTAATTATTCGCCTCAGCTCATTGGGCGACATACTGTTAACAACACCGGTTATTAGAGCAATAAAAAAATTCAAACCTTCAATTCAAATTGATTTTATAACCAAGCCCCAATTTGGGGATGTGCTGACATACAACGAACATTTAACAAATAAATTTGTACTGGAGCAAAACGGTAATTCGGAAAAATTGATCAATACATTGCGCCAAGCGAATTACGACCTGGTAGTTGATCTTCAAAATAATTTTCGCTCTTTTATGCTGCGCAGAAAACTAAATGTACCGGCTGTAAAATACAGCAAGCCTACATTGCAAAAAATATTGCTCGTAAAATTTAAATGGAACGCTTATAAGAATATTAAGTCGATTGTTCAATTATATGCAGAAGCTATCCCGGAACTGAAGCTCGACGATTACGGTTTAGACTTTTATAACGAAAACGGTAAGCTTACTAAACAAACTACCAACGAAAAATATATAGGCTTTTGCCCCGGAAGCAAACACTTTACAAAACAATGGCCCAAAGAGCATTTTATTGAGCTTGGTAATACATTGCTAATTCACAAGTATAAAATAAAATTATTGGGCGGAGCCGAAGATTTGCAGTTATGCGAAGAGATTGCCGCTAAAATACCGGGTGCGCTTAATGAGTGCACTGATAATGATATTTTTGCTACGGCTAAAAATATGAGCGAGTGTGAATATATAGTCAGCAATGATTCCGGTCTGATGCACCTGGCTTCTGCACTAAACTTATATTTATTTGCAATTTTCGGTTCAACTGTAAAAGAATTCGGTTTCTACCCTTACAAATGTGAAAATTACGTCTTCGCAAATTTTATTGAAAAGTGCCGACCTTGCAGCCATATCGGTAGATCAAAATGCCCCAAAGGACACTTTAATTGTATGAAAAATATTAAACCCGATAGGATTGTTGATAAAATATTTTATATGAATTATAATGGATAAAATACTTTCAATTATATATGATTTTTTATTTCTGCCTGTCTTACTTGTTTTTGCAAAAGTTGTTGCCATTACAAATAAAAAGATCCGCCAAGGACTTGACGACAGGAAAAAGCTGTTTGAAGATCTAGAAAAAAAATTTCAATCGTTTGATAGAAACAAAAAACTTGTATGGGTTCATTCCTCCTCGATGGGTGAATTTGAACAAGCCAAGCCAATAATTGAAAAGCTAAAAAACGACCATAACACAGGAATACTTGTAACATTTTTTTCACCTTCCGGTTATCGTAACTCCGTAAAATATCCTTATGCCGACGTCGTAACATACTTGCCTCTTGACACAAAAAAAAATATAAGAAGATTTGTTGCAATAACTTCACCGGACTTACTGATTTTAATGCGCTACGATATTTGGCCGAATCTTATAAAACACCTGCACGGTAAATCAATACCTGCATTTATTGTTGATGCAACAATGAGGTCGAACTCGAAGAGAAAGCTCCCGTTAATTAAGCACTTTCACGAAAATCTTTACAAATGTTTTTCCCGAATCCTGACCGTATCCGAAACTGATCTCGATAACTTTAAAGAATTTGGTCTGACCAAAAAAACATTAAAAGCGGTTGGCGATACACGGTTTGACCGTGTTTACCAGAAAAGTTTGCAGGCAAAACAAAAAAAAATTTTTCCCGAAAATTTTTTCAACGATAAAAACGTTTTTGTATTCGGCAGTTCCTGGGAAAGCGACGAGGATGTTGTGCTGCCGGCTGTAATAAAATTATTAAAGTACGATCCTTCTGCTGTAATGATAATAGCACCGCACGAACCGACGCTGATAAAGCTGGAAAAGTTGGAACATACGTTTTCCGGGAAAGCCCGCTGCATAAGATTCTCGTTTCTCAATAACTACAGCGATGAACAAATTATAATTGTTGATTCAATCGGAATTCTATTAACACTTTATTATTACGCTGATGTGGCGTACGTTGGCGGCAGTTTCAAACAAGGAATACATAACGTATTGGAACCCGCGGTTTACGGCTCACCGGTAATGTTCGGACCCAAGATTGAAAACAGCCAGGAAGCGAAATATTTAGCAGATGGAAACGGCGGCGTACTTGTACGAGATAAGTTCCAAGCTTATAAAAATCTCCGAAAGTTCATGCAGGATAAAGATGAACGAGACCGGGTGGGAAATATGGCTAAAAGCTACGTTCTAAAGAATATAGGCGCAACTGAGAAAATTGTTAAAGAAGTAACCAAGTATTTAAAATAAAAATAGCGAGCCTAAACCCGCTATTTTTTTGTTTAATCAATTTACATTTTATAATGTCGGACCTGCTTTAACAAGCGCTTTTCCTTCATCGTTATCCGTATACTTTTCAAAATTATTGATAAACAACTGCGCTAATTCTTTCGCTTTGCGATCCCATTCGGCGGGGTCTTCGTATGTGTCGCGCGGATCGAGAACACCGCTGTCTACACCGGGAAGAGCCAACGGAACTTCTAAGTTAAATACGGGTATCGTTTTTGTCTCGGCGTCATCAATAGAACCGTCAAGGATTGCGTCGATGATGCCCCTTGTGTCTTTAATGGATATTCGTTTACCTGTTCCGTTCCAGCCTGTATTAACCAGGTATGCTTTGGCATTATGCGCTTCCATTTTTTTTACAAGTTCCTCTCCGTATTTAGTAGGATGAAGAGTTAAAAATGCCGCGCCGAAGCAAGCCGAGAATGTTGGCTTCGGTGTTGTTATACCGCGCTCGGTTCCGGCTAGTTTTGCAGTAAATCCCGAAAGAAAATGATACTTGGTTTGGTCGGGAGTTAACTTTGAAACCGGCGGCATAACGCCAAAAGCATCCGCTGTCAGGAAAATAACCTTCGATGCATGGCCTGCTTTCGAAACCGGTTTTACTATATTTTGAATATGATATATCGGGTAAGAAACGCGGGTATTCTGTGTAACAGATGCATCGGCGTAATCAATTTTTCCGTCGGCATCAACAGTCACGTTTTCAAGTAATGCATCTCGTTTAATAGCGTTGTAAATATCCGGTTCGGATTCTTTGTCCAGATTAATAGTTTTAGCGTAGCAGCCGCCTTCGAAGTTGAATATGCCGTCGTCGTCCCAGCCATGTTCGTCGTCGCCGATTAGCGCTCTCTTGGGATCGGTTGAAAGGGTGGTTTTACCAGTACCCGAAAGACCGAAAAAGATTGCCACGTCGTCGTTGTTTCCAACATTAGCCGAACAATGCATTGAAGAAATTCCTTTAAGAGGCAGGTAATAATTCATAATTGAAAAAATACCTTTTTTCATTTCACCTCCGTACCATGATCCGCCAATAACTGCACGCCCTTCGGTAAGGTTGAAAGCAACAAAGTTTTCCGAGTTAAGCGGCACGCCGTCTGCGCGTTTCATGGATTGCCAATCGGGATTATTAGTCTTAGCTGCGTTCAGTACTACAAAATCCGGTTCGAAGTTTTCGAGTTCTTCTTCAGACGGACGAATAAACATGTTTTTAACAAAGTGAGCCTGCCATGCCACCTCGAGGATGAAGCGAACTTTGAGTCTCGTATCTTCATTTGCACCTGCGTAGCCGTCAACAACATATAAATCTTTGCCTGATAATTCCTCGGCGCCAAGCTTATAAAAGTGTTTCCAGGTTGCATCATCAATTGGCTTATTGTCCGAGGTCTTGGCTTGTTCTGCCCACCATACCGTATCCCTGGTTGTGTCGTCAAGAACTATATACTTGTCTTTGGGTGAGCGACCTGTAAAAATACCTGTCATTACATTTACTGCGCCTGATTCGGTTAGTTCACCTTTTTCGTAGCCTTCTAAATTTGGATTTGTTTCGTGTTCGTAAAGTGTTTCAAATGATGAGTTGTGATAGATGTTTTTGGTGTTAATTATGCCGTACTTGGCTAAATCAATTTTTGTCATATTACTTCTCCAACTAAGATTAGTATTTTTTGTCTGTTAAAGAAACAATAGTAGTTTTTACTATATGATAAATTAAAGAAATATAGATTCTATGTCTATCACAAACTTCCAAATCTTCATACATTCTTTGATAAAAAGCTTTTTACCGTTACTTATAAACCACCTGCTGCTATCCGTAACCATAAAATAACAATCCTTGTTGAGTTGGGGACTTATTTCAAACAGCTCGGAGAATACTCCACGCGCTTACTAATTCTATCCGTTTTAGTTGGTGGATTAAATCGTTTGGCTCGCACCTACCGGAAGATCTTTTTCGAATAAGGTTTTCAAAACACTTATTTCTACCTAAAAAATCATATTGAAATTTCACTTTTTGATAAGTACATTGTACATATGAACGAATTTCAATTCGAGTGGGATAAAGTTAAAGATAAAGCCAACATTAGAAAGCACGGTATATCTTTTGACGAAGCGCGTTCCGTCTTTTATGATAAAAACGCCGTTCAATACTTTGATCCTGATCATTCGAAAGAGGAAGACAGGTTTATTCTTTTAGGAATAAGTTTCAAATTACGAGTAGTTGTGGTATGTCACTGTTTTCGTAAAAGTGAGACGGTAGTGAGGATTATTTCAGCCAGAAAAGCAAACAAAAAGGAAGAACTCGAATATTGGAGACAAAAAGGATGAGAAAACATTACGATTTTTCAAACATGAAAGGACGCAAGAATCCTTACATTAAATATCTTAAGCAGCCTGTTACGATGCGATTGGATAACGACATTGTAGCTTATTTCAAGTCTATGGCACAGGAAACAGGTATTAATTACCAGACTCTTATTAATCTATACCTGCGCGATTGCGCAATAAATAGACGTAAACTTAATTTGAAATGGGAATCCTGAAATATTATACAATTATAAGCCAAGGAAAAAACGGAATAAATTACCGGACAACTGTTAGTTTTTCAAATAGCTACTTCGTTGTAATTTTAAATACATTGTCTCTACAAAAGCCACTGTATCATTTCTTGTCAATTATTAATAACCAATTATTGATTTTTCGAAGCAAAAACGGACATTAAATGAAATAACTTGTCTTTTATTCCGGTTTGCGGATGTTAAATATTAGTAATAAGATTGGCAGAATTTTTGTAAAATGTTACAGCAATAATTTTGTGATTTAATTTGGAAAAAAAGAAAAAGAAATTTGAATGACAACAGAAGATCTTATAAAAGAAAATAACGGGTTTCCTATCGAAAATGCACTTGACCAGATGCCTATAGGTTTTTTGCTAATTGATGAAAACAACATAATTAAAAATGTAAATGAAAACATTTTCGAGTTCGGTGTGCCGCGGTCTTCCAGGGAGAGTTTAATCGGCAAAACCTTGGCCGAAACCAACCTACTGGCTTCGTTTAATCTTAGCGGTGAACTCGAGCAGCTTAAACAACTGGAACCGTTTGAAAAAGAAGTTAAGCTGTTAAGTTCAGCCGGTACCAGGACACTTTCTATTCTTGTAAAAGCAACTCCTTTGATTGAGTACGGAATATACAAAGGTGCAGTTCTGATTTTTGAAGATATGCAGGTAAGCGTTAATCTTAACTCCGAAAAGTTATTTCAATCAAAATTATTTTCCCAGTTCGCGCTCTCGGTTTACGATTACTATGCACTTCTGAATCCCGGAGCTATGATTATAGCCGAGTCGAATAAAGATGTGCTGAAGGATTTTGGTATTTTCAAAGCCGTGGATGGTTATTTTCTCGACGATCTTAGTTCTAAATATAGAAAGCAGTTTGAGAAAATTCTTGGCGGGACATTAAAAAATAAACAGCCAGCCGAAACTACAATTAAAGTTGACCAAGAAAATATTTTCAAAATAAAATTTATTCCGCTACTAAATGAACGCAATAGAATTCAATACATATTAACTTTGTTCCAAGATATTACCAGTGAAATTTCCTCTAAAGAAGAATTAACCGATAAAGTCAACGACCTCAACCGATACTATTTTATTGCCGGTGCTATTACAGATGCTATTGTAAATATTGATCTTTCAGGCAATATCATTTTTTGGAACGAATCTGCAACCAAGTTATTCGGCGTTGATAAAAGCGAAGTCTCCGGTAAATTTATTGGCAAAGTACTTCCAACAATTGATGATAACTATCTTGAAGTTCTAAAAGGAGAACTTAAAGAGAGCGTTTCATGGAAGGGTGAATTTTGGACTTCTGAAAGTACAAAGGAATCTGAACTTCTTTCGGTAAGAATGGTGATGAATTCCGAAGAAAATTACATCGTGATTTTATGTACCAGCATTACCGAACGGGCCAATATAGAAAAACAATTGAGAATTTCGGAAGAAAGATTCAGGAGTATTGTTACAAATACCAGGGAATACATCTGTACTTTTAGCAATGATGGAAAGATCACTTATGTAAATCCGTTCTTCTCAAAAGAGTTTGGTTATTCCGAGAACGATCTGCTGAATATGTATCTGAAGGATTTGGTTGATAACAGACAGCTTGAAACCGAGAACTTATCATTTTCTTCATTATACGAAAATCAAACAGACTCAACGGAAATTGCGTTGCTAAAAAAAGATAACTCCCCTGTTTATGTGGTAGCTAATTTTACCGCTTCGAAAGATTTATCGGGAGAAATAATTTCTTACAACGCAGTCTTTACGGATATAACGCATAAAAAAGAAGTTGAAAAAGATCTGCTGATGATCAAAACGGTTTTTGAGGCATCGCAGGATGGAATAGCCATTCAGGCAAACGGGAAGTATGTTCTCGTTAATGATTCGTTTATTGAGATGTTCGGTTATAATGAAAGTAATGATATTATCGGTAAGCTATATACAGATCATATTTCTAATGAAGATATGAGCCTGGTGGTTAACTACAATGATTTATTGGAGAGTGGCGAAACCGTTCCCGAGAGGTTTGTTTACAGGGCAAAGAGGAACGACGACAGCTATTTCTTTGTTGAAAAATCGTCATCTTCATATCAAACTGGAGATGGATTATTCATAGTATCATCATTCAGGGACATCACCAAAGAGAAGCGTGCGATTGATGACTTAGAAATTTCCGAAGAGCGTTATAGAAGTATAACTGAAAACCTGGACGATTGTGTCTGGAGCGCCGAACGTAAAGAAGGAAAACTCCGGGTTATTTTTTATAGTGATGTTATTACAAAGATCACCGGTTATTCTAATGATGCATTCTTAAACGACGGGAATTTATGGGTACGAGTTATTCACCCCACGGACCTCAATAATGTAATCGCGGAAATGAAATCTTTTTACCGGGATAATACAAGGGTTTCGGATGAATTCGAGTATCGTATTATTAATAACCTTGGAAACATTGTCTGGATAAAAAATAAAATAAATGTTCTGCGGAATGAAGATGGCGAAATTCAAAAAATATTTGGACTGGTAAGTGATATCACACTGAGCAAACGCGGTGAAGAAGAATTGCGAAAATCTGCCGATGAACTGCAAACATTAAATGAAACCAAAGACAGGTTTATTTCCATTATTTCACATGATCTTCGGACACCTTTCAGTTCCATTCTTGGATTTACCGATATGCTGCTAAGCGATAGGAACATGCCTGAGGATAAGCAGATTCAGTATATAAGTTTTATACAGGAATCTTCCCGCAATATGTTATCGTTGGTTAATTCATTGCTTGATTGGACACGACTTCAAACAGGTAGAATTGCTTTTGAACCGCAGCGAATTAATCCAAAGTATATTGTTACAAAAGCCGTTCAAATGCTTTCCGGCATTGCATTGCAGAAAAATATAAATCTCGTTTCGGATTTGAGCGGTGAAGTTTTTGTTCATGCAGATGAAAATTTGTTGCTGCAAGTTTTTAACAATCTTATTTCGAACGCCATAAAATTTACAAAGCAGGGCGGCAGCATAACTATATCTTCGTCACCCCTGGTTAAATATAAGCAGGTGCAATTTAGAGTTAAAGACAACGGCATTGGCATAAAGGAAGGAGATATTCCGAAATTGTTTAAAGTAGATACCAAGTATACAACCGATGGAACTTCGGGAGAAAAAGGAAGCGGGCTTGGACTTTCACTTTGCTATGATATTGTTAAAAAGCACGGCGGCAATATCGCGGTAAAAAGCGACTACGGTTTCGGAACAGAAATAATTTTTACCATTCCGGTTTCGTCAACAAAAATTCTTCTTGTGGACGACAGTAAGAACGACAGGATACTCTATGCAAAATTGCTTAAAAATTTTGTGCCTGATTACGATGTTGAGGAAGCCCAGAACGGAAGAGATGCTTACGAAATAATTAAGCGAAGTTACCCCGCATTGGTTATAACGGATCATAACATGCCCGTGATGGGCGGCTTATCACTTGTACAGCAACTAAATTTATCCGATTTGAAATACAAGCCGCCTGTTATTGTACTAAGCAGCGATATTAACGAAGGAATAGTTAAAGAGTATAGACAGCATGGCGTTGATTACGCTTTCAAGAAACCGGTTAACTTAACAACACTAAAAATCGCCGTAGAGAAGTCGCTAAAAAAGGCAATAACTACCTGAGCTTAAAATCGATTATCGAATAGTTTTTCCATCCTTTGAAATCGAAATGCCACCATTCTGTCTCAAGCGGCTCAAAACCGAATTTAATCATAACCTCTCGTAACAGTTTCCTGTTTGCTTTAACTGCTTCGGGAAGTTCGGCATAGTCGTAGTGAGCCTTTTCAGTAAAGTTATCGTATTCCGTACCCATGTCTAACTGCGTACCTGTAGAATCAATAATAGTTAAATCGACTGCGGCTCCGCGATTATGTCGCGAACCGGTTGAAGGGTCGGCAACATAGTTGGGGTCGGGAAAAATTTCCCACATCTGTCTTTGTACGGATATGGGACGAAATCCATCGAAAATTTTCAACCGGTAGTTATACTTACTCGTCAAATAATTATTTGCATTAACAATTGACTCGCCGACTATTTTGCGAATGTACACTTTATCGGTCGGGTACAAAATCTTTCCGGTAAAATTGTTTTCGGTTGCATAGCGTACTTCCGTAACAATCGTTGAGTCGAGATCGCCTAAATAAACTATCGCGCTGTCATGCTGTGCAATGGTTAATGAGCATAAACAAAAAAGTATACCGATTAATGATTTCATTTTAACTTCCTAATTTTTCTTTAGAACAATACCCGTAACCGGTTTAACTTCAACGGAACCCTCGATAGAAACAAGCGGAGCAGTTCCGGCTTTCTTTTCGTTTACCAGTACATCCCACTTTCCTTTGGGTAGTGTAAAAGTCTCGGTGCCGGATTGATCTGCATTAAGCAATACAAGAAAAGTATCGTCATCATATTCTACGGCATAAGCAAGCGCAAACTCGCTTTCCGTAACATCGAAAAACACAATATCGTTTGGATCGGCATGTCTGAAGGCATCGTATTGTTTCCGCAAATCAATCAAGCCGCGGTAATAATCGAATAAGTCCGAATTTAGTTTTGCGTGCTGGTAATTAATATAGTTAACATCGTTATCCTTTTCATACGAGTTATGATCGAGCATGCCTTTGTGTTTATCCGGAACTTCGATATCATGCGGAATAACTTTTGAACGCGCGTACTCCTGCCCGGCATGAATCATTGTAATTCCCTGAGAGGTAAATAAGAATAACGCACCAAGCTTGTTTAACTTTAACTGTCTTTCCGACAGCACTGCATTCTTATCAACGTCTTTTATAACCTCTTTCGCTCCAACTTCCCCGGTGCCTATCCTTATAAAATCACCGAGCGTATACCCGTCGTGCGATTCCAGGTAGTTAACGGAGTGTTCTTTCTTTTGAAACAAGCCGTGTTTGTATTTGACTAGCGTACCGTTGACATAGCTCTTAACCCTGTCAACATTGTTATTCCCGTACCATTCACCGAATATCCATCCTAATCCGTCGTTGGGATTTTCACCTTTAATGCCGTTTCGAATCTGATCATTCCAGCTTCCCCACTCGCGTAACGAGAAACCGGCAGGATCATAACCGCCTCCCCAAGGTTCGCAGACAATAACGACATTCGGATTTACCTTCCTGGTTTCACGAATAATTACTTCAACTGTCTCCCAGTCTATTAATTTTCCCAGATCAAACCGGAAACCGTCTACGTGGTATTCTTCCATCCAGTATATCAGGCTTTCCACAATCATCCTGCGCATCATCGGCGCTTCTGTTCTTATGTCATTACCGCAACCGCTCTGTGCAATAAAATTTTTGTTCGAATCGAGCCTGAAGTAGTATTCTTTATCTATCTGTTTCAAGTTGCCTATCTCATACTCCGACAGGTGGTTGTAAACAACGTCAATCATAACGCCAATGCCTTCTTTATGAAAAGCCTTTACCATATCCTTAAACTGTTTTACCTGGCTTCCGTCGGCGCCCATCCATTCATTCCATTTAAACTCCTGCCAGTCCATTGCATAATATGATGCAGGTGCAAAAAAGTTTGACGTCATGTACCCCCAATGATTGCGCTCGTAAGGATTCCACGTATTGAAGCTCCCGTTAAGTGAATCCAAGTAAGGTATTTCGCAATATCCAAAATCCATTGGCGGCAGAAGCTCTACCGTATTCACGCCCAGATTTTTAATGTAATCCATCCCACCCGGGATGTTCTTTTCTAGCAATCCTTTGTACGTACCCGGCGATTTTGCACCAGCCGAAGGGTGAGCCGTCATGTCGCGGATATGCATTTCGTATATTATAAGGTCGCGCCAGTCGCGCTGAATCCATTCATCGCCTTCCCAATCATACTCCTCTTCAAATACTATTGATTTCCTTGGATTCTTATATGTTGTGTACGAAGCCACAGCTTTTGCATAAGGATCAACACAAAGCGGCAGGTTTTCGAATGATTGTGCAACATCATGTTTTACTTTATACCCGTAATAAGTTCCTTTAAGGTTACCGTCTACCGAAACTTCCCATACGCCGTCGTCATCCATTTTCATTTCCTTGCTGCCCGATGCCTCGGCGTTTACATCATCAAATAAATAAAGATTTACCCCTAATGCACTTGGAGCGAATAGTCTAAATGTTGTAGTGTTGTCATCTATTATTGCCCCGAGTTCTTTATCGGAGTAATAGCTGTCTAAATTTTTATCTTTTGCAGTTTGCACGGGATGTGCTGAATTATCGGAATTTTTATCGTGTATATACAAACCAGCTCCTTGTAGATTAATTACTGTAATTAAAAGTAAATGTAGAACCATTATCGAAAGGAAAGTACGATTGTTCATAATTTCTCCAGGTTAATTTCATGAAGCAGGTGATGCTTCGGCAAATTGGATTTGAAAAGATACCGAAATGAACAAATAAAATGCAAAATTTAGTTTTAATCGAAACTTATTTAAGATAAATCATCTTTTTTGATTTTGCTCCAAGTGCGGTTTTAATACGGTAAATATAAATGCCCGATGAAAGGCTCCTCCCTGCCTGGTTCGGATTGAACTCGACAGAGTGCGTTCCGCTGCGCATCTCCTTATCAAGCAATGTGAAAAGTTTTTTCCCGGTCAAATCAAAAATACTTATCGACACATCCGATATACTTCCGATTGAAAAAGTGAGCGTAGTCGACGGATTAAACGGGTTCGGGTAATTCTGTTTTACCTCGAAGTAAACCGGCACGTTATTGCTTCCAATGTCCGTCAATAAGAATACGTCTTTCAGAATCCAATCGTCGGGATCAATGATAACATCGGTCGGGGGAGTATTTACCGTAAAATTAAATCGCTGCTTTTTCTTATCGTTAAAGACTTCGAAATATTCCGACTCGTTTCCGATCTCTATTTTTATGTCCATGGGCATCGTAAAAAAAACAGGATTTGAATTCTCAGATTGCTCGATGTCAATAACAACTTCGTACTGCGAATTTCCCAGTTCACTGTATTCCCAGTAATAATTATAGAAAGGATAATTTTCGCCGTAAAGCCATTGATCAAAAAAGTACGATAAATCAATGCCGGACACTTCTTCGGCAATAGCTTTAAAGTCCTCGATAACCGCAACAGAGTAAGAGAGCTTTTCATCATTGGCATACTTATACATAACATCCCAAAAATTCTCGTCGCCAATTACACCGCGGAGCATGTGCAAAACAACCGCGCCCTTTTGATAAGTTCGGTTGCCACTGAATATGTTGCTGACCGAGCTAATGTCTTCAACGTATATGCTCCCCACTGCTTTTTTAGCCGCAATCATTTTAGTTGCTATGTTATTTTTATAAACTTCTTTACCTCTTACAGCTTCAAAATAAACTGCTTCGGAGTACTCTGCGAAACCCTCGTTCAGCCAGATATTATGCCAGTCCTTACAGGTTATTTTATCTCCGAACCATTGGTGCGCCAATTCATGAGCGGTTATGTCGGTAAAGTAAACGCCCATAGATGAAATGGTCTGATGTTCCATTGCACCGCCGAAAGTAAACTCGGCATGACCGTACTTTTCATCGAAGAAGGGATACGTTCCGAATTTTTCAGTGAATACTTCGAGCATAGGAATAACGCGGTCAAGTTCATCTTCGCGTGCAGCATTATGTCTTTCGGGAAAATTATAATGAACCATGCGAAGCGTGTCGTTCAGGTTTTCATCTACAAAAAAGTTTTCGTAAAGAGAGTAACCGGCAATTGCCATTGAAATAAGGTACTGGGCTATTGGGTACTTAGTGGACCATTTATAAGTGTGTGTTCTGTTGTCGTTGTTAATAACATCCTGCAGTACCCCGTTTGAAACCGGGGTCAACGATTCGTCGCATGTAATCCAGATGTCTGCCGAATCCGCCTTGTCTGCAGGAGTATCTTTACACGGCCACCAGTTCTTTGCGCCGTACGGTTGACTTAAAGTCCATATTAAGGGCCTTCCATTGCCGTGTGTTGTAAACTTGAAGCTGCCAAAACCATCGCTTTCGGGTGAACCGGAATAATGAATAATCATTTGAAATTCATCGCCGGTCTTCAAAGGTTGTAATAAGTCAATATTTACAACATCACCGACATGTGAAAAAGTTAATTCTACTTGCGCGCCATCGGTAATCCGGGAGATCGTCATGTTCGCTTTAAGATCAATGAACGGATCTGATAAATTATCTTGCTGAGACATGGCAGTTATTTTAACTTTTCCATTTACTAATTGTGAAGCGTGGTCTACGGTGATATCAATGTGATAGTGCAATACGTCATATCGTGTATCGCTTTCATAATTAATCTTGCTCAGGTTGTAATAATTGATTTTTGCGTTCGCGCAATAGTTTGAAGTTTCTTGCGCGGGAATTTGCCGGGAGGCCGCTAAAATAAAGATAGCAATAATCTTAAAATACATCGGGCGTTGTTTTTGTTTATTCCAAAATATTTATTAAATACTCCGCCTGCAAGACTGTTTTCTTTCACTTTTATTCATATCATTCTATGAGTTACCGGCATTTGATTTTGAATTACTTCCGGATTATTAGAACCAGGAGCCAGGATTAAAGATAGAGTGGGTAAGTTGTTAAGAAATTTCTCTTTTACCCAAATGCTTTGCAATCCGGTCTGCATACTTTCAGAGATTATGCGAAATTTATATGTTTACCATATGGGTAAATTTTAGAACCAATTTACATATATATACATTCTCAAGTTCGTTAAGTTTTTTATGTAAAAAGAAAAGATTTACATATTTATTCTAAAAATATCCTGAAAAATTGAGAGAGTAGTTAATTTTATTTGGCATTTGAATTGGTAAAATATTTTCGCGAACGACGGAACAAAAGGCAGCAGAACGGGGAAATAAAGATTACCCACACCTTTAAGAGACAAAAAAAACTCTTGATAATTGTTTGAAAGTCTAGTTCCTTTATAACTAAAAAAAGTTTACTGTGAAAAATACAATTTATACATACTATCTTGTTATTATTTCTATATTCTTTGGCGTTTCAGCCTGCAACAGTACCGATCCCAAGATAGAGGAAGTACCCAAACTTACGCTAACATTGGAAGAAGTAACCTGCACCGAGGCGTGGATAACACTTAGCATTGACAGCTTTGCCGTTAACACGGAAGTAGTGTTAGAAAAAGCCGATACCGTATTTGCAGAGTACACGTTAACCGAACCTTCCGTAGTAATATACGACAGTCTTCTGCTGCCTAACCAAAGCTATGTTTACAAAG
>JANQLA010000136.1 GCA_028280855.1 Melioribacteraceae bacterium
AGTAATATTTGGCGCCGGAACAGGACACCCGTATTTTAGCACCGATACGGCTGCATCTTTGCGAGCCGTTGAAATTGAAGCAGATGCGATATTTAAAGGTACCAGGGTCGACGGTATTTATGATGCTGACCCGGAAAAAAATCCCGATGCGTCGCGATTCGATGAAATCTCGTACCACGATGTTATGAACAAAAACCTCCGTGTTATGGATTTGACTGCAATAAGTTTGTGTAAGGAAAATAATTTGCCAATCGTTGTGTTTAATATGAACATCGAGGGCAACTTGCTAAAGGTTGTTTCAGGCAGTAATGTCGGTACATCGGTTGGTCACTTCGAAGTAAATGAATCTGTTAAATAAATTTTGAGGTAGTCATGCACAACGAAGTAATTAAAGACGCGAAGGTGAGAATGGATAAATCTATTGAAGCTTTCAGAAACGAAATTTCTAAAATTCGCACCGGTAAAGCAACAACAGCACTACTAGACGGTGTTAAAGTGGATTACTACGGTTCTCCGACTCCGCTTAACCAGGCGGCTAACGTCTCTGTTCTGGATGCTCATACTTTATCTATTACTCCCTGGGATAAAAGCATGGTTAACGAGATTGATAAAGCAATTTTAGTTGCCGACCTGGGATTGAATCCTGTTAACGACGGAACGAATATTAAAGTACCGATACCGCCGCTTAATGAAGAAAGACGAAGAGAGCTTGTTAAGCTTGTTAAGAAATTTGGCGAAGACGCTAAGGTTGCAATACGAAATGTTCGTAGAGACGCAAATGATAAACTTAAAAAAATGGAAAAGAACAAGGAGCTTACCGAAGATTTTAGACATGATGCCGAACAAGATGTACAAAAAACAACTGATAAACATATTGAAACTATTGATGAAATGATAAAACACAAAGAGCAGGAAATAATGGAAGTTTAGTTTTTTCCTGTGTAGCGAATTTACAAAGTCCAGTATCCGCTGGACTTTTTTTATTAATTCCGGATTCGGGTTAATAAATTCTTTTCGATTTAATTTAGTGCTGCGAATTGCTAATTCCGATATTACATTATTTTATTCGAATCAGGGCTTTCATATATTTATTGTTTAAATCAAACGGGCTAATACGCATGTTACGGGATGTAACTTACAATAGAGTTATTGGGTCTAACCAGTACAAAAGACCGTTATAAAAATTTTGAACTAAATAACTTTTTGCCGTGATAAAAAATACACTTTACTTTATCGGCAGCGTATTGCTCTTTTTTACAAGTATGATTTTGTACGGCATTATTCTTAATGCCAGCGAAGATACTTTAGAAGAAACATTAAGTAAAAAAAATAAATCGGCAATAAACGAGCCTAGAATAGTTATCGAAAAAAGCAGTAACCAGCTTATTTTATATGATTCTGATGAATCGGTTAAAACTTATAAAGCTGTTTTTGGCAGGACTCGCAATAACCAAAAAATGAATGGTCTAAAATCCTATACACCTGTTGGAAACTATAAAGTCTGTTCAATCGACACTAATTATGTTTATCACAAAATGATCAGAATAAATTACCCGAATGAAATGGATGCCGCCGAGGCTTTAAAGAACGGTTTGATTTCGCAATCGGAATACGCCAGGATTGTTGAAGAAAATCTTAAATACGGTTGTACAAAGACCGCAAACTATTTTGGTAATGAAATAGGAATCCACGGTATTGGCGAATATGATCTGGTATTCAGAAATCTTCCCTTTGTTTTCAATTGGACAAACGGATCAATAGCATTAAGTAACGAAGGTATCGATGAACTTTACTCCGTGGTAAAAATTGGTACTTCGGTTCAAATTATAGACTAAGCAGCTTTGGTACTGTTATTGAAATTAACCCGCCTAAATAACGCATCTTTTTTTTTGTTGCTCCTGCTTATCTTTTTGTGCAGTCACGCA
This sequence comes from Melioribacteraceae bacterium, assembly GCA_028280855.1. GTDB lineage: Bacteria > Bacteroidota > Ignavibacteria > Ignavibacteriales > Melioribacteraceae > PGYT01. The sequence continues at coordinate 1,926 of JANQLA010000136.1, forward strand.
AAAATAATTGCACAGGAAACAGGTCCCGAACTAACCGATATTAATTTTTCCGGGAACGAAAGCATTTCGAGCGCCGTTCTTGAAACAGTAATCAATTCTTCAGAATCACCGGGATGGTTTTCGAAAGCGCTTAATTTTATAGGACTTGGCGATGAACCTGTATACTTCGACTCTACGATAATACAACTTGATTTAAATGCGCTTCGAAACTATTATTTTGATAGCGGATTTTTTGAATCAACTTTTGATTACGATTATAATATCAGCGAAGATCGGGAGGACGCTGAACTGACATTCTTTATTGAAGAGGGTGACCGATCCAGGATTAATTCGTTGTCGCTAATCGGTATTGATGAGCTGCAAACCGTATTTCAGGAAGGAATACGAGACCTGGTTGAAACCGATACAACAGATTTTTATGAGAAACTAGTTTTAACAAAGCTTCAATCGGATATATCCTCTTACCTTAGAGAAAAAGGAATGATGCTTGCTGAAACTGATGTACCTGATGTATTAATAGATACCGTTGCAAATTCGGTTGATATAACTATTAATGTGTTTCCGGGCAAACGATATACAATTAATGAAATAAGAGTAGAAAAAGCAGGCGAAGGAAAAGACCTGGTTGAGAATGAATTGATTGAGGATATAGTTGATGTAAATGTTGGCGACCGGTATAATGCGGCTAAACTGAGGTCTTCGCAGGCGCGTCTGTATAGAACAAATCTTTTTAACTATGCACTTGTATCAGGAATTATTGCCGATACCTCGGGTAATACTGTTCCGCTTTTGGTAAGTACAAATGTTGGTTTGTTGAACGAATTTACTCCTGAAGTAATTTTGAACAACCAGGATAATGCGTTTAACCTTGGTTTAAGTTTTGGTTTTACTCGTAAGAATTTTCTTGGTAGCGCAAGACGGTTTAATGTTACCACTTCTGCAGCATCTCAAAATATTATTGAGTTCCTTTCCAAGCCGATTATTAGCGATACCAGTGTAACAGGGTATGCCGACCTGCGGTTTAAACTTGATCAACCTTTTATATTTGGGCAGCCTATTTACACAAGCTTGGAAAGTTATGTTACTCTGCAAAAAAGGAAAAAGGAATTTAACGAAACAATTATTGGCGGAAGGCTAAGTTTTAATTTTGAATTGCCCGAGAAAGTATATATTAATTCTCTTTCAACCTATTTTAATTTTGAACATAGCAGGTTCCTTTATGCCGACCAATATTTGCTGGATGCTATCTACGAATTTCTTTTAAGAGAGGACTATCCTGATCGCGATCCGACAAAAGAAGAAGAAGAAATATTAAGAGAAGCTGCTGATTCATTAGCTGAATTTTTTGGAGAAGAGGATTTTAAGACAAACAATTCATTAATCGGTGTTCAGCTTGCTGCTAATAAAACAAATAGCTTCCTATATCCTACCGAAGGATATTCAATAGGAATAGTGTTGGAAAACAGTAACTTGTTTCCTTACCTGGTTAGTAAAATTTTTAAGTACGATATGGAAGAACCCCAGTATTACAGGTTAAGAATAAATACAACAGGGTTTATCCCCCTTTCGCCCCAAAATACATCTACTCTTGGCGCTAAACTAACAGTAGGGAATATTGACGCCTACAAAGGGAGTAAGTTCAGGGTTCCTTTTAATCAACGCTATGCTTCGGGCGGCAGTAACTCCGTAAGAGGGTGGGGTGCTAGAGAACTGGTTTCAGGTAAGGCAGATATCGATTTTGCAGATTTGAATCCAAGTACAATTGACAGATTACTTCTGCTCGGCGAGCCCCTCGGGGGTTACTTTCTGTTCGAAGGTTCTTTCGAATGGCGGCAGAAGTTTCTTAATAACCTTGGCTCGGCCATATTCGTTGATTACGGCAATACTTTATTTGCACCGGAGGATTTTAAGTTCAACAAACTTGCTGTGGCAATCGGATTCGGTCTGAGGTACTATTCCGAGATTGTGCCGCTCAGGTTAGATTTCGGATTTAAATTTTACGATCCCGAAAATCCTGTCAGTTTTTTTCGACGACAGGATATCCTCGGAGAGGCCTTCCAGTTTCATATAGGTATTGGCGAAGCTTTCTAAAATTATTACCGCTTTTTATCCATTACAAAATTCAGTAACTTTATAGTCAATTTTTTTTGGAGTACGATGGTTTACAGTATGACAGGATTTGGCAAAGCTTCTACCCTGGAAGACGAGCTGACTGTAAATGTTGAGGTAAAAAGTCTTAATTCAAGATTCCTTGATTTGTCCGTAAAAACCCCGCGAATACTTTCCGACAAAGAATTGGAATTCAGGAATATTGTAAAGAAGAAAGTTAACAGGGGCAAAGTTCTTTTAACAGTATACATCGAGAGAAGCGGTTCAAATAACAATATCGCAAAAGTTGAAGAAGATAAGCTAATTTCCCTTATTCAGACTTTAAACCAGGTTAAAGATAAGGCTGGAATTTCGGAGGAAATTTCAATGGAAAATATCCTGAATTTTCAGGATGTTATTTTCGCTGATACGTTTGACGATAATTCAAAAGAGTTTGAAGCATCTTGCAAAGCCATTGAACTGGCATTAGATAATCTTAATAAAATGAGGGCTGACGAAGGTAAGGCCTTAGTAGAGGATCTGAAACAACGTGTTCGGTTGATTGAAGAAAGAATACGGAAAATTGAAACTACTCAAAGAGATGTAGTAACCGAACACCACGATAAGCTAATAACCAGGGCAAAGGAACTGTTAACTGATTTAGACCAATATGACGACAGGCTAAAACTTGAACTCGCTCTTTTAGCCGAAAAGTATGATGTGGCCGAAGAATGCACCAGGCTTAAATCACATGCCGATCAGTTTAACAATGCACTTAGCGACGGTAAAGAGGTTGGAAGGAGATTAAATTTTTTAACGCAAGAAATGAACCGCGAAGCAAACACTATTAATAGCAAATCGATTTCCTCGGATATTACTTACCTTGGAATCGGTATAAAAGAAGAGCTGGAACGAATAAGGGAACAAATACAGAATATTGAGTAGAAGGTTTTGGAGAAAGGAAAAATAATAGTTGTTTCAGCTGCGAGCGGTTCCGGTAAGACTACAATTGTCAGGAATCTGTTGGAACAAATACCCGAGCTCGAATTTTCGCTCTCGGCAACGACGCGTGAAAGACGAGAAAATGAAATTGACGGGAAGCATTATAGGTTCATATCTGAAGCGGAATTTGAAAAAAAAATTCGTAATAATGAATTTATTGAATGGGAGCAGTTTTACGATTATTATTACGGCACTTTACGAGAGGATGTT
>JANQLA010000137.1 GCA_028280855.1 Melioribacteraceae bacterium
CTATATCAACAGCGCCATTATTTGTTGCAAATTGTCCGTCGCCGCTGCCAACTGACCCAAATTGATCTTGATAAACACCTGAACTGTTAAATCTTTGGACTCTATGATTTCCCCGGTCAACAACCCAAATATTATCCGATCCGTCTATTGCTATATCAACAGCGCCATTATTTGTTGCAAATTGTCCGTCGCCGCTGCCAACTGACCCGAATTGTGATTGGTAAACCCCGCTGCCGTTAAAAATTTGTACTCGCTCATTATTTCTATCAGCTACTACTATATTGCCGTTTGATAGAATTGCGATTCCATTTGGGTTATCAAATTGTCCATTTCCCGAACCGTTTGAACCAAATTGAGCTTGATATATTCCCGAGCTGTTGAATTGTTGAACTCTACTATTTCCCCTGTCTACAACCCATATGTTATCCGAGCCATCCACAGCCATATCAACAGGGCCATTATTTGATGCAAACTGGCCATCGCCACTGCCAAGTGATCCAAACTGGGACTGGTAAACCCCGCTGCTGTTAAAAATCTGGACACGTTCATTATTTCGATCGGCAACAACCAAATTACCATTGGATAGAATTGCAATTCCATTCGGCTGATCAAATTCTCCATTTCCTGTTCCGTTTGAGCCAAACTGCGAATCGTAGGTTGCCTGGGAATAAATTTTATTTTGAAATACAGTAAGTATTATAAATATCAAAAAAAGCATAGAACTGTAAATATTTTTCATAATTGCCTCAATTTTGAAATTTTATTAAAGGGAGTTAGAAGAACTTGGTAAAACTTTAATCAATTTTATGAGGCGGCATTTGTTTTCCGCCATAATTTTCTCGCTTAAGTTGAATAAGTTTTTTTATTCGCCGGACTTTCGGCTAAGATGATTAAAGGCAAATTTAAATTGAGGGAGTACTTATATGGGTTATATTTGGGTGACTAAACGGGTTATATTTATTTTATATGTGTTTTTTGTCTATTAAGTTATAATATCATTAAGTTGCGCTTTGTAATCCTTGCCAAACAAATTATAGTATTCAATATTAAACTTTTTATATCTTTCAGCCGCTTCGGATAACCGGCTTGAATTACTGAGAAGTTTTATCAAATAAATTACTTCCGATTCATTTAATGGATCAATAGAAACCAAAGCATTGCCAGCCCTCAATCTTATATCTAATTCAAAATTTTCGTTGCGGAGGATTTTTGCCAAAACATTTGAGCATTCTCTATCATGCCAAACTTTAATTTCCTCAAGCCAGTCATAATTACTGCCATTTAAGAAATTCCCTTTGTGAACAATATTTACGAACAGACTTGATTTATCCATATTTAATTCAGCACTGTTATTCATTTTTTCTATTAACTTTGTCCATTCAGTGTAATCCAGTTTTAATTTGTTATTTAGTTTCAAAGTCCATTTTTTTTGATCAAATATAATTTCACCAAGTCCTTCTTTCTTCAAAAATTCACGCAGTCTTTTAACAAGTGCGTTCCGCTTGTTTTTAATAATCTCTTCAGGTGAATCATTCCACAAAAAAGCGCTTAGATTTTCCGATGTAATTCCGTTTATCGTTTCTCTTTTATCGAAAGTATAAATCAATAGCAGTACAAATAATTCCTTCAATTTGGGCGCAAGTTTGTAAGTGATGTTTTCGCCACCTTCATTGATAATTGTTAACGATCCGAATGTAGATATGTTATAATTTTGGGATGTAGATGCACGGTTCTGTTCTTCTATTTTAACATTGGTTATTTCAGGTTTTCTTCGGCGGTTAAACTGAATGAAAATAATTACAAAGCCAACAACAAAAATTACAATGCCAAAATAAGCAGCATTTGATACCCGGTTTTCAACTTTATACTTCACATTTATTTCTTCACTTTCATTTGCAAATCTATCAACTGCCTTTAATGTTATATTGTAAGTATCATCGTCAAGATTTTTTATTGAAATATTTTTGCTTGCAGTACTAAACTCATTATAATAATCTGAATTCTCTCCTTCTATTTTTACCAGGTAATTTATCTCCGGATGGGGATATAAGCTTACGGCATAATAACTTAAAAATAACTCCTTGTTTTCATTTATATAATGATTAGTATCAACTAATAATCGGGGCCTCTCTTTATGATTCTCAAGTATATTTAAATTAATACTGGATAGCCCGGAAATTGTGCCTGCCCATATTTTTTGTTTTTCTTTATCAAATAAAAAAGCGCTCCGGTTTAATTCGTTATCACCTAATCCATCTGATGTAGTAAAATGCTTAATTTTATCTTCGACAAGTTGAAACAATCCTTTGTTAGTGGCAAGCCATACTCCTGATTCTTTTGCACTATTGATAAAATATACTTCAGGAGTTTTTTTATTAACTGGAGATACAGGAATTTCTTCAAAAACATCATTTTGTATCTCAAATAAACCGCCTTTGCCACCAATCATTAATTCCGATCCATACTCATAAACAGAATACATATTAACTTTATCTGCCATATAATCTTTGATGTTGTTTGCCAAGAGATCGAAAATAATTACTTGTCTATGCCCAATAACTATAGCCATTGAATCGCTTGCTTCAATAACCCTTCTAAAGTACAAGTATGGTTTAAGTTTGTCAGCAATGTCATAAACTTTGCTAACTTCATCATCACTTATTTTATGAAATCCATAACGCGATGCTACAAAAATATCTCCGTTTTTAAGCAAAGCCATAGTTTGAAAATTACCATCGTTAAACCATTTTATTTTTTGCGGATTGTTAATGTCATCTATTCTTCCTATTCCACGGAATTGAATTAAAAACCAAGCTCTTTGCTTATGGTCGATTATTAAGTCAATTACATGCGAACGCTTTTGTCCGTCTTCTCCACTCAAAGGAATTTTGATAAAAGAATTACCTTTAATTAGCGTCATTCCCTTTAGGTGGCCTGCTAAAATGTCACCGTTATCAAATTGCGAGATAGCGGAAACATAATTATCCAAAAGACCATCACTTTCCTTTAGAGTGTTGAATAGCGTTTTTGTAATTCTTCTTAGACCTATATTAGTGCATATCCAAACATTATTAAAACTATCTCTAAAAATTTTTGAGCTAAAAGCAGGTTTTATATCATAAACTTCATTAAAATTGGTTCCTTCCCAATATTCAGTATCTAAAATGTAATGCGAAAAATCCGTACCGATTATTAGCTCAGTATCTGAAATTCTGTTTATATATGTGCCTCTCTGGTCTTTATAGGTTACGGGAATACCGGTAGTGATTGTGTTCAAAGAGTCATTTCTAAAAATTCCGAGTTCATTATTGTAAAGCAGAAAAATGGTGGAGTCCGGTTTATCAAAATAAAGATAATAAGTCGGCAGTTTTGTAATTACTTTGCTTGATTGAAATAATGATGCATCGTTATAGAAAAAAGTACCTTTATCGGTAGCAACCCAGAGTCGTTCACCAACTATCCTTAAACCCGTAATTGTTGATCCGCTGAAAAACCTAGGTAAATTTTGCTTTCTCCAATTATTATTTTCATACGAATATAATTCATTTCTGTTAGTTGCAAATATAATTCTATCTTGATCAACCGTGAGTGCAGATATTACATTCACATGCTGTGCTATGGGTATAGATTTATAAGATATACCGTCAAATTTAATAATCTCATTTTTATCCACATTGGAAAAGAACCAAAGGTTTGATTCGTCGTCTGTTTCAATATTTTTATAGAGAAAATCTGTCGATGAGATTTTTTTAAGAATATTGAATTCGCTTCCATCATAAACTAAAATTTCGTTGGGCGTTAAAAAATATAATCTCCCGTCAGGCCCTTGAACACCATCCAGTATAGTTTGATTTGCTAAGTCTGAGATATTCCTGTAATCGGTAATTCTATAATCGTTTGCGTAAAGAAAGGAAGATAGCCAAAGTAATGTCAGAAAATTTTTCAGTAATGTAATCAAGTTGTTTCGCGCCTATACTATATTTTAATCAGAAATATAGTATTTAGTAAACCTAATGGCATAAAAAAGCGGCCTTGTCAGAACCGCTTTTTATAATAAGTCAACAGTTTAATTTTATTGGCATAAAATCATTTTATGAGCAACATTTTTCTCGAAGTTGTAAAACTGCCCGCAGTTAGTCTATAAAAATATGTTCCGCTTGTTAATGAGCTTGCATTGAATTCTACTATGTAATTGCCGGGCTTCTGATGCTGATTTACCAATTGGGAAACTTCGTTGCCGAGGATGTCGTAGATTACTAGCGTAATCAATTGAGAATTGTCAATTGAGAATTGAGAATTAGAAGCAGTAACTGGCACTTCGTAAATAATTGTAGTATTCGGATTAAACGGATTTGGATAGTTTTGATGCAATGCGAATTCTGTAGGAAGCTCTTCTTTCGTTTCAAGATTTTCCACGCCGGTGATGCTCGAACTCGTTTCAGCTACCTGGTTATAAATGTAAAATGAACCATCTGTATCTATCTGCTTCAACCTGTATTTTATTATTAACTCTTCATCATGATCAAAATCTTGATCTAAAAATTCATAACTCTTAGGAGAGTTGCTATTACCATGGCCAGGAACGAATGCAATTTTTCGCCATTCTTCTATTGTAGCAATCGTATCAGGTTCGGACAGGTCATGACCTGTCCCTACAATAGAACGTTCAACTTCAAAACCATAGTTATTTACTTCAGTTGCTGTTTCCCAGTTTAATAAAGTTCCTTCATTTGTATTGCTCGCATAAAATGAAGTCAATTCAACGGGAAGTGGATTAGAGTTGGAACCAACTGTAAGAAGCTTTAATGAATCCACTCCGGAAACTTCTATCGTCTTGTTATTTTCGTCAACTGTCCCACCCATTGCATGCCAGGTGGTTCCATTATCCATTGAACTATAAATGCAAAGGTCATTTTCATTTATTCCATTGAGTTCATCATCTACATATTTAATTTTTATTGTTGCATCCAATTCTGAATCCTGAAACATTTCTATTAAATAGTATCGCCTAATGCTCTCATTCCCATTGCTACTCAATATTGAGTGAAGTCGTTTTATCTTAAGATTTGATACTTGTTTTGTGGTAGTAACAGTTAATCCTAGTCCGCCAATGTCAGTGTTGTTCAAGGTCGCATAATTGTAGTCATGTTGGAAAGCACCATTCGAGGTACTGTGATGATAGCAATACAACGATTCAATTAACTTGGCATCTACACCTAGAAGGATTGAACACCCATCAAGATTAAATCCGAAATCCCCAATTACAACACTATCTTGCACATGAAAAAAGTTGTTAAGCGTGACCCTTTTATTATTTCCAATTATTCTCTTTACAAAAATTGTATCCTTTGAATCTGTGAATGAAGTTAGGTTAGTGAAATCGAAAGAAATTCCCACATTTAAATTGTCGTAGTCTGCTTCGTTGTTCCACACACTTGGCTTCAGGATTACATGATCATCACTACTAATAGTAAATCCACTCTTGATTGTGATCCCCTGGCTATATGCAAAGCCACAAAAAAGTATGGATATAGTAAAGGTGCTTATTAAAAGTTTATTAAAGGAAATCATTCAACCTCCATCCTGAAACGCTCAACCCAATCATCATTTATTCTCTTTTCAAATACAAGGATCCGATAACCAGACATAATCCTCCAGGAATCATCTGTATCAGGATCACCGAAATATAAATACTTATCGTCAACAACATTCATTGTTCCCTCCACATGTAACTGATGTTTTGGTTGATTTGTACCAACACCCACATTACCATTTGATGCAAGGTACAAAGCATAATCACCTTCCCTGGGCAACAAATGAAAGATTGAACCTGAACTATTTTTCTGAATGCTGAAATATGATTCATTCCCACCAATTGTTACGGCTGTTGTAGAGTTTGAAAGATGAATTCTAGGATAATTACAATTTCGCAGATGCAATTTTGTGGACGGTAATAAAGTTCCGATACCAATATTACCATTACCCCCGACAAATAATGACCAGCGATTCCCTCCACCCCAAATTGTAAAAGGATTAGTGTTATTCTCAGAATCGTGTAATTTAAGATAATTGGAACCACCATTTACAACGCTATCAGAACTATTGAATTCAAATATCCAATCTTCATCCGGAAATGTTGGTGAACTCGTATCCTCAAATTTCATTCTAATATTATTAGCCTTTATCGCCATTGTATTATGTGAAAACGAATACACCTCATACATTCCGATTCCTATTCCTATTCTCCCAAAGACGTAGGAATCCCCGGTATACTGAGAGGCTTGAATCCTAAACCCGCCGCCAAGTTTTACTTTAGTTGCTGGTATATCCTGTTGAGCAAATGAAGTGATAGTTAGTAAAATAAAACAAACTATAATTTTATTCATCATAAACCTTATTATTGACTTTTACTTACTTTAAACACTTTCTTATTGCTATGAGATTTGAAGACTAGCGTACCATTTTCACTAGAAATTGTCCAATAGCCTAGTAGTAATTTAGAAGTTTGCACATCGCCATCAATAATTCCATCAGAACCATTGTTTTCTGTGCCAATATTTATTGCACCGCTTGAATTAAAATAGAAAGTACTATCCGGCGCGCCTGCTTCAATAACTATTGGCGTAGTTGATAACGATGCATTTACAATAGAAAAACTTTCATGATCAGCTTTAAGCTGCCAGATATAAGAACCCCAGTTGCATGATCCGTCCTGTTCAAAAGTAATAGTAGGATTGCTATCATCTGCAATGTGGAGATTAGTCAACGGATTCGAAGTGCCCATTCCTATAAAACCTGAATTCTCTTTAATATATAAAGAATAATCCGGTGCCCCTGCCATGATTGTAAGTGGAATTCCAGTGTCACCCGCAGAGTCACTTATGACTTGGAAATAATTATTACCTGCGATAACACTATCATTAAATTGAAATAGCCAGTTCATTCCTGGATGTGTACTTTTACTATCATCATGAAAATACCACCTAATGTTTTCATCCCTCAAAATCATGGTATTACTGCCGAATTGCGTGCCGCTGATCATGTGTGGACCAAGTCCCAATGAACCTTTTATTTTTACATCATCAGGCATATACTCCTTTATTCCACTGAAAGACCCTCCAAAGGATTTTGGATTAACCTGTGCATATAAACTAATTAATGAAATAAGCATTAATAACAAGATTAGATTTCTGATTTTCATAGAATTCCTTTATTTTAATCCAACTCCATTGCGACTTCCCATGATCCATTATCGCGTATTTCAAAAGTTAGTACCCCGTTTATATTACTGATTCGCCAGGATCCATCAGTATCAGAATCTCCAATATACAAGCAGCCTTTTATCTCAGTATCTCTTGAAAAAACTATTTGATTATCTTCGACAGTAAATCGAGAACCATCATTAGCAATTTTTAGAGGAGTAGTTCCTGCATCTACGTCTCTTATTTCAAATACATTTTGGTTAAGACCAAATTCCCAGCTATAGTCATTAGAAACTCCTCCTGTTTGTTGCATTCTTATTGATGGATTTGAGGAGCTATAAATGTTTAGAGGAAAACTTACAGGGGTAGAGAGAGCTAACCCTAATCCAATTTGTGCCGAACCATCTTTAGAAATATTTTGAACAAATAACGAGTTATCGGGTGCATTAGCTCCAATGTAAAAAGGGGTTGTAGAATTTGATACATCTTTAATTTTAAAGTTACCCAACCCACCATATTGCTGGTCATTAAATTCAAACATCCAATCGTTATCAGGATAGTTCCCAGCTGAACTTGCATCATCAAAAAGAATGCGCAAATTATTTTCCGCCATTGCAAATTCATAGCTTGTAGTGGAATAAGTGAAAGAGAAATCGGCATCCATATCATTACCGACCCCAAGACTGCCCCTAATGAAAAGATCTTCATTAACCGTAAATCCTTTCGTTAATGATGGAGCGCCTTTTCGTTGACCGGGGATATCCTGCTGACTATAAACGTTAAAAGCGAATAGGATAAGTACAATATAGAGTATTTTACTACACATGATTATTCCTTTATGAACCACATTTTATTTTATAATTAACATTTTCTTGGTATCTGTAAAACTGCCGGCTACTATTTTATATATGTACGTGCCGCTTGCAAAAGAACTTGCATCAAAATTCACAGAGTATTTGCCGGGTGATTTTATTTCGTCCACCAATGTAGCTACTTCGTTTCCGAGGATGTCGTAGACTTTTAGTGTGACTAGTTGAGAATTGTCAATTGAGAATTGAGAATTATCAAGGTCGACTGGCACATCATATTGAATGGTCGTTGAAGGATTAAACGGATTTGGATAATTCTGATGCAGCGCAAATTCTGTTAGCAAGACATCATCCTCGACACTTGTAATGTTTCCATTTACTTCAGCTATCTGATCAAAATACTCGTATGATCCGTCGTTATCAATTTGTTTGAGGCGATACTTTAGATTAAGAGTAGGATCAAGAATCTGATTATCTATATACTCGTAATTCATTGGTGAATTACTGTTACCATGTCCTTCTGCAAAACCGATGGATTCCCACACTTCGACTTCGCTCAGTGTGACACTTTTATCTTTTACCTTTTGTCTTTCTACTTGGAAACCATAGTTATTAATTTCTGTTGCAGTTTGCCATTTTAGTTCTACACCACCTTCAACAGTTTGCGCAGTAAATGAGACTAGTTCAACTGGTAGTGGATTAGTACCTCCATCGGCGATTGTATACTCCCATAATTCGTTAGTATTTAGGATTGTAAAAGTATTTGCATTTACATCGTGTTGAACAAAAGCAGGGGTGTCATAAACCTCCCATGCGTCATTCGCGTCTTGACGACGGAGAAGTTTAAGCGCAGAGTCATCGGCAATACCCGGTATATTATCATATTCAAAAATTAATTCAGCTTCGGCACTTCCCACTCCGCACCATCCCCATAGAATTGAAGGTCTTTGCGTAATACCAGCAGGAAAAGTTTCGGCATTTATTATTTCACTTCCATCGCCATAACAATAAATTCCCAAATACCTGCTATCATTAGGATTATTGGACATAGTTGCTTGTATTTGTGATCCGGGATTGCCAGCATTTGTTTGTGATGTTGAACGAACTGCTTGTCCATCTTCTCCAATTGGTGCTGTGGTTGTTACCCAGTCGCTATTTATAATATTATGTGCAGTAGCATGATTCCCATTTCCAGACTGATCAGATACTTGCGTATCACCAGCCGAATCAAACGTGTAGTAGCAAATCAATCCGGCCGAATTTGGTTCTACCATACGATGCATATCCAGCAAGATTTCAGCACCTGATTTAGCATAATTCCATATTCTAAATTCATCAAGTTGACCGTGATAAAAAGATGATGTGCCATT
>JANQLA010000205.1 GCA_028280855.1 Melioribacteraceae bacterium
ATGCAAAATTTACCCGCGAAGCTATTTTGGAACGAATTCCTGCAGTAATTGAGTATAAAACCATCGCCGGTTATATAGGCGCGTTTGGATTGTTGTTTACATCCACCTGGTTGTTTAGTTCAATGCGAACAGTATTAAACAATATTTTCGGATATGCCGAAGACAGGGGCGCCCTGCACGGCTTGTTGAGAGATTTCGGAATGGTATTGTTACTCATCATTTTTATTCTCCTCTCTACAATTATTTTGCCTATGGTAAATGTTTTGTTTGATGCTGCAGAAAAAGTCGAAGTTCTTAAATCATTGCGTATAAGCGAACTTACTGATTCCCTGCTTTCACTAGTCTCAATAGTTATTATTTTCGTGATGTTTTTTACATTTTATAAATTAATACCGTATGCGAAACTTGGTAAAAGAATTCCTTTGGTAAGCGCATTTTGGGCTACAGCGTTTTGGGAAATTGCGCGTAGATTATTTGGCTACTATGTTTATGATTTCTTATCGGAAAACAGAATTTACGGAGCCTTTATTATAATTGTCGTCATACTTTTTTGGCTGTTCTATTCTTCTTGTCTATTTATACTTGCCGCCGAAATAGGTCAGTTGTACCGCGAAAGACTTCACAAAAAAGGAAAGAAATTCCTCTAAATTCAGTCAACCTAGAGTAAATTCTTAAGACCTATCTAAATTGAAAACCGAGAACAAAATAAAATTTATAGCGCTTGGCGGAGCCGAAGAAATTGGCGCAAGTTGCTTTTACCTTAATATTGACGGCACCGGGATTTTGCTGGACTGCGGAATTCATCCTCAACGAAAAGGCTTTGATGCACTACCCAGATTCGAATTATTGGATGAGCTTGATTTAGACTACGTTATAATTTCACATGCACACCAGGATCACATCGGAGCTTTGCCGTTTCTCATTAAAAAGTTTCCGCATGCAAAAATTCTTGCGACTCCGCAGACAATTGAAGTTGCCATTCTAACATTGCATAATAGCGTTCGTATTTTGAGCGAAGTTGATGAAGATATGCTCGTATATACCCATGAAGAGGTTGATCTTCTGCTTCAATGCGCCTTTGATATAAAGTACGAGGAAGAGTTTTACCTTAAGGGACTTCGGCATTCGTCCTCAGAGCCAATTAAACTTCGCTTTTATGATGCGGGCCATATAATTGGTTCCGCATCAATTCTGCTTGAATACTTGCATGAACGAATACTTTATACCGGTGATATTAAGTTGTCCAAACAGTTTTTGATGAACGGTGCAATTTTACCAGGGGAAAGAATTACTACGCTTATTACCGAATCCACCTACGGCAATACTCCGAGTGAAGCGATAGGAAATCTTAGGTCGGAAATATCGAGATTTGTTACAAGAGCAAATAGTATTCTTTCATCCGGCGGCTCCATACTAATTCCCGTATTTGCACTTGGTAAAATGCAGGAAATTTTATGGATGATTCATTCACAAATAGTGAACGGCAGGCTAACTAATGTGCCAATATTTACGGGCGGTTTAGCGAATAAAATTTTAAAGATATACGATAAAAACAGATATGTGGTCAACTACACCTCCTCTGAAAACGTGTTGAGTGATATCAATACATTCAACTACTTTGAATTAAATGATTTTCATAAAGTTAGAAAGAATCCATGCATAGTTATTGCGTCCAGCGGAATGATGCTTCCTAACACATCATCAAACCGGTTTGCGAAATTTTGGCTGACTCAAAATAATTTTGCCATATTTATTGTTGGGTATATGGATGATCAAACTCCGGGTTCCCAGGTTGCAAATGCAAAAAAAGGAGATCTTTTAGAGAATTTTAGCAGCGAAACTCAAGTAGTTAAGTGTGATATAGAAAGATTTTATTTTCCGACTCATTCAAACCGAAATGAACTTATTCAATTGGCGCACAGGCTGAATCCGGGCAGAATTTTGCTGATTCATGGAGATGATAATGCCAAGCAGTGGATCGGTGAAAACTGTATGAATACATTACAAGGTGTCAGGATCAATTCTGTAAATGTTGGGCAAAGAATAATTATTTGAATTGAGATTAACAGTCCCAAAAGAGAATAAAAAATTGAGCCTCTCTAAGAAACTGTCCGGCAGATTAGCAATTTGTCAGGCTCTTCTGTTTTTGCAGATTACTAGCCTGCCGGATGTTCACGCACTTGAATTTGTAAAAGATTCCATCTTTTCGAAAGATGGAATCTTTTATTTAGCTCAAAACAAGGTAACCAACTATTTAAAGTTTAGGGTCAAATGACCATAGGAGTTCTTAACTTATCAAAATAGAAAAAGGAGAACTAGCTATGATCAAGTTGAACAATTCTGATTCCTACGGTACAAAGCGATTGGAATCTAAAAATGCAAAGAATGCTATTATTCAAAAGTTGGCTGTTGATTTTAACCTTACCCCTATTATTGCCGAAGCTTACTATAGTCAGGTATCACATTACTTCAGCGAACATTCTAATGTAAAACTATCCAGTGGTGAGATTTCCTATGAAGCAGTTTCGGCTGATGAACCAGCCGGTAAACATATAAGGCTTACCCGTAAAGTTACTATTAGACTTAAGCTTATGGATATCAACACCGACTTCGAAGCCCTTGCTGACTATGGGCTTGCAGGACTTAGACGACACCGCCTTCAGAGAATAACACGCCAAGCCTATGATCAGGGAGCTTTGCTTAGTTACGAAGATATATCCCACCTCTCCAGCTACAGTTAAAAGAGATATTGCCTTGCTTAAAAAAGAAGGGAAGTTCATCATAACTCGTGGAGCTAAGCTGGATATGGGACCGGGTATCTCACACAAGTCTGCTATTATTGAACTTTACTTTAAAGGCTATAGCTTTTCTGAAGTAGAACAAAAAACTAATCATTCCGAGATGTCTGTTAAAAGATATCTGGCTGACTTCGTGCAGATTGCATCTCTCCTTAAACAGAAGTTCTCTCACAATCAAATAAGGCTAATCGCTCAGAAGTCCGACCGCATCATAAGGGAGTATTCTCAAATTTATGATTACTACAACAAGCTTGATAACAAAAGACTTCAGGAACTAATTAGTCCAAAAAATCAAAAGGTTTCGGCTAAAAAAAAATCCTCACTTTCTTCAGGCAGAGGAGGCAAAACTTATGAGTAAACCTTTATCAAAACTACAAATACAAAATAAAAAGTACCGTAGACTTAAAGACAAATCACTTCAACAACATTTACTATACAGGTTCCTTAATAACTACGGTTACGACAAAGGTGAAGTTACAGCTAAAGCTATTATTAACGACATTATGAATGTTATTGATTCTTACTTTCTTGTCTCATCTAATAACAACGATATTGATTATACTCAATACGGACAGCTTGTTTGGATGGCTGTACCTGTTGATGAATATCCCAAAAGAGGTAAAGCTATTGCTAATACCAGACTTAAACCAATTGTGCTTTCTTTTATTACTGATGATGATATCAGCCATATTGCTCACGGATTCAGCTCAACTTCTCTGCGCAAAAAAAGATTGGTACGCTTTGTTGATCAGGCTTTCGATCAGGGAGCATTACTTACACAGCTTGATCTTGCCGCACTGCTTGGCGTTTGTGATGCCGTTGTTTCTAAGTATGTTAACGAGATTCAAGATGCCGGAACCCTCCTGCCTACAAGAGGAAATATACATGACCTATCAGGAGCTATTACCCATAAAAGAGAAATTATTACTCTTTACTTGCAAGGTTATCTTACTCCCGATATTGCTTTGAAAACTAATCACTCTAAAGAGGCTGTAGATAGATATATTAAAGACTATCACAAGGTCGAAACTCTTTGGAAACATGACATATACGATATTGAACAAATCTCCTTGCTTACCAGACTTTCGAAGAAAGTTGCACAACAGTACGTCGACCTGTTGCCGATTGACCTTAATCCTGTTAGTAAGGCTTTGAATAACAGCATGTCAAAGAACAGTATGGATATAAATGTAGTTGATAATAAACCTTAACTATACTACATTATTTTTTGTTAATTACTTTTTGTTTCTCTCATCTGGTCATTTGATACTATTTAATCAGTAGTATTTTTATTGAGTTATTAAATTCGTTTGTCTGCAAACTAATAATGTACATTCCGCTTGCAAGTTTGCTTCCGTCAAATTGAGCGCTATAAATTCCTGCTTCTTTCGCTTCGTTTACCAATTGGTAAACTTCCCTGCCCAGTATATCGTATACTTTAAGCACTACATGTCCTTTTTGGGGTATTGAATATGAGATTGTTGTTGACGGGTTGAATGGGTTGGGGTGCGATCTTAATTCATAGCTGAATTCTATTTCTTCATCATCAACTATGTTGTTTTTTGGTGAAGTATCCTGTTCAATACCCAGTTCAGCCAATGCAAATTCCGATAAAATATTGTCCTGATAATTAGCGGCTATTTCGTTAAATAATTTCTCCGCTTCTTTCAAATCATTCAAGTAGTATTTATTAATAAGGGCTTCTTCGTAGATCATTTCAATTAGTAAACTGTTATCATCTTTCGATTTATTTCTTATTTCTTTTGCCAGTTTAGCAGCTCCATTGTAATGTCCATTATCAACTAAATTCCAAATTGAATACCTGTCAATATAGTTTGTAAATTTATCATACTTTTTGTTGCCGGATAATTGTTGAACACAATTCCTGAAGTCTTCCTTTCTGTCTACCGAGTAATAAATGTGTTTAAGTAAGGTTAAGCCTTCTTTCATTTCCTTCTTGTGTTGAAGGTTTGCCAATGAATTCTTTAGTTCACTTGATAGATCGTTAACTACGGAATTGTAGTATTCTATTCTCACATTACCGTTTTCTTTATCCTCATACATAAGTTGTTTTAATGAACTAAATGCATCTCTTATTTGTGCAAAGCTGCCGGTAACACCGCCTGTTGGCTTTGATAATGATGCCAACTCCAACTGCACTGAACGCGATTGCCGGGGACAAATTCCATTTATTCCGGTAATAAATACATTTCCGTATACAGCGTCGTTAACGTTTCTGGTATAGTCATTGCTAATAACATATGCATATGCTCCGCCGCCGTAAGCATAAATATCTAAGCCATTATTACAGAATGTATTATTTGTACCGATATTATAGTCAGCGCCTTCTACTAAATAAAATGCAACATCAAAGCCTGAAATTTCGCTACTGTAAGCGTCGCCTTCACCACCGTATGAACGGTATGCAAATGAAGCGCCTCCATCGGCAGCCGAACATGCGCTAACATCCGTACTTGTTCCACCGTAATCATTTACAATTGTGGCTGCGTTAAATAATACATTTTGAAATTTTGTATTATGGCTACTATTTATGTTAACATTCGGGTTAATTGACATGTTCTGAATCCAAATATCATCTGAATTTGTTACTGAAAAACTGCTGTTAATTGTGGTAGCTCCCTGCCCCTGTCCAACTAGTTTTATATCCGAACGGCTTGTAAATCCGAACGATTCGTTGTAAGTGCTGCTAAGCAGTTCTACTGATTGGAAACCGGATGCATTGTTAATGGCGGTTTGAACACTTGGGAAATATCCCTTAGTTGTACTATAGTATTTAACATAAGATTGAAGTCCAATAATAGTTACACCGGATTCTTGTGTTATTGAACTATTGGACCCGAATAAATAATATCCATTTAACGTTAGTGTTCTATTAGCTTTTATTTTTACATTAGCTCCAGAAGGAATTATTAGGTTTCCACTCAAAGTAGTTGAACTATGCAGTTCCACAGTTTGACCACTTGTTGCATGTGAAAGAGCCGTAGCAAAGGTGGGATAATACCCCTTAATACTGCCGCTTTGAGTTACTATGGCTTTATAGCCATTGACATTAGCGCCAATATCCACCAAAATTGTACCGCCCGTTGATTTGATATAGTGCCCATTTAAATTAATTGTGGCCCCGGTTTTGAAAGTTAATGTTTTGCTGGTGGGGATATAAACATTACCTGCAATACTAACTCCGCCTAACCAAACTTCATTTCTGTTTAGCGTCCCACTTGTTGTTAGTTCTATTATTCCATCGTCTCCACCAATATTATGATAGTTTTGTAAGTTATTATTAGTTTCGCCCTGACCAAGTGCACTGCCCATCTGCCAATCGCTATTTAATGTGTAATCCCAAAAATCTTTAAATACCTCTTCCGAAGTACCAATTGGCAAATTTAGAACTCCACCAATATATGTTCTTGCATCACCACTATTCAGCATAGACGAAACAAATGGCTCATTATAAACTCGACAAGAATTGAAATAATAAATCTCTCCGCGCAAATCTTGTGCAGCAAACCATGAATGACTTATTGAACCATTATCCAATAGAATACCTGTCGGACTTCCATGTCCAATATTACCCATTGCAACCAAATCATTATTATTTATAGCACTTTTAATTGCTCCGGTTGTAGCAGCAGAACCTATTAATTTCTGGACATTATAGCCTTGATTAGCAGCATAAATAGCTACGGTATCTATCGCATTAACAGCAGAGGGTATATCATCACATTCGGTATCAAGTAAAAAATCTACATTAGCACTTGTTAGCTTGTTTAATCCGGCAGCTCTTTCATATATTTCGAAATCATCAACCTTTGGAATGTAATTTTTATCTAGAATGTTGATTGACTTACCATCAGTAGTAATCAGGACGTAAGTAACGGTATATGAAAAACGACTTTGTTTAACTATGATGAACTTATTTTTTTCTTTTGTATAAGAAAACCTTAACAAGATTATTCGCTAATTGTAATTGCTGACTGTTCTGTTCAACAACAGTCTTAACAATTTTAGCTTCTACTCCAATGAAATCTGCAGGCGGTGTAACAACAAAAACATCCTGTGCAGATAAAATGAAAGTAACAATTAAGTTAATAATTATGACATAAATCACCTTTTTCATTTTTCCCTCCATCTTTTCTTAAATTAAGTATATTATTTTAGATGAGAAACATGCCCTTACTTGTTAAAGAAGTATTTGCCTAGTGTTTCGCTCCGTGTAGTAATCTTTGTAATTCTGGGTGTAGATAGCTTCACGTCGGAACCTAGGCTCTTTTTGCCGGTGGACTAAACATGTAAACCTCCTTAATTAGTTTGATAGTTAATATTAATTACACCGTCATAATGTTAGGGCTTAAAAGTCGGTTCAATTTCATCCGGACTTACAACCCTCAGATTTCCGTCGTCTATTGAAAATAGGATATAAGTTGGAATAGATAGCCCGCATACCTTTAAATAGTCAACGGGTCCTTCATATTTTTTATTATTCACAGTAATAACACTTTGAGGCCATACCCTTTCCCCCTTTGTTTCAAATTGGAGTACATACATAGGATATATTTCGAACTTCTCAAGCAATGGCTCTATTGTCATTTTAATTATAAATTCGAATGAATTATTTGATTGCAAAATATCTTTCTGCACTTTTATAGTTTGACCTTTTGAACGATAAAAGCCGAATCCCTCTCCAATACCAGAATTATGGTCAATAACATTTTTTTTTACATCAGTAATCAAAGTATCGGATATTAGCTTATATAGATATGTATCTTCTGGTTTAGTCCATAATACTCTAGGAACATGTAATGCAATCCCTACCGTATGCATTTTTTCTTGTGCAGTGTTTATTATGGTTTGTTTAATCTCAATATTAAGATATGATAGGTTTGCTGTATCTTTTTCAATCTTATATTCTGAAATTACCTCTAACCCCATAAAATTATTGACGCCAAAGCTTTTTATAAAAAGTTCTTCTCCTTCTCCCAAATAATTCGAATACGGAACATGTATACCGTCGGATGGTCCTAATCTCACATTATTCCAGAAATGGCTTTTTTTTGTACTAGTATCAGGCTCATCGGCTAAATAATCATTTGCCATATTTGGTATAGTAAAATAATTTGAAAACTCTGTTGGAATGAATGCATATTTACCAAAGGCCGGCGAGCGAATTGATTCACGTTTTAATCCCTCGGGTGTAGGAGACTCTACATTCAGAACAATAGAATCTTCAGAAGTATTTATTATTAGCGCGTGATGATAATTGTCAACATCTCCGAAACCTCCGAAAATGTGGTCTTTTTCTAAAACATATATACTATCTGCATATTCATTATTGGGAGGAGTTATATTGCTTTTACATGATAGTATAAAGAATAAAAAAAACGGTATTAGAGTAATTTTTAATTTCATTCCCAATTTGTCCTCAATTAATTGTTTTGAATAATATTTCCGACCAATTGATATGTAACATTTAGTTCAGGATAGTAGATTTTAACCGGTCCATAACCGGGTGAAAACCAAGTATAATGTTCTGTACCTATTATATCAGGAAAATAGGTTAAAATTTTAAAATAATTATTAAATAGACCTACTGGAGTAACCACTGTATCATTAATAGATTCAATTTGGTGGAAATAATTAGCATTTTTTATTTTTTGTCTTACTAAGGAATCTAGCATTGAAGCATCGAAGTCAAAGTACAACCATTCAGAACCATCAATAAGTAGTAATATATCTCCTTTTTCATTCTGTCTAATGAATACTGAGTCAATACTTTCAATAATCCAATTATCCGGGAAAAACGGCATTCCGTAATTAAAGCAATAGTATGTTTTCCCGTTAACTTTTTTCGTTGTGATAATTTTGTAATCCACTGTTACTAAAGTATCTCCCGAAGATGGAGTCCAGATTGGAAATTCAAATGTCCATTCATTTCCAATTTGAAGAGGAAAGTAGTTCTCAGAAAAATTGGATTCTATTGGGTTCCTTTTTTTGCAGCATGCAATAATTATTACTAAAATTAAAGAAGCAGTAACAAATACTATTTTAGAGCTATCGATCATAATAACTCAGTTTTGGGAGAAAGGGGATTCAGTAAGTGAAAGAATAGTTGTAATGAATTTAGCAGTAATACTGTAGTAAAAATTTTAAATAGTCAAGTAAACTTTTCAAAGATACAAATTTTTGTACTATAACGGATTTAATGTGCTATTATCTTATTTGAATTTAATAGCAGAATAGAATCCGGATTAAGAGATTCCATATTTTTAAAATATAGAATCTCTTAAGAACAGGACGGAAAACTTTAATCAATACCAAAAATGAAACTGCATAACAAACGCATCATTGTCTATGCTCGGATCTTCCATATGAATCCGGTACTGTGGGCGAATTTCCACAAAGCTGTATGGGAAAAATTCGAAGCCGAGTATCAAATGAGCCAGCTCGTCATTATCGACATCACTGTTCGGATCGAACCTGTCGTAGCGAACAATAGCTTCAAGTCCCACAATTATTTGTCCGGACAGTTTTGCCATAAATGCATTCGAAGTGATATCTTCGCCAACATAATTATCGGCAATGTCATACTCTGCAAGCAGCGCAAAACGGTCATAGCCTAAACCTATGAATCCGCCGTAAATATCGGTGTTGTTAAACTTGGGCGGGAACCCTACTTCACGTGTTTTGCTGTTCGCATAGGAACCCCCGAACATCAGCCCAAAGCGATCGGTAGTGGGTGTTATCTCAAGTCGCGCCGTGTATGTCGGATCAGCTTCGAAAGGAAAGTTTCCAGAGGGTCTTCCGACGCTTGCGGTAAAGAAAGCAAGCTTGTCAAGGTAGAACCCTACTTCCATACCTGTCTCAAGGTAAAAAGGTCCGTACGGTAAACCGGCCGTACCACCGTCGCGGAGTAGCGCAAAATCACCACCGCGCGTGTATGCCGTGTGATCGTCTATTCGTATTCCAAAGTTGGGAGTAAACTTACCCCCTTTAATATATCCGTCGAACGGTAGAATTCGCGCGATGCCGTAGCCTTCCCATACTGATTGCACGAAATCATAACGAGCAACTATGTCGATATCTTCCGATAATTTTATATTGCTGTAAATTCCTGCAGTCATATCCTGGAAATCTGTTTTACTTTTTTCCTGCGAGTAAAGGAATTGTCCGCGCATATCCAAACCGAGCGTAATGTTATCGGTTAATTTTGGGGAAAGTTTTAAATCCTTTTCGCGAGGTGAAATCATGCTCATGGGCAATTTGCCGTAGAACCAACCGTTGTTATTACGCAAAGTACCGCCGGTTGGGTTAACGTGACAATCTATACATTGATCGTTAAGACGAACAGCCAGGCGGGGCAAAGCAAATATTGAAGAAGTAAAAAGCAGCATTGAAATGAGTAAAGCAAAGTAGCGAAGTTTCATAGTTCCTCCCGTATAATGAGTTGTGATGTCTAAATTAAATAACGTATTTTTCTTTTACAAGTTTAGTCTTATTAAATTATAGCAAAGAAAAGAAGGTAAAATATGTACGGTGTACTTGTAACAATCCATATTATCCTGGCAGGCATATGGATTTCGAATTTAATTTTTAGCCTAGCGGTAAAAGTGAAATACTCGTCTGATTTTAATGAAGCCGACAAATCGGTTTTATCACTTTATCTAAAATATATAAACCTGGTTGGAATAGTCGGTTCAATGGGAGTGCTAATAACCGGTATACTTGTAGTGATGTTGAACCCTGCGTACGGATTTTTTGTGTTTAGTGCTAATCATTGGCTTGCTTCTAAACAGGTGCTGATGGTTGCAATTCTTGGAGTAATATTCGCTGCTTTAATTCCTACCGCAAAAGCGGTGAGAGCTGCTTATATACAAGGTGCCGGAAATTCAAATGAAGCACTATTGAAGAAGCTCTCAAAGATTAACTGGACAGTTAACATCCTTGTGATTCTTAATTTGCTATTTGCTTTAAGTAGAAGAATGATGTGAACTGGAAAAGAAAGTAAATTATTGCTGTTCGTTTCAACAAACGACAAGAAAGAAATGAATTAAAAAATTTGGCTTTTCCAAAGGAATCCTTCGGATAGCCACATTTTGCAATTGAATAAAAATCACTTGCTCTATTTTAACAGAAGCACTTTGATTGCTTTTGAATAATTACCGGCAGTTAGACTTACTATGTACATTCCCGTTGCAAGATTTCCAGCTTCGAATGTGGCGCTATGTAAACCGGGGGACTTCACTTCATTAACCAATTCTACAACTTCGTTACCGAGGATATCATAAACTCTTATAACAACATGTCTCTTTGAAGGTAAGCTGTACGTGATTGTGGTTGAAGGATTAAACGGATTAGGATAATTCTGATGGAGCTCGAAATCGGTTACTAACGAACTTTTAATATTGTTAAGAGTCTCGGAAATATATTTCTTTGTTCCGTAGACAAACTTAAAATGCGAAGGGTAATCTTTCCCTAAAATAACATCCTGCCTCAAACTCAGGGAGTTGCCGAATTGATCTGCGATTGCAAATGAATACCCTTCGGGCAAGTTCAACTCGTTGGCAATTCTAAACTGAACCGACTCATTCCTTCCTGATTCCAATATTAAATCTATGCCAAATTCTCCAAATGGCTGCTCAACGAGCGCCGCAAGTTTTTGCTCATTGTCATCAACAAGATAGGCTTCGAAATAATCGTCAATTTTTGGTGCTTTCCTGTACCCGTTCGAGGTATTCACCTTATACAAATTGTTTGCCAGTTTAGACCCGGCAATCAGTAACTGTTCGGTCTTAACATTGTTCGTAATTGCCAAATCTATAAGCCACTCTGAACCTGATATCACTTTCGGAAAAACAGCAGGGAAGTATTCCCCGTAATTAATTAAGTTAAGTTCGGTGACTTCGGGCGGTACAAAGTAGCCCTCGCCGGGTCGCATAATGTTTGTCAGCTTATACGATTTAGCGAAAGTATCGAATCGGTAAAGAACAGCAGGCGTATCAACTTCAACATCAAAGGTATAAGGGCTTGAGATTGTTCTCCAACCGTTTCCAGGTATTTCAATTTTATTGTCCGACAGTTTCCTTGTGACAATTGTATTCTGGTACCTATAAGCAAGGTTGGCGTCTTCATTAACAGCTTGAGCAATAAAATATGCTTTGCCAGCCGTAATAGGGTTATCTGCCAGAAGATTAAAACTACCTAAGCTTGAGTTGTAGTCATAAACTACCCATTCCCCGTCCTGCATTTTAGCCGGGTCGCCAAAATCGCTGAATGCCGAATCATTTATTACCTGCTCGAACGGATAGCCGAATAAAACCCAGTTTACATTTGCTTTCTCAATATTTGCATTGGCAACAGATAGCGGAACATTTACATCCTTGGTACGATAATTATTAATTTCAACTTGGACGTCAATAAATTTAAAGACTGTAATAGAGTCGATCGGCTGCCCTGCAAACCCCTGCGTAAATAGTTCTCCCTTGAAAAGCAAGCCCCGCTCACCAACATTGTTAAACGGAATAATCAAACGATTGTCGTTTGTTTCAAGCGCAGTTAATTTATCCCCGGGGCCTCCTAAAAAGTAACTTATTTGAAAATCAAGATTACTTTCGTTTTTAAACAAATCGGAACTTAACCTTGCCTGTACAGGCGTACCGGCAGGTATTTGAATCCCGCTACTAAGCAGACCGATGTTCTCGCCGTCGATAGATAAAATGCCGTTGATAGAGTTAACCGCAGCAAGGCTATCGAACACACCATCCAGCTTAATTTTCATGGGAGATTTTCCAATTCCGTTGTGAGTAATAATCAAAGTGTCGGTATTCAAGCTGTCGAAGTTTGGTGTTAAATAACTCAGAGTTATTCCAGCGGTATCGCCGGGCTGCAGCTTCATCGGCAGAGGTTTATCGTATGTAAAGTCAAAGTAATTTTCAGCGAATCGGAAATTTAGCTCAAGTGGGAAGTCACCAGAGTTTTCAATAATTATTTTTCCGTCGTTACTAAATAGAGTAACAAATTTTTCTTCTTTCAACTCTTCGAAGCGTTCTTTTGTTTGATTCGAAATTTCTCCTCCGGCACCAACTCCAATAATGGGCAGACGAAGTAATTCTTCAGGGTAGGAATTAGTTTCAGCAACAAGGTAGACTATGCTTGTATCACTTATCATCGGATCAAATGTAATCGATACATTAATCGAATCCCCGGCGCCGATTTTTTCAACTTCGGTGTTCAAGATAAAAGACTCGTAGGAGTCGCCTTCTACATATAAATAATTGACAATCAAGGGAATATTGCCAAGCCTGTTAGAAAGCCGTATAACTTCGGTTCGCGGTGAAGCCGAAAACGTTGTATCAAAGTTCAGTGTGTCTTGTGAAAATAATCCTATCGACTTTAATGCTGTAAGACTTAGGGGCACTTCCATTGTATCTACAAATTCGTCGAATGATCTCACAAAATTAAGTTGTCCATCAATTCTGCCGGTATCAACACGCGAGGTGTCGGCAATGATATAAAGTTTAGTTGAATCATTCGGCATTAGGTTAAGTCCTGATTCACTAACTGAAAATATAGTATCCGGCACTGCTGATATAGAAGCCAAAGCCACTCGAATATTAGAATTGTTAAACACAACAATGGAAGAAATCGTATCAATTCTGTTTAATGAAAAATTAATCGTTGTGTCTATTACTAAACTCGACAGCGCGATTGGAGACGTATTATAAACAAATGTATTACTCCACTCGCTTGTATCGGAGCGTGGGTTTGCAGCCTGAACACGCCAATAAAATTTGTGATTTATTTCGAGTGAGTCGAGCGTTATAAGAGTATCTTTCGTTTGCTTAAAAAGAACTGTATCCAGGAACGTATCACTTTCTGCAAAGTGAAAGCTATAAAACTCAGCGCTGTCTACAGGAGCCCATTCGAAAGTAACTTCGGGAGAAAACCTGGTTACATTATTTTCAGGGAAAGTAGGAATTGGAGTATCTAGCTTGGTTTTAAACCATGAAAAATCCGCCCAGCTGCTTGAGTCGCCGTCCGTATTCTGTATACTAATCCGCCAATAATAAAACTTGTTGTACTCAAGGTTTAGTATTGTAGCCGAATTGGATTCAACGAAACTATTTGAAAATAATTGCCTGAAGAGTGAGTCCTCGGCTACCTGTAAATGATAGAAATCAAGATCATCACCGGGAGTCCATTCAAGCATAACGCTTAGCTCGTTGTTCCTGGATTTATCCAATGGGTTTGTCAAACTTGGTTTTTCCAGGCGAGTTTTGAATGCAAAAGGTTCGCTCCACTTACTCGTATCTGCAAACGCATTTCTCGATTTCAGTCGCCAATAATAAATCCTGTCGTTCTCAAGTTCTTCAATCCGAATCCTATCGGTGGTTACAGAAGAATCGAATAAAATACTGTCTTGTGCGAACTCTTCGTTAAACGACAACTGAAAATCATAAATGCTTGCAGTTTGAACCCGCGCCCATCGGAAAATAACGGATGTATCCTGGTTATTCGCAAAATTCGTGGGAGCAATCATAGCAGGTTTTGCGAGTCGGGTCTTAAAGGAAAATACATCCGACCACTCGCCCGCAACACCATCAATATTAAAAGCTTTTACACGCCAGTAGTGCAGCCTCCCGAAGTTCAGGTTTGTAAGCTCGGTGGTTTCTTCATTAACTGTAACATTCCTTATTGTATCGGGAAAATCCGGATCTGTTGATATTTGAAGATTATAACTCGCATTTACCGAATCCTCACTCCAGTTAAAAATTATTACATCGGTGTCAATATTATTCTTGCCGTCCGTCGGAAGTAGTAAATTAACAACAGTTGGAAAACCTGTTGTTGTAAATCGCCAAACCGGCGACCACGGGCTGTCAGCAGAATCAATTTTTACACGCCAGAAATAGGTAGTTAGATTTTCCAATACAGGTGTAACTACCGAAGGCGAAGTTCGTATGACATCCATCAAAATATTTTGCGGGAAAAAATCGGGACCGGCAGAAAGCTGAACTCTATATGTCTCTACACCTTCTATTGAAAACCATTGAAGACTAAGTTTAGTAGTTTTGATATGCCTCTCACCGTCCAACGGTGAAAGCAAAATGGGTGTTTCCTGTGCTTTGAGAATAACTGCAAAGGCGATAAGTAGTAATAAGGTTTTGTATAATTTTTTCATCATCATGATTTTCAAGAACTAGCTTGAGTTACGGTTTAGGGGGTGTGCCGAATGTTTTTTTATTTACCGATCTGTCTCCGTCCGACCATACCAAGTAAAAGGTAGTAGCCAGTGCAGCGGCGCCAACGAAGTAGAGAAGCTCTTCCGTAAAAAAGCTTTCATCTTCCCGCGTGCTTTGTTCTGTTTCATCTGAATCGGGCGATAATTTTACTATAATATTATTTTCTACTTTCGGCGCATTAGCAATTACGAATTTTTTAATAGTGGAAAAATTTTTTGCGCGAAACATGTTTTGGTTAACCGGTTCATAATCGGCAATAGTATTTATTAACCTGCTTGAAGAAATGCCGGCGTATAATATGGGATAATGTGAACCTGATTTTACGGACAAATGACTGCTGCTTAATAAAAGCGGTAATGAAGATTTTACAGCTTTATCGGTAAACAAATTTTGGGCATGCGTCTTTCCTCCGAATTGGAAAAAGTAAATGGAGAATATGATAACTGTTAAAACGGGTCTAAAAATTTTCATATAACTACATCATTTATTCAAATAAATTGTCAAATTTTAATCGAACTTGTAAATAAAACCTTAATCCCAGGTTGACACCAACAGGATGATATATTTCTTCCTGGTTGAAAATGTTTTTGAACAAGATGCTTATCCAAACCTTTTCCTGCCAAAACGATTTTTGCAACGATAAATCTACTAATAATTTTTCATTCAGTATATGCTTATATTTTTCATTGCTTTGAACGCTGACATTTCTAAAGTTGAGCCAGCGTGTTTCACTTAGGTATCTTACCAAGCCGCGTATTGAAAAGCCATTATTTACCCGGATCATAAGTTTGTAATGAATCCTATTAGCCGGAATTTTATTCCACTCATCCTTAAATAAATTAGACTCATCAAACGAAGAAAAATAAACGTATGATAGTGAATTAGAAAAATTGGGCGAAAAATTATAATCAGCTTGTAAGCCGGCTCCTGCAACTTGTGATGATAAGCCGCCTTCTATGCCTTCAAGCGCGTCGAAAAGGTTTTCATCTTGAGGTAAATTATATATTGTGTTGTCTAGGTAAAAATCCTTGTGACGCCTGTAAAATATATTTCCGCCTATTACCGTTTTGGGAGAACTGAATCGATAAGCTAAATCAATTGATAAAGTTTTTTTCGGCCTGTAAAAAAAAGAAGGATTGTATATTGTTTCGTCCTCGTTAAAAACGGTAAATCCGCTAATAGCCCATGAGTAGTAATTTAATTCCTGATTTATCCACGTTGAAGAATAGGCGGTGTTCAGTTGTAGCGAATTATAATTATTTAGATTCCATATCGTTTTTGTATAACCGACGAACCCGTTGTTGCTTTGATTTTTGGTGAGCTGAATTCCTGTGTGTTGAAAAATATTTCCAATAACTTTGAAACCGACGTCAAAATAACTTCTCATAAACTCAAGCTGCTCGTCGTTGTTAAACCCGGATCTGTTAGCATCGTATTTTCGATATTCCATTCCCATCGAACCCTTTATGCGCAAGCCGGTATAAGCTAAACCCAAACCCAATAAAGTTGAATTTACCTTTAGATTGAAATTAAGATCACGACTATTTTCAGACTTTGCAAATTCATTTATTCCGTTCGTTATGTTGTAAGATAGCTTCAATTTTTTATTGATGGGAATTTCGCCGTTGAACCCGATATGTCGATGAACCCTTTTATTTGGAATTTCATTACCGAAAAGAGGAAAATAAACAAAGTCGCTATTTTCACTGAAATTAAAAATAAACTGGTGGCTACCATTTAAAAAATTATATGAAAGGATAGCGTTTGCACCGAGTATGCGCGCTTTTGATTCGGCCGATAGTTCATTAATCCTCGGCCTTATTGCCTGATCCGTAACAAAATTTTCGTTCAACTTTATATTCGAAACAAGATTCCAATCCGTTCCTGAAGTGCTTATCGACATCCCGGCAAGAAACCCAAGCTTATCGACGTTTGGAGTTCTGTAAGGCGTGTAAGCAAAAGGGCCAGGATCGCCAATTTCGTTTCCAATACTCTGGAATGCATTAAGTGAAAACCCGGCTGTTTCCTTTTTGATTATAAATTCGATCAATCCGCTTCTCGATAAATAGTTTTTGTAATACATTGGCGAAGAAACAATAATTACTGAATCGACCTGGTCAATATTGAATGGAAGCACATCAAGGTTAAAATCGCCCAAAAAAGCAACATCGATTTGTTGACCATTGATAAGCACTATTACATCCTGGTTTTGGAAGGTTGATAATCCGTTAAAAACTATATTTCCTGAATAGCCGTTTATACTTGTTTTTTCTATGTTGTTAGAGAGCAAGGTTATGTCGTTCAGGTTTACGAGCCCGGCTTCACGAATATCCTCAGAAGTGAAAATTTCAATAGTTGCGAAGTCGCCTGATTGTCCATTTATTATGCAAACAGGGATAAGACAGAATAATATTATCACAACAGTCCGGCTTATCATTCAAGAAAATCCTTTAGCCATTTCGGTGTAACGAATGTATAAATAATTCCGCCGGAAGCATCCCATAGTTTCATTCGCTTATTAGTAAATACGGTTGTAAAATCAGTGGATAAGTAAAGGCGAATATTTTTTAAAATCGGGGCTTCAAATTTTACATTTGCCCCAATTGCTAATTCACTTTCAGTTGATTCGAATTCGGTAGCGTCGGTGTCGTCAAACAGCATAATGAATGTCCCGAATTTTATCCCGGCGGAAATATTTGTACCGGAAAATAAATCCAGCTTCCTGTTAAGCATCATCGACAAAAAAAATGAATTAAAGTCGGGCTGCAAATTCTTTTTGCTAGTGAATTTCGTGTAATCCAAACCAAGGCTAACATGACTAAAATAGAATGGTGTTTCAAAACGAACCGATACGCCGTAGTCGGCTTCCCAAAATTCGTCTAAATCTTCAATTGATATACTCCGGTTAAAACTTGCATTTATGCCGATTGTGCTGAACGGGTTTTGTACAGATTCTTGCGCTCCACAGAAAGAAGCAGTTATGAAAAACAATAATATCAGCAGACCTTTAATGTACATGTATAATTGGAAATGATATTTGGAAAATAAATAATTGTCGGAAATCTAATAAAACTGCGGGATTAAATATTAATAAAAAGCCCGCTGTAAAACGGGCTCCTGACTAAATGCACGAGTATGTTTTCTAAAATTAATTATTTTATTCGAGCACTTTAAATTCGATTCGCCTGTTTATTGCACGTCCTTCCGCGGTTCTATTGCTTGCAATCGGACGCTTTTCTCCGTAGCCTATTGTTTTTAACCTGTTAGCGGAAACTCCTTTGCCCACCAGGTAGTTTTTAACTGTTATTGCCCGGTGTTCCGATAATCTTTGGTTTGTTTTTTCTGAACCGACGTTGTCCGTATGTCCCTGGATTTCAACTTCAAGTTCCGGGTTCGTAAGCAGAACCTGTGCGGCATGCAATAATATTGGGTAAGCTTCGCTTCTGAGCCTTGAACTTCCCGTATTAAAGTTGACCCCTATTAATACCCACTTTTGATCCGCAGGAGATATGTAAACCGGTTTTTCGACGACTACTTCTTTAACAACTTCCTGCGGTATATATTTCTGAACAATTTCTTCAACATCATCTCTTGTAGCAAGGCTACTTAAATCGGGCATTTCAGCAGATAGCCCTTCGAACAGTTGACAATACTTGGACCTTGGGCCGGTCGAAAAAGTGTAGAGAAAACCTAGATCAAACGTTAGGTATCCATCTGCATTTGAGCCGAACATACCTTCCCGGTTATTATTGACGATTCCATCGACTTGGCCGTCGGTTGTGTGGTAAAGTACAGAAGTTTTAAGCTTCCATACTTCATCAAGCCTCCATTCAACGCCAAGTCCAAAGTTAATCTCGGCCACGAAGTCATCTTCAGCTTGAGTGTTATTTATTCCCGACCAGTCCGGGTCGTAATAAATACCTCCTATACCAAATACAAAATACGGCGAAACATCGTTGCATGGCGCCAGGTAGTACAGAAGGTCTAAATCTGTTCCCATAATTGTGTTTGTTATTTCCTCGGTACCGCTCGGAACTACTGTTCCATTAGTATACCTATAAACACCGCCGGGCACTCTGCCGTCAATACTATAGTAGAAACCGCGTAGCCTAAGGCCTATTTCTTCACTAAAGTTTCGCTGAATAGATATGAATCCGCCGTAGTTTTGTTCGAGCGGTCTTAGGTCTGTGCTTTGATAACGAGGGTAAGTAAAACCAAAGCCAAAGTTCCAGCTATCTCTGTAAACCTGCGAATAAGCAGTTTCAGAAAACAGAAACAGAACCAGCAACGAAATGAAATTAATTCGCTTATTCATAATGATCCTCATTTTAAAATTAGATTTATTTTTGGCTGGTATTTATTACGACTTGATATTTTATTACCCTATGAGCAGTTAAAATGGTATTTTATTACCAATATTGCAAATAAAAAGTGAATTTTTACCCTAATTCTATTGTTTGCCAATTTTAACTGAATATAGCAACTGAATAAAAGAATAAATAATTAGCTTATAAAATAAATTCAATATGAAAAAAGTTTTTATACTCGGCTCCACGGGTTCAATAGGTACTAACACACTTGACGTTATA
>JANQLA010000217.1 GCA_028280855.1 Melioribacteraceae bacterium
TAATCTTTTCAGACCATTAATAACATGAAACGAGAAAACAATGAAGAAAAATATTTTATACCTCTTAGTACCTTTATTGATTTTTTCCTGCTCACAAAAGGAAAAACCTAACGACAAATTAAACGGGAGCGATATACTTTTAAAAAGTATTGAGGTACATGATCCAAATCAAAATTGGGATAGCGCTGAATTAAACATTCATATACAAGAACCAAGAATTAAAAATCCTTTTAGATATTCTGAAGTTAGACTTAATATATCAAACGGTAAGTTTGAGTTAATAAGAAATAGGGAAAACAATGTTTCGAAACATACGATTGATAAAAACGGACTTTCAAAGGTGTATTTCAATGATAGTGAACAAATTGAGAAGAAGTATATAGAAAAATACCGATTGAACCCGAAAATGAATGACAGGTATAGGAAATTTTATAAAATGTTGATTGGATTACCAATGTCCCTGAAAAGCCCGACTATTAAAGGGTTTGAAGAGGTTGGCATTGAAACATACAATGGAGCTGAATGTTATATGGTTCCTGTTACCTTGAATGAAGAGATGTTTTCAAAAAATTGGATTTTATATATAGCCAAATCTACCTTTAAATTTAAGGGAATGGAAATAGTATTTCCCGGGGATGATACAAAAGGCGAGCGACTATTTTTTGACGGAGAATTCATTATAGATGAGATGACCATTCCTAGAATACGACACTGGTATGAATATTCCAATAATGACTATTCAGGAACCGATATTATAATAAAGCAACTTGAGTGATAATAACGGCAGTTAACAATGTATCCAAAAGGCGAGATAGTACCTTTAATATGAGCGAATAGCTCTCTTCAACCTTTGCAATTTGATAATGAAGTGACACGCAATCACCTACCTTGGATAAATTCAACGTTAACAGCAATTTGTAATGTAAGTATTTTATAGGAAGGAAATAATAGATGAAAAATAGTATTAATCCTGTTGGGTATTTTGAAATACCTGTTTCAGATATGGATAGAGCAATAAAATTTTATTCGGCAATTTTTGGTTTTGATTTTATTCTTGATAATATTGATAATCTGGAAATGGCATTATTTCCTTTTAGTGAGGATAATTCCGGAATAACGGGCGCACTTGTAAAGGGAGATATTTATAAACCTTCAAAGGAAGGTGCATTAATTTATTTTAATACAGAAAATATTGATGAAGTATTAAAAAAAGTTAATGAGAATGGTAGCAAAACCCTTTATTCAAAAACATCAATTGGTGAATATGGATACGTTGCTGAATTTGAAGATAGTGAAGGAAATCGAATAGCGCTCACAGAAAAATTGAAATGAATCTTAAAAACACTGCAAACCCGGTTTAATGCGGCATATCGGCAGATTTTCAACGAGATAAAAAGAACTATGACAAGAAAAGCGTTTATCAAAATTTGTGGAATGCTTGGAGTGACACTACCGTTTCAAGTTACCTCAACTCCTAGCAAGAATAATGAAATTTCCCAACGATCTTCTGAGAAAGTAGTAATAATTGGTGCTGGTGCTGCCGGACTTACTGCCGGACATCTTTTAAGCCAAAAAGGTATAGAATATCAAATTCTTGAGGCAACACCTGCTTATGGAGGGAGAATGAAAAAGACAGATGATTTTGCAGACTTTCCAATTCCGTTAGGCGCTGAATGGTTAACCGTTGGAACCGGTATTTTTGATGAAATTGTAAATGATAATTCTTTTTCCGTTAACGTCAATACTGTTGGGTACAATCACAATGATAATTATGGTCTTTGGAAAAAGGACAAGTTATTACTAAGTAACTTAGGTTCCTTTAATTATAGAAAATTTGTAAATGGAACATGGTTTGATTTTTTTGAAGAATATATTATCCCATCGGTATCTCAAAATGTAATCTATAACTCCTTTGTAAGCTCTATTAATTATACGGGTGATAAAGTATTTGTAAGAACTCAAAACGCAGAATATTCAGCAGATAAAGTGATTGTAACAGTACCGCTTAAAATTATTCAAAACGGAAGTATCGAATTTACCCCATCACTACCGGATAATAAATTAGTTGCTATCAAAAACGCTGTTGTTTGGGACGGTATAAAAGTTTTCTTAGAGTTTTCTGAAAGATTTTATCCCACATTCACGGACTTCAAAATTACCCCGAAAACTTCCGGACAACTTTCTTATTATGACGCAGCATACGGTCAGAATACAAATAAAAACATATTGGGGCTATTTGCTGTAGGTGCACCTGCACAAAACTATATCTTATTAGATGAGAACGATTTGAAAAGTTATATTCTGAATGAATTGGATAATATTTTCTCAAATCAAGCCACTCCAAACTACATCAGTCACATCGTTCAGAATTGGTCCGAAGAACCCCATATTGAAGGTGCGTATCTTAATGATTACGAAGACTGGAAAAGGGTAAGAACTTTGTTCGAATCGATTGAAGATAAAATTTATTTTGCTGGGGAAGCTTATACTTCGGGCAATGATTGGGGAGGAGTACATGCAGCTGCTCAGGCAGCTAAAGAAACAATCGAACAAATTGTAAGTTGAACATCACATATATCCCCGCTAAACGCAATACGTATATTGGGATGTATTATGCAATTGCCCCGCCCATTGTTGAAATAAAAAAATAGATTGTAAAACAACTGGTATCCATGCCAGTTAAAACTGGAAAAATTAACCGCACACTACACAACAAGGAAAGGTGAGAAAATACAAGATAAATATGCTATCTTATTCATGAAAAGGAAATATGAAAATGGAATGGTCCGATAGAATGAACTCGGCAATAGACTTTATCGAGAGCAACATTGATGATGAAATAAATATTAGTGAAGTAGCTGAAAAAGCCTATTGTTCATCATTTCATTTCCAGCGAATGTTTTATGCCATTATTGGAATAACACCTGCTGAATATATAAGACGCCGAAGATTGACTTTAGCGGCAATGGAACTTGCAATTGGAAATGATAAAGTTATCGATATAGCTATAAAGTATGGTTATAATTCGCCGAATGCATTTACGCGAGCATTCCGAAATATGCATGGAATTAATCCACGAGAAGTGCGCACATCAGGTGTAAAATTGTCAGCATATAATCGTATTTCTTTTCACGTTGAAATCAAAGGAGGAAATGATATGGACTATAAGATAGTTGAAAAGCCGGCTTTTGAATTAGTAGGTAAAAGTAATATTTTTACTCACGAAAATTTTTTTAAAGAAGCTCCTAAATTCTGGAAAAAATACGTATGCACAGAAGAATACCAAGCGCTCTGGAGTCTTACCAATGGTAAGTGGGGGCAAGTGGCTGAGGCACCCTTAATGTCAGTTTATTTGCCTAATGATAAAGGTAATAAAGATTCGTTTATGGATATTTTTGGTATCGAGAAGTCGCCGGAAATAGATCCTAAAAAGTTTAATGTATTCCAGATTCCACCAGCAACCTATGCAGAATTCAATTGTACATATCAAACATCCGTGAAAATGAATAAATTTATTTATGGTGAATGGCTTCCTTCTACAGGTTATGAACGAGATGCACAAAAACCAGATATTGCGGCATATTTTCCGGTAGCTTTTATGTCAATAAAAGATATGGGGGTCAGATGGTGGATACCTGTTGTAAAGAAAAAATAATAGTAATGTTTTAAAATATTTATCAGAATTATTCAAACTCAACATCGTATTTCGCTTGAACTTATTTTAATAAAATACTCAATAGGGGGCGGGGCAA
Source organism: Melioribacteraceae bacterium (assembly GCA_028280855.1). Lineage (GTDB taxonomy): Bacteria > Bacteroidota > Ignavibacteria > Ignavibacteriales > Melioribacteraceae > PGYT01. The sequence goes on from JANQLA010000217.1 coordinate 3,753, forward strand.
CAGCAAATAACAGCGCATATATGTGCGGAACGTTGAGAGGGGTTTAGAAATATACAAACAAAGTAGACTATGGAAAACATATCAAAAGAATTAAAAGTATCTCTTAATATTTTAAATGACAAACTGCACTTTAACGGAATGTGCGGTGAAAACTATCCGGTTTCGATTGATTATATCCCTCCATTGGGTGATGGTCTTGGATATACATCACTTGAATTATTGCTTTTAAGCCTTTCCTCCTGTGTCGCAAGTACGATACTTATTTTCTTAAGAAAAATGAATAAAAGCATTACGAATGTAAAAGTTGCAGCTACAGGGAATAGGAAAAAAGAACATCCAACGGGTTTTGAAAACATTAACATTGAGCTAAACATTCAATCGAATAACCTAACAAATAACGATATGGATAAGGTCATACAATTATCGGAAGAGTTATACTGCCCTGTGTGGTCAATGTTAAAAGGTAATGTAGATATAGTTTTGAATTATAATATTGTAAAAGGACAATGAAAAATAAGATTGCGTTAAATAAGGGTTTGGCTTCAGTGTGCGGATTATTCTGTGCAGCCTGTGGCGTATACTATGCTACCCAGGAAAAAGACGAAAAAAAATTACAAGAAATAGCTAATAAACTTGGACAACCATTAAGTAAAACTTATTGTGAAGGTTGTAGGTCGAATAGAAAAACGGCTACTTGTAAAGATTGTTTTATTATAAAATGCGCAAAAGAAAAAGGAGTAGCATTTTGCGGTGAATGTGACACATATCCTTGTCAAGAATTAAAAGATTTCCAGAAGAAAATGCCTCATCGAAAAAACATATGGAAGTCACAGGCAAGGATAAAAGAAATTGGCTGGGAACAATGGTTAAATGAAATGATAGATTATTACTCTTGCGAGAAATGTAATACTATTAATGGAGCTTATGATACTGAATGCAGAAAGTGCGGCAACTCACCTAGTAATGATTTTGTCAGAAATGATATGAATTAAAACAAACACCACATAACAGTGTGTAAAAATAATAGCCGGGGTAGTCGTACATTCAATGATTGTAGGCCCTTCAGCATTTGACTAACTTGATAGGGAATTACCACGCAATCGCCGACTTTTCATATACTCAATGTTGGAAAGCTATGGTTTCTGGTTTTGATAGAATTGAATAGCAATAACTTCAAGTCCGCAATAAACATCTTCAATTTCTTTATCAAAAAGACTGGGGTCGTCTAGTTAAAAATATTCCGGCTGCAGCAACGGTTGTGGAAGAACCTTCTATATTGTTAAAAATAAAGTGATGTTCGAAATTATTTTCAATTTACTTAATAACGATTCGGCGCCTGTAAAAATCTAAGAACTTTTACCCGGCTCTTTAATCTCTTTACGCTTCCACCAGGAGGCGAGAACCGAGCCCGATACATTCATCCATGGGCCGAAAATTGCCGGGGGTAGTGCAGCGCTTGCACTTTTAAGAACGTTCATCGCGAGCCCGGTGGCCATGCCTCCGTTCTGCATTCCAACTTCAAACGCTACAGTCCTTGACGATTTCTCTCCAAGCTTTGAAAGTCTTGCCGTCCAGTAACCTATTATGTACCCTGCAAGGTTATGAATTATAGACGCTGCAAGGAGCGCGAATCCGATTGACAGAAGCTTCTCACTTGACCTCGCAGTTATAATTCCGATTATAAAACATATCCCGAACATTGATACAACAGGGAGGACTTTATCCATCCAGTTTCCGCTTTTACCCAGCAGGTTCGTAATAACAAACTTGGCGAATGCTACGACGCTAATCAACGCGAATCCAATTATAAGACCGCTCTTAAGCGGTGCAAATATGCCAAAGGTATAGTTTTCTATTAAAATCAATCCGGTTGAAATAAGTACGGTGATAAAAGTCATTAAAAGCAGCCACCGGCTCTCCTTAAGCCAGGCAGAGGCGCCGTATAAAATTTTGTTGGCAAATATGCCGGCAACAATAGGGACTATAATCATATTAAGTATTGATGTCATCATTGCCAAAAAGTCAATAGGCACATATTTGCCGGCAAAGGACTCCATTAGAAAAGGCGTCATTATAGGGGAAGCCAGTGTTGAGCAGGACGTCATTGTAACCGACAGCGCAACATTGCCTCCTGCAAGATAAGCCATAAGGTTTGACGCGACTCCTCCCGGGCACGAACCTATAAGTATAATACCCGCTGAAACTTCGGAATCAAAACTGAACAAAGAAGTTATTAACACCGCAATTAGAGGCATAACAGTAAACTGGAGCAGCATTCCGATTATTACCGGGCGGGGCATTTTAAACACCCGCATAAAATCGCTAATGTTTAACGTGGTACCCATGCCGAACATTATTAGCTGAATAAGGGGAACAATAAGAATTGCCAAATCAAACCCGCCCCAGCTATCAAACAGAAACGGGTAGAACATCGCGCTAACTACAAAAACAAATACCCAAATAGTAAAGGCGAATTGTTTCAGCTTAGGGTTGTTGAAGAAATAAACTGCTATTAATGTTAACGCCACAATTGCCGGAATGCCGGTGTACAAGCCATAACCGGATAACCGGGAAATAATAATTGCGATAACAAGAATAGCTAGGATAGTTAAAAATGCGCGGGTAGAAAATTGTAGCAAATATTTCATAAATCTCCGGAATGCAAAAGTGTAAAGCGAATTAGTACCGACCGTATTGTCATGATATTTTAATAACCGGTTTTTTCCAAAAATTCTGGCGGGAATTTAAGGTAATGGAGTAACATAGTCAAAAAG
>JANQLA010000218.1 GCA_028280855.1 Melioribacteraceae bacterium
CTTGAAGAAGTATACGAGCCTTTTCTAATTCAGCAGGGATTTATACAGCGAACGCCACGTGGAAGAGAAGCTACCGACCAGGCTTATGCAAGATTCAACAAACAAAGGATTTCGAAGAAAAATAACAACGAACAAAGCTTATTTGACGAGCAGTTATGAACAGTGTTAGAGTCAGAAATATAGAATTTGGTAACGGTAGACCTTTTGTACTAATTGCAGGTCCTTGTGTTGTCGAAAATAAAGACATAACGTTTCTTGTTGGCGAAAAAGTTAAGGAAACCTGTTTAAGCTTGAACATCCCGTTTGTATTCAAGTCCAGCTACAAAAAAGCAAACCGAACGAGCATAAATTCATTTGCTACTTTGGGAATTGATGAATCATTAGCAATTTTAGCCGGCGTTAAAAAAGAATTTGATTTAAATATTCTTACTGATGTACACACGGAAGAAGAAGCAGCGATTGCAGCAGAAGTAGCGGACATTTTACAAATACCCGCATTTCTTTGCAGGCAAACCGATCTGCTACTTGCCGCCGCTGAAACAGGCAAAGTAGTAAACGTAAAAAAAGGTCAATTTCTTGCGCCCGAAGACATGCAACACGCCATAGAAAAAATTGAATCGACCGGAAGTAAAAATATTATGCTTACAGAGCGGGGGACAACGTTTGGGTATCATAATCTTGTTGTTGACATGCGCAGTCTCGTAATTATGAAGAAACTTGGCTACCCTGTTATGATGGATGCAACTCACGCAGTGCAAATGCCGAGCAATACAAGTACTTCGGGAGGTAATCCTGAATTTATTGCCCCATTGGCAAAAGCAGCCGCAGCAGTTGGTATTGATGCGTTGTTCCTCGAAGTTCATCCCGATCCCCCCAGTGCAAAGAGCGATGCGGGCAGCCAGTTAAAATTGGAAGAGCTTGAAACTCTTCTGGTTGATGTTCAAAAAATCGACAGAGTTATTAAAGCATACTAAAAATTATTATCCAAGGAGTACCATTGTCGGAAAATGAAATATTGAGCAAAGGTAAAGAAGTTATTGAAATTGAACTGAAAGCAGTCAAAAAGCTTTTAGATAAAATAAATGGCGATTTTGTATCTGCCGTAAACGAAATTTATAAATCAACAGGGCGAGTAGTTTTTACGGGTATGGGTAAATCGGGATTAATAGCGAGGAAGATTGTAGCTACATTGAATTCAACGGGCACTGCATCGATTTACATGCATCCTACCGACGCAATGCACGGCGATCTCGGCATGGTACGCAAAGGTGATATTGTAATTATACTTTCTAAAAGCGGTAACACCGAAGAATTACTGGACCTAACGATGATGTTTAAATCAATGGGTATAACCACTATTGGCATGCTTGGTGTAAGAGATTCAAGTATAGGCAGACAATGCGATTTGATTCTGGATGTAGGCGTAGAGGAGGAAGCATGTCCGCACGACCTGGCCCCTACGGCATCAACAACAGCAGCGCTAGTTATGGGCGATGCGCTTGCCGTTGCCCTGCTTGAAAAAAGAAATTTCACAGCCGAAGATTTTGCGCTGCTTCATCCCGCGGGTAGTTTGGGTAAAAGGCTGTCTTTGCGAATATCCGAAATTATGTATAAGGATGATGACATCCCCATTGTTCACGGAAGCACGAAGCTTAAAGATGCTATTCTTGAGATGACATCCAAAAGATTAGGAATGACGTCCGTAGTTGACGACAATGGTACACTAATAGGAATTGTTACTGACGGAGATTTGCGCAGACTCCTTGAAAAGTATGACGACATATCAAGCCTAACCGCTCAGGAGGTAATGACGCCAAATCCAAAAACAATTGAAGCAAAGTACCTTGCTTCCTTTGCTTTGCAAAGCATGGAAAATTATAAAATCACTTCTCTTATTGTAGCCGATGGAAACAAAAAACCCGTTGGCGTTGTTCATCTGCATGATCTTGTAAAACTCGGGTTGAAACGTCGATGAAAATTTTTCCTAGTACTGCATATTATTTTATTTTGACTTCACTTCTTGCAGCTCTTATATCGTGCAGCTCCGAAAAGGTTAAACCGGTCGTAGACTATACAATAGAAGATACGCATATTCCTGTGCAGGAAAGCTGGAACTCGCAAATAATTTTTTCGGAAAACGGTGCTGTAAAAGCCAAGCTTTATTCCGATCATATCAGGATGTATAATGAGCCGAGAGAAAAACTTTTAACAACGGTTAAAATCGATTTCTACAACAGCCAGGGGCAGCCGCGTTCTAAACTTACATCCAAAAGAGGAAGAGTTGATGATATAACTGAAAACATGTATGCGATTGATAGTGTTGTGGCAGTAAACGACAGTAGCGGCATTCAACTTGAGACCGATGAGCTTATGTGGCGAAAAAAGGATGAAAAAATTGTTACAGATAAATTTGTTAGGATCACTACTGAAGACGAGATTATAGAAGGCTACGGATTCGAATCGGACCAATCTCTGCGCAACTATATTATTTATGATATTACCTACCAGACAACCATGAAAAAGAAAAATTAATGAAAACCATTTATGCAACTGTACTGATTTTTCTAATTACCGGTCTCGTTTCACTATCTCAGGAGAGTGAAAAGATAACCATTGTTGGCGAAAGTTTGATCGGCAAAGTTATCAATAATGAAAATGTCCGGGAAGTTATAGGTAATGTTGTAATGACACAAGGTGATGTAACAATAAATTGCAACAGGGCTATTCAGTATATGGAGCGAAATGAAGCAGAGTTGATTGGCGATGTTGTTGCGATTCAGGATACAATTACTGTTTATACCGAGCGAGCTTATTATTACGGCGAAAGTAAATATACCTATTCCGATACCACAGTGAAGCTGAATGACGGACACGTGACTCTTACTGCCGATACCGGGTATTACTATTTCGATGCGGATCGTGCTGAATTTTTTAGTAATGTAAAGCTAGAGGACTCACTTAACACCCTTACTGCGGACCGGCTTATTTACTATAATGATTTAGATAAAGCAGTAAGCATTGGTAACGTAAGAATATTTGATGATAAATCTGAAATTAAGGCTGATAGTTTGCTACACTATCGAAACGACGATTTGTCGTTTGCTTTTTCAAATATTGTAATAAGTTATCCGGGCAACAACGCTATTATTACGGGCGGTTATCTTGAAGATAAGGGCTTGGAAAACTACACATTTGTTGAAGTGAACCCTGTGCTGACTCAGATAGATACCAGTGATGACGGTATCATTGATACGATGATTGTTATAGCGGAAAAGATGGAATCGTTCCAGGATACTACCAACAGGTTCGTTGCATCCGATTCGGTAGAAATTATAAGGGGTAATTTTTTCTCAGTGAACGACTACTCAATTTTTTATCGTGAAGATGATATGATTGTAACTTATAGACGCAATGATGATAAGCCTCAGCCGATTATTTGGTTCGAGAATTCGCAGCTCACGGGCGATTCGATAACTGTACTAACAGGAAAAAAGGTAATAGAATGGATTGATGTTTTCGGCAGCGCTTTTATTTTATCGGAGGTTGAAAATTATGAAAACCGTTTTAACCAAATTTCCGGCAAACGTATTAAAATGATATTCGAGGGAAACGACTTGACACGAACCGAAGTTTACGGCAATGTGCTAAGTTATTACTATCTTTTTGAAGGTGAGACCGCAAACGGTTTGCTAAAGTCAAGCTCGGAAGACGCAGTTCTGTTGTTCGAGGATAATTCAATTTCCGATGTTAACTTATATCGTTCAATTAAAAGTGAATTTCACCCTGAAAATTTAATAGCAGGAAGAGAAAGAGAATTTACATTGCCGTCGTTTATCATCCACAAAAATAAACCGAACAAAAAAGAAGTATTAAGTATCATTCCTAATTTTCGTAAAAACAGCAAGGTGTTGAATTGAAGTTACTCGGCGAAGACTTAATCAAAATATATAAAAAGCGAACCGTTGTTAACAAAGTATCTGTGGATGTTACGCAAGGAGAAGTTGTTGGTTTGCTCGGTCCGAACGGAGCCGGAAAGACAACAACGTTTTATATGATTGTAGGAATGATAAAGCCCAACGGCGGCAGGGTGTTTTTGGATTCAAACGAGATAACGACAGAAGCAATGTACAAAAGAGCTAAAATGGGAATCGGTTATTTACCCCAGGAAGCGTCAGTGTTTAGGCGATTAAGTGTTGAGGATAACATAATGGCTGTGCTTCAGATGCTAAAGATGACCAACAGGGAACGTAAAGAGAAAACCGAAAGCTTACTTGAAGAGTTAAACATTGCGCACATCCGTAAAAGCCTTGGCTTTCAGCTAAGCGGAGGAGAGAGACGCCGGACTGAAATTGCGCGCGCCCTGGCAACAAGCCCCAAATTTATTTTGCTCGATGAACCCTTCGCAGGTGTTGATCCTATTGCAGTTGAGGACATAATGAGCATCGTCGCCAACCTTAAGCACAAAGGTATTGGAATCCTGATAACCGATCATAACGTTCATGAAACGCTTAGCATTGTTGACCGCGCTTATATTCTAATAGAAGGGTCAATATTTAAAGACGGTACGGCAGGATATCTAGCAGAAGACGAAGAAGTTAGAAAACTTTACCTTGGTGAAAAATTTAAATTAGAGAGATATGATTAGCTAATAACTAAAGAACCAGTAGGCGAGCAAGATTATTAGCACGAAATACAAGCTGCTCCAAACAAATGTTTTCGCAATTTTTTTTCTCTCGGTTTTCTTTTGATGTGTCCGTGTTGATTCGCGGCTGCGCTTATAATCTCCTTTACTTATATCCCAATTGTAATTTTCTTCAACATACTTTTCATCCATCTTTTCCTTCCTGAAAAATCAATAATTCGAAAAAACACCTTTTACAAGCTTTTAAATTTCTTATGGATTAAACTCTTTAATAATTCTGTCTATTTCCGAAGAAGAAATTCCGTTTCCTAAAACACCTTTTGACTCTTTAGCGGTTTTAGTTTGCGCCTGCCCGGAAAATTGCGATGTAGCAACCGGATTCCCTGCACGTGCTCTCAACCGTTCTTCAATCTGATTTATAAAGCTCGAAGAAGAATCGCCAACTCCGCCTACAACCTTTTGATTATAACCAGACAATGATTCACCCTGGTTAACGGGGTTTGATTCAAATGCAAGAGTTTTAACATTCATTAAATGCTTTGCCGTAACGTTTTCAGAAACAATTGATCCGCCCCATGTCCCAACTCCTAGTGTCATTGATGGAGCCAGGCTAGTGGTATAGCCAACTGCGCCTATTGAACTAGGAGTGTTAACAACTATTCGGAAGGCCGGCTTTTCCATGGCAAATTTCATTACAACATCGTGATCATTCGAATGAATTACGAGGCTATGCCCAATACCTCCGAACTCAAGCAGCTCAATGCATTTATGACATCCTTCGAGCCATCCGTCTACAGTGTAAAATGCCAGCACCGGTGAAAGCTTTTCCATTGACAGAGGTTCGTCGTGTCCAACTTTATCGCAGTAAGCCATCAGCACAGTAGTATTATCCGGTACCGAAAAACCCGCATACTCGGCAATAAATTTAGCAGACTTACCAACGATTTCAGGGTTAATTCCTTTGCCTTTTTTTACCGCCTTTTCAAGTTTAAGCTTCTCGGTTTCGTTTACAAAATAGCATCCGAGACTTTTAGCTTTTCCAATTACTTTCTCACGCACCTGCCTGTCAACTATCATAGATTGTTCCGATGAACAAAGCGTTCCATAGTCAAAAGTAGTTCCGGCA
>JANQLA010000255.1 GCA_028280855.1 Melioribacteraceae bacterium
TTGTAAAAAATTTTCTTTTAAGAGTTGACTCTCCCCCAGGGGCAGTGGTTATATTTGAATTAGCAATTAAGCTTGGTTAATTCGGAATCAGAAAACAAAAAATAGAAGTTGGAATTTAGTAGTTGGGGATGGGGCTGATGAATAGTTACATGGCTAAATTTCCAAATGGTTTTATCATTGTCTTATATGAATAGAGTTATATTGTTTGATTTGGTTATAAACATATTTAATAAATTATTTAAAAAGGGAATCTCATGAAATTCAGTATCGGTGAATTTTCCAAGATAACCAGTATGTCGATTAAAACGCTTCGGCTATACCACGAAAAAGGAATACTGATTCCTGCAGAAGTAGATGAATTTACCAAATACAGGTACTATAACGAAAAAAACATTTCCGCGGCAAAGAGCATACAAATTCTTAAACAATATGATTTTACTCTGGCGGAGATAAAAGAAATTATTGATGAATGTACCGATGAGGCTGATATAATTGATCAATTAGCAGCCAAACAAAACGCAATTCGCGAAAAGATTGACCGATACAAAGAGAATTCGGATTCAATAGAATTAATTATTCAAAAAGAAAAGGAGAGCGAAATGAAAAACAAGGATGACTTTGAAGTGGAAGAAAAAACGGTTGAAACTATACTTATTGCTGGCCATAGGATGAAGGGCAAATACTCCGATGTGGGAGAAGGTTTTGCGAAGATCGGTAAAAAGTTCGGCAGGCATATCAACGGCAAAGCAATGACTCTTTATTACGACGGAGAGTATAAAGAAGACGGGGCCGACATAGAGCCATGTATGCCTGTGCGCAAAGGCGAAGATACCGAAGATATAACCGTACGCGAACTAAGGGGCGGTAAATGCGTATCGTTAATTCACAAAGGCGAATACGAGAAGCTGGGCGATTCGTATAAAAAAATATTTGCCTATATAAATGATAAAGGATACAAGTATTCAATTCCTCACCGCGAAGTTTATATTAAAGGCCCCGGTATGATATTTAAAGGTAACGCGAAAAATTACCTGACTGAAATACAGTTAATGATTGACGAAAATTAAGGAGCAGTCAAATGGAAAAAATAGATATCAAAAAGAAATTTAAACGCTTCTACTTGCCGTCGGCTAAAAAGCCTGAAATTATTGATGTTCCCGAATTCCAATTTATAATGATCGACGGGGCAATTGAAAAAGGTATGGAGCCGGGTAATTCGCCAATGTTCGAAAAAGCTATAGAAGCAATGTATGCTACGGCTTATACAATAAAATTTATGTCAAAGAAAGCCGAAAAAAATCCAATAGATTACTCGGTGCCGCCACTAGAAGGTTTGTGGTGGGTTCAAGATGGTAATTTTGATATTAATGTAAAGGATAACTGGTATTGGCGACTGATGATAATGCAGCCTGAGCATATTACGGAAAAAATGTTCACGGATGCAATCGCACAAGTTAAAATTAAGAAAGAAAATGAACTGCTGGATAACATACGTTTCGACAAGTTTAACGAAGGAAAACGGTTACAAATTACGCAACGATCACCACGAAATATATATTGGCGATCCCCGAAAATCGAAGCCGGAAAAATTGAAGACCGTTTTGAGGCACCCGGTTGGGTAAAAGAGAGGAATATAGGATATAGAATTTAGACGATATAGCGAAAAATCTTAAAAATTTTTCATCGCAGGTTTACTAGTCTGGACTGGCTTCTCAAACTTGTCTGATACATTCAGGAATGAAATGGTTAGAGTTGTGCTAAAGGCTTACGACATTCTCAGGAAAGAAGTTTCCCAATTGGTAAACAAATCACAAGCTGCAGGAAATTACCTCTTTGAGTTTAACTCCTGCCTGTTAGCGAGGCAGGTAACAGATCTCTTAAGCGAATTCTGCTAACTAAAAATAATTGTTAGTCTGTACTAAGTTATTAACCTACAAAGAAAAGCACTTCGTAATGAGCCGTTTTTTATAAATACATTTTTACAAGTGGATTTTTTTTGAATGCATAAGAACACAACCAAATAGTTTTTGTCGGAATAGATACTACGTTATATCATTTGAAATATTATCATATTACACTAATTTTAAACAAAATTTTTCAGGAATTATCCGTGTTGAAAAAAGTCCTGATTTTATTGCTTCTTCCTTGGTTCAGCTGTACTTCTTTAGCCGGGGAATTAGATAGTTTAAAGACTCTTCTAAAATCAGCAAGCGGAACTCTGCGTGTTGATATTTTGAACGACATTGCAAATAGCCAAAAGTATGTATCAACCGATAGTGTGCTTCACTATGCCCGCCTGGCGCTTAAACTTGCCGGTGAATTGGAATACCTTCATGGCAAGTCTAATTCTTATTCTAACATTGCCTTTGTGAATGTTTACCGCGGTAAGAAAGATTCGGCGATTGCATTTATTGAAAAAGCTCTCGCGATTGACCGGGTAAGTGGAAATAAAGAGAACGAAGCAAGAAACCGTTTGTATTATGGAAATGCTTTAATGCAATTTGAGGAGTATGAAAAAGCTTCGCAAAATTTTATTAAAGCGCTTGAATACTTTGAAAAAACGGGTGATAAATTCTACACTTCAAAAATCAGCGGTCATCTTGGTATAGTATTCGCCTCGTTGAATGATTATCAAACTGCACTGGAGTATTTTAATAAAGCATTGTCAGGGAAAAGGGAGGTTAATGATAGTCTTGGCGCTTCAATGATTCTTACCAATCTGGGATATCTCCATTTAAAGCTGAAAAAATACAGTGAGGCGTTATCATATTTCAAAAAATCTCTCTCCTTTTTTGAAGGCACAAGATATAATAATAACCTCGCGACTTTATACTCAAATATAGGTGAATGTTATGCTGCCATGAATGAATATAATAATGCTCTTAAATACCTGACATTAGCCCAGGGGTATCTTGATAAGAACCGTGCTTTGTATGAACAGGCTTTTATATATAATCATATTGCTGATATTTACATTAAAACAGGAAAGTTTACTAAGGGAGAACAATACCTAAAACAAGCCCTGGAGGTTGCCGGTCGTATTGAGCATAAAACGGAATTAGCCTTAACATATAAATTGTATCATAATTTTTATTTAAATACCGGTGATGCAAAAAAAGCGCAGCAATATTTTGATAAGTATATTTCTTTGAGGGATAGCATCTCCAGCGCTGAAAGGCACGAACAGGTTGCTGTGCTAAAAACGAAATATGAAACCGAAAAGAAAGAAAAAGAAAATGCCATTTTGCAGGCTGATCTTGAAATGGAAAAGAAGGAACGAATATTGAATCAACGCTTAGTTTGGTTTGTGTCGGTTGCCGGTTGTCTTCTTATTGTTTTGGGTTTTTATTTTAACCGCTCTCTCAAACAAAAAAATGTGATTCTGCAAAAGGAAAATAAAATTAAAGAAGCCGAAAAAGAAACAATCAAACAGGAAACAATTGCTAATCAGCAAAGAGAATTCTCTCATAAACTAATTGAGAAACAAGAGGAAGAAAGAGAAAGAATTGCAGGCGAACTGCATGATGAAATTGGCCAGGAACTGCTTATAGCAAAAAATAAATTACTGATAGATTCGAAAAATAAGCAGAGTAAAGCGTTAAATGATGAAGTATCCGGAATACTTTCAGATGCAATTGAGGGATTGAGCGCTATATCGCATAATCTCAGTCCTTTGGAATTGGAGGAACTTGGTTTTACTGAAACCATTGCTGTGATGATTGGCAGAGTGGAGAATTCCTCAGAGATAAAATTTAATCTTGAGACTGAAAATATAGATCAAATTCTTCATGAAAAAAAACAGATTAACCTTTACAGGGTTATCCAGGAAGCGGTTAATAATATTATAAAACACTCTGAAGCAGCAACTGCCGGTTTAGTAATAAAAAGACTGGACAATGATATAATAATCAAAATCACTGATGATGGAACTGGTTTCGATTTAAGCGGCATAAGTTCAGATACCGACAGACCGCATTTTGGTTTATCGGGGATGAAAGAAAGGGTAAAATTACTTGGTGGGCAATTGAACATCTCCTCCGAACTTAATTCAGGAACAGAAATAAAAATATTATTATCCGCTGATAATTGATATTAAACTGATGCATCGGTTTAGTTGAAAATGCTCATACCCCAATTGAATTGTCAGTGACCATTGGGGCTGTCTTAAAAGCCTTGAACTTGTCATTCAGCCCGCCTTCCTTAATTTGAAGTATGGCGGACAGGCGTAGCGACATAAGAATCTTTTTTGTATGGCTCGAGAAGAAGATTTCTCACACTCACTCCGTTCGGTTCGAAATGACAAACCATGCTTTTAAGACAACCTCACCATTCATTGAAAATAATTCTTGGGGTTTAATTTCATGGAGTGGCCCATGAAATCTACGCTACTTTCCGAAAATCGTTTTGGCATTAGTATATTTAGATAGTAAATATTGTATTGTAACAAAGATGACCCATAAAATCGAACATAAAAAAACTCGAATACTTTTAGCCGATGATCATCCCCTTTTTCGCGCAGGTGTTAAACAAGCATTGTGTGAACATGATCACTTCGAAATTATTGCCGAATCGGAAAATGGTAACGATGCACTTATTAAAATTAAAGAGCTTTCCCCTGATGTTGCTATACTTGATATACGTATGCCCGAAAAATCCGGATTAAAAGTGCTTGGCAACCTAAGCGATGATAAACATCCCACCAAAGTAATCCTATTAACTATGTATAAAAATTCCAACTACTTCTACAAAGCAATCTCTTTAGGAGTAAAAGGCTACGTTCTAAAGGAAGTAGCTGTAGCAGAAATAGCAAACGCAATAAACGCGGTAATGAATGAAGAAACATACGTCAGCAGTTCACTCTCGAAATTATTATTGGAAAAAGAAAAATCCCCCGACGAAATTGAAAAGATTGTTGAAGCTATTTCATCGCTAACTCAAATGGAAAGAGAAGTATTAAAACTTGTAGCTGAATGGAAATCGAATGCTGAAATTGCCAAGAAATTATTTATTAGTCCCCGCACTGCAGGCAACCACAGAACCAATGTCTCAAGTAAACTTAACCTCCACGGCAATCATGGATTAATTCAATTCGCAATTGAGAACAAAGATTTGTTTTAACCCGATGTGTGAAATAGAATAAGAAATTCTATTAGTAAAAACTTAATGCTTCACTAAATTTTTTGCTGTCATTTAGAATCCCGATCCGTGCCAGCGGATTGTCGGGATGAGAAATCTTAAAAAAATTCATCCCGTTACTTGATGTTTAAAAATGAGTTCCGGAACTCATTTACAATCCGAATTCCATATCCCATATTGAAACCAAAACTAAATCCCTCTAAAAAAATGACATTCATGATAGTAGAAGATAATAATAGGATGCGCGCTTACATCCCTGATCTAATCCGGAAGGAAGGCGACACAATAATAGAATGCAGCGATGGAGAATTTGCAGATGACCTGTATGCCAAATATCAACCCGACTGGGTGTTGATGGATGTTAAAATGAAAAAGATAAACGGTATTAAAGCCACGAGAAACATTATAAAATCATTTCCATTTGC
>JANQLA010000292.1 GCA_028280855.1 Melioribacteraceae bacterium
TACCATTGATAAAGATACCGATGTTGCCCTGCCTCACTTGAACAGTTCTGTGCAGCCGTTCATTAATTATGACAACAGCGGACCGGCAGCATCAATAAATTCCAGCGTTAACGACTTGATAAAATGGATGCAGCTATGGCTAAATAAAGGTATTAAAGGCAACGATACTCTCTTTACTGAACAGACTTATCAAACTATAACTACTTCACACACCGCATTAAGCGGCGGGCAAGGCGAGGAAATTGGCGGAAGACATTTTTCGACTGCCGGGCTGGGTTGGTTTTTATCCGATTACGCCGGCCGAAAAATTATTGCACACGGCGGCGGCCTGCCAGGGTATATTTCCCGTTTAACTCTCGTTCCTGAAGACAAACTGGGGATAATCATTTTAACCAATGACGACAGCCGGTTGGCTGGCGCTATTTCATCAAAAGTTTTGGACTTATATTTTAACGAAAAGGATATTGACTACGCAAAGCAGGCTAACGACAGGTACAAAGCTTACACAAAAAAGTATTTTTCGCATATCGATACGATTGATAATCCAATACCCAATACTCAGGAAATCGAGAAATATGCCGGGGTTTACGAAGATAAAATGTACGGAAGAGCTGAAGTAAGCTTAGAGGGTAATGTATTACGTTTGACTTTACTTCCGGCTGCAAAATTATTTACTGCAAAGCTGAGTCATTATAACCAAGATACATTTCGATTCCATTTTAACGATCCTTTCCTTCCCGAAGGGTTGATTACATTCCATTTTAATTCACGGGGCAATATCGAAAAATTTACAATCGATCTTCCTAACCCGGACTTCCATTTCTATAATCTAAATTTCGTAAAAGTAGATTGGTAATAAAATGAACATTAAAGTTCATTCTTAAGATATTAACAGTTGATTGCCTAATTTGAATCCGTACAATAAGTGAAATTCATGTCTGAAAGTGATAAGAGGGAGCGAGGGCAAGCTCCCCCTTATCTAGGGCATCGCTTATGTTAGATAAGCATTTTTGTAGGATTAAATTTTGTTACCTAAATAAATAATTTTTCTTATAGAATCAAATTGAAGGTAAGGATACTCTGTCCTTATTCTCTCTATTGCGTCGCTGGCGCTTACTTTTTCTTCCCGCAACACCTTAAACTTCTTTTTGATTGTGTAGTCCCTAACAGATTTTTCATTAATAAGGTTCCTGCTTTGCAGTAATTGATAAATTTCGTCACTAATTAAATCCTGCAACGGGTTTTCGTTTCTGGTTGTGTGTTCCATTAGTTCCCCCTTAATTTAGTGAGAGTTTGGTTGATAATTTAAGTAGTGTTAAATTTAATTCTTTCATATGCTTGCGCTGTCTTACTAACGACAGTTTTCCGTTATTCCTTTTTATTTACAAGCCAATTTGTAAACCTGTTGACAATGTTACGTAGCGAGAGCTTCGGTGAAATAGCGCATCATCACCTATTTTAGTAGCCACATTTAACTTACACTTAATTACAAATCTCAAATAATCTGTGATCAATAAATTGGCACCTCCCCCCAAACCGATGCCTAAATGAACTTCATAATTTTTTGAAATATCCCCTTCCCGAAGTTCTTCAAACAACAAGAAATTCAGGCCTGATTCGGTTTCGAAGAATGTTTCAAAGCGTCCCATTGAAAAAAGGTTGTATCTTCCGCCGAAAATCAATGGTATAATTTTTAAGTCGGTTACCTTATCGTAGTCAATTAAGCTGTTTTCTCGGTCGCGCAAATAGGTGCTTGATTCTTCAATTTTCATATACCCCGTTGCAACAGATATGCCAACTTTTTCAGTGTACGAATAATGAACCGTTCCCATATAGCCGTATAATTTAGGGCCATAGGACGGTGAAATGACGTTTTTAGACAATTCGAAGTCGAATTGGTCCTGTGTAAAAGCAGTAATCGGACAAAGTACTACACAGAGCGCAATTAATGCGGAATTAGTGCGAAAAAATTGCACCTTTTTTAATGCTATAATCGTAAGCGCCTGGTAATAATTCTTTTTAGGAGAATTCGAAATAACCATAAAGCTCGTCTGCTAACCTTTTTATTTACCGAAATTTCAATTAGGTATAGTAGAGCTCTATTCTATAGTTATTCCTTTTTTTGTGAATGGACAAAATTTTGACCCAAAGCTATTTTATTAATGCGAAAATAACAAGTGATTTTTTCAGAACCGCATGAATATGCTATTAATTATAAATTCCAAATTACAATCCGGCAGTTGCCGGATAAAAAACAAATAATATCTAAATAAAAAATCGCCAAACAAAATACACACCTTTGATTCGATTGATAAATGCAAATTGAGCGATTAAGTACTATCTATCAAAAATCAAAAGGATAAGCTTCGTTATTTGACCGTGATCCGAAAAATTGAAATTTATTTAATGCTATCTACTTGTTATAAATTTCTATCCACGTAAATCTCCAAAATCTGTGTCATCCGTGTTCAATTAAACGCCTCTCAAATCTCTCAGGTTACTTCTAGCGCAATAAAAACTTCTCTCAAACCCGGTGATTCGTTCGGATAATTGGATAAAAATCCAAGCCAATAACTTTATATACAATTAACAGGAAAAATCAATTTAATTGACTAAACTTTCTTAACAGTAATTCTGTCTTAATCTTTTTTAGTGAATACATAACAAGTATGCTGCGTATAATAGAACTAACAATCCTCTTCTTTGCTTTACCGGTAATGCTTTATTTCGATTTAATTCCGCTTCCTAAACTATGGATACTGCTCGGCGGGTTCATTTTTGTAATTTTTATTTTGAAGCGTTACCATCCAACACAAAATTGTCGCCATTCAGATTCGGAGAAATAGTAGACTATGCAAGAAAGTTGGCTCTGCACCTGGGAATTAGTTTCGTATTCTTGTTAACCTATGTGCTCGTTTTTACACCTTCTACATTACTAAATTTTCCTTCGGAACGATGATTTTCCATTTGGCTAATGGTAATGGCTTTGGATCCTGTGCTCTCAGCCTACCCGCAGGAAGTGATTTACCGGACGTTCGTTTTCGAGCGATACGGAAACATTTCGGGAAGTAAATATTCACACCTTGCAATAAGCATTGTATCATTTACGCTATTGCACATAATTTACGACAACTGGATTGCTATTGTATTAAGCTTCTTTGTGGCAATAATATTTACGGTCACTTACCATAAAACAAAATCACTGACACTGGTAACACTGGAACACGCGATTCTCGGCAACATTGTTTTTACAATCGGTTTAGGACATTATTTTTGTCAGCCGTTGATGTAATAATATCTTTGAACACATTTCATCATAAATTTTTTCCTTACAGAATTAATTTGGATATTTAGAATTATCGATTATATTTGTAATTACAAATAACGTAAATACGGACATGAGGCTGGAACAGGAAATAAAGCAGGTAAAACCTTTTGTAAACGAATTTGTAAAAGCAACGGTTAATGTAATGTACACGGGCAATTATGTTCAGGATTTTACCGCCAAAAATCTTAAGGAATTCGATATAAACGACCAGCACTACAACATACTGAGAATACTGAAAGGCAGGTACCCGCATTCCCTTTGCCCCGGTGAAATTAAAGAAGTGCTTATAAACAAAAGGGGCGACCTTACGAGGCTTATTGATAAGCTGGTAAAAAAGGGTTTAGTAAACAGGGATGTAAACTCGCAAAACAGGAGAATGATGGATATTACCATTAACAAGGACGGATTAAAATTACTGGAGCTGGTCAACAGGAAATTACATAAGAGCAGCAAGTTTTCGGCAAACCTAACGGAGAAAGAAGCAAAGCAGTTAAATACTCTGCTGGATAAATTCAGGGGATAAAATTTTTTGCAATAATATTCG
Source organism: Melioribacteraceae bacterium (assembly GCA_028280855.1). Classification (GTDB taxonomy): domain Bacteria; phylum Bacteroidota; class Ignavibacteria; order Ignavibacteriales; family Melioribacteraceae; genus PGYT01. The sequence continues at coordinate 3,873 of JANQLA010000292.1, forward strand.
TAATTACAAATAATGTAAAAACAAGTTTAGAGAATAGACAACTATGAAAAAAATACTGGCATTCGCGGGAAGCAACAGCAGCAAATCGATAAACAAGAAATTAATTGATTACGCGTCAACACTATTCAATTACTCCGAAGTTAAGGTTCTGGATTTAAGTGAGTATGACGCCCCGGTCTACAGTCCGGATATCCAAAACAAAAGTGGAATCCCGGATTCTATCAGCAAATTACTTGTTGAAATAAAAAGCAGCGACGCATTTGTAATTTCAACACCCGAGCATAACGGGATGATGACTACTTCTTTAAGAATCTTATGGATTGGCTTTCAAGATTGGACAGGAGATTATTCGACAACAAACCGGTGGTGGTGTTAAGCACCTCTCCCGGCAAAGGCGGCGGAAAAAGAGCATTAAAAATTACCGAAACTTTCCTGGGATATTTTGCGGGCAATATTATCGGTACTTTCAGCCTGTCCTCGTTTAATTCCAATTTTGATGAAGGTATTGAAAACGAAGGTCTGCTGCAGGAATTACATGAATTGCTTTATAAGCTGGAATCATTTGAAACCATAGAAAATATAGTAGCTTAAGTTTAACCAATAGTTTTAGTAATAACCGGGTAACAATAAGTCGGTATAAATAAAAAATAATATAAAGGAAGCAGATATGTCGAATAAAAGAGTAATAGCAGTACTCGGCGCAACAGGTGCACAAGGCGGCGGCCTGGTAAGAACTATTTTAAATGATATTAACAGCGAATTTGCAGTACGCGCGTTAACAAGAGATGTGAGCTCGGATAAAGCAAAGGCCTTAGCGGATCTCGGCGCTGAAGTTGTTGCTGCTGATATCGATAATTTTGAAAGCCTTAAATCAGCATTCGAAGGCGCCTACGGTGTTTACGGCGTTACGTTTTTCTGGGAACACTTTTCGCCGGAAAAAGAAAACGCTCAGGTTGCAAACATGGCAAAGGCAGCAAAAGAAACAGGGGTACAACACTTTATCTGGTCGAGCTTGGAAGATACCCGCAAATGGATTCCGCTTGAAGACGATAGAATGCCCACTCTAATGGAAAAGTACAAAGTACCGCACTTCGATGCCAAAGGTGAATCAGACAATTACTTTGCGGAGCATGGAGTTCCGGCTACGGTTCTTCTAACATCATTCTATTGGGATAATTTAATTATGTTCGGTATGGGACCCAAAAAGGGAGAAGACGGAAAGTTAACCTTTGCTTTGCCAATGGGAGATAAAAAACTGCCGGGCATTGCCGCCGAGGATATTGGCAAAAGCGCTTACAGCATCTTCAAGGCAGGAAGTGAGTACATAGGAAAAACAGTCGGTATAGCAGGCGAGCATTTAACCGGCGCACAAATGGCTGAGGCTCAATCAAAGGTTTTCGGGCAGCAGGTGAATTACTTCCCCGTTCCGTTTGATATGTACCGTGGCTTCGATTTTCCCGGCGCAGAAGATCTTGGCAACATGTTCCAGTTCAAACATGATTTTGAAGATTACTATTGCGGCGCAAGAAGTATTGAATTTACAAAATCACTTAATCCCTCTCTTCAAAAATTTGAAGGCTGGCTGGAAGAAAACAAAGATAAAATTCCCTTGGAGTAATTTCCTTATCGGAAGTGATTAACAGAAGATATAATAAGAGTTCGCTCTAATATTATCAATTGAATAGAGCGGACTCGGTTAATTATTGTTGAAGAGAAGTAAATTACGACTCTCTTCTCGAGTAAATTTTTCCACTTAATAAGCCTGTCTTGAATATCTACATGAACAAGTTAAGTTATTTTTAACTTCTTACTTTCGCTAAAAAGTAATCCTGTTATATTGATGGTAATGTGATTTACATTAAATCAGACGTTTTCTCTTTGAAATTATTATTGAATAGGAGATTCAAAAGGTTTATCTTACACACAATCCGCGATTTTTCTTCCGCAAGAAAAAAATGTTTGCTAAGCATTAGAATAAATTTCCTTTCTTCCATTGTTAATTAAATACTATTTCCAAGGCAATTATTATTACTATGTAAATATGCACATCCTTTACTAGTAGATAATTTTAGTTATGGATGCGATTTTTAGTTGCAAGGGCGTTCGATTATTTCGTGATAAGCTTAACTATGGTATTATAGAAAACTCATACAGGTTTTATAAAGCATAAATTATAGATTTCTATCAAAACGAAATATAATTCTTCATTAGATGCTGTGCTTAAATTTAGAGTTATTAAAAATATTATTCCAAGGGGGCTGCAATGAGATGTGAAATTTACCATTCGATAACAACAAAGATAATTCTGTTACTCATTATTTATTTGCTTTTTGGGGGCTTCCAGATTGTATATGCTCAGGGTACTCTTTCTAATATTTTAGTATTGCCATCCAACACAATGATGCAACCCGGTCAAATTAAAACGTTTACAATTGCAGGGATAGACAGCCAGGGTAATGATGTTCCTCTTGTCGATCCAAAAGTGCAAGGAACCGGCGGAACTCTTAAGATAAACCGAGACCCTGTTACATTTGAGTTATATGTTACATTTACAGCCGGACAGCAAACGGGAAGTTTTTATTTCGAAGTTTGGGATGCATCGGCTAGCGGAGAACCGGGAACTTCAGGAGCTATTTGGGGTTCAGGCAGCATAACAATTTCAAATGCTTCTTCGGAGTTATCCGATATCGATATATTCCCAGAAACTGATTCAGCGAAAGTGGCTGAACAAATTGAATTTAATGCAAAAGGTAAAAACCAATACGATATTGATTATGATATTAACGATCCGGAATGGTCTACTTCAGGCGGTGGAGATATCAATCCTGACGGTCCATCCTGCATTTATATCGCCACAGAAACCGGAGGTTATACTATCACGTGCAGGCAAAGGGGAACCAATATTCAAGGTACGGCTAATATAATTGTTTACGAGTCTTCGGATCTAACAGAAATTGAAGTGTTCCTTGAAACTGATTCAATGAAAGTGGCCGAACAACAAGAAATTACTGCAAAAGGTAAAGATCAATACGGCGATGATTACACTATTACAAATCCTGTTTGGACCAATACCGGCACAGGTATACTCAATCCTAATGGTTCCACTTGTACTTATACAGCCAATGAAACCGGTAAAGATACTATTAAATGCCGGCAAGAAGGAACTAATATTGAAGGTTCGGCTGAAATAACAGTCATGCAAGGTTCCCCGGATGAATTCAATGCTGAATGGGATCCTGAATATGGGGTTCTGACCGTAAGAGCAAAGGAAGGCGATAATATACACATCGGTCGGGGCGATGACGGTGAGGTTTTGGTCAACGGCTTCTCAGTTAAAGACGAAAACGGAGAAAATCTGGGAGCAGATCGAGTGAAGAAGATACACGTTCACGGTAATGAAAGAAATAATGTCGTGGATCTTCGTGAGGTTACCGATGAAAATTTCCCAAATATTCCCCAGGGAGGTCCTGGAGAAATGTCAACTTTAACTTTCTGCGAAGGTGGAAATGACAAGGTCTATGGCAGTGACAAATCCGATTATATGCAGGGCGACGACGGTAATGATATCCTTTATGGCGGAGCTGGCCATGATGAACTTCTTGGTGGAAAAGACAATGATCATTTGTATGCCGGGAGCGGAAACAACTCTTTGTATGGAGATAAGGGGAATGATGTACTTTACGGAAACACTTATAAAGATACTAGGGATGGTGGAGAAGGCGACGACAGATTCGAATCAAACCCTCCTCCCGGCACTGTGCCTGCAAACCAAATCTTTAGGCAGGTAATCACACAGCGGGCAGTATATACAGGTTTGAGTAACGTACCCGCAGTTGAAGCTACAATCGATACACTTATTGATAGTGTCGGTAACGACACAATCTCGTTTGCTTTCGATACCCAGTCGATTACACTAGACATCGACCAGCAGAACTATGCACAGAACGTAAACGCCAATAATCGTTTTATCGTTCTCATCGGTCAGTTCGAAAACATTATCGGCGGACCGGAAGATGATGTTTTTCATGTTGACCCGCTTGATGTAGAGCGTTTTGTTGACGGCGGCAGTGAGAGTGGGGATAGAATAATCGTTGAAACAATGGGATTGACGCCTTCGGATGATGGGAGCAAAATTACAATACCAGGATATGAACCAATAAAATATAAAAATTGCACAATAGTAGAATATGAAAACTTGGTATCTGTGGAAGAAGAAACGAGTAAGGGAATACCGAATGAATTTATGTTGTATCAAAATTATCCCAACCCGTTTAACCCAACAACAACTATTGAATATAAAGTAAAAGAAGGATGCAATGTTGAATTAATAATTTACGATCTACTCGGCAGAGAAGTAATAAAACTTGCAGACGATAATCATTTTCCTGGAAAATACCGGTTTGTATTCGATACAAGAGGACTAGTATCAGGAATATACTTTTATAAAATAATAATGAAGGATTCTGAATCATCTACTAAGATAATATACGAGGAAACAAAGAAGATGGCTCTTATAAAATAGCTTTTAAAGGAGGGACAATGCTTTATTTGAAGAGGGCAAGTATTGCAGCGATATTAATAAACCTTATTGCATTTCTACATCTATACTCACAGCCGGTTACAAGGGTGGAAGTATCGCCGAAAAATCCCCAAATGAATGTTGGCGAAACAATCACTTTTAAAGCCACCGCATTCGACGCGCAGGACAACCAGGTGTTTAACTTTGATCCGCATTGGGAAATGAACTGTTCAGGTAAACCCGGTTGACGATACCGAAGCTGACTTTACCGCTACCGCTGAGGGCGATGGTTATATATTATGTTACGACGGACCTCCGCAAACCGCCACTATTCATGGCTCAACCGATATATTCATAGGAAAATTTGGCAGCAACAATTGTATGCTTAATGCCGTTGTTACTCCGATTGCGAATGCGATAATCCCGATGAGCTAAGTTTCGAAGCAGAGGCAAACGACGGATGGCAGTTTGTTGAATGGCTTCCCGCAAAACCCCACGTATGCCCTGTGAGCGGCGACGATTACGCTGTTGCCAGTTTTGCGCCTTACCTCACAATCGCCGGCTTTAAAAACGCGTTCTACTGTGCGCAGTAAGAAAATCAAAATAAACTTGTACTCACTACTACTTTAAGCACAAGCAAAGCAGATGATTGGGACGTTGGCCAGCTTAAATATAAGTTGAAAATTACCAACGGTGATTACGAAGATATAACCGCTGTAAGGTTGTTTGAAGGAGGAAGACAGCTTGGGGGCAGCAATCTTTTCCATCAAATAATGGCGAAGTTATTTTTAATTTCTTAATCACGACGAAAGGGTGTTTGCTCTTTGATATTATTATTGAATAGGAGACTCAAAAGGTCTATTTTGCAGTCAATCCTCCAATTTTTCAGCGACAGGGCAATATGCTTGTTAAGCACTAAAATAAACATATTTTCTTTCATCATTAAGACCGACTCATAAGATGAATATGAAAAACTTAACAGAATCAGAGGCTCTTCAACAGAAAAACGTTGTTCTGTTGAATACCGAAAACCTTTTATACGAAGGGCAAATATCCTTAACTGATTTACAAGAAAACTTACCGGGCTGGATTCATTTAAATCGGCTGGACGACATGGCGCTGTTTTGGATTTCTAAAAACATGGAAAATGATCTTGAACTTGAATCCTCTATGATAGCTGAATTAGGCTTAGAGTATTTGTATGAAATAATTCATGTAGAAACGGTAAAAGTTGTCGTACCTATCCTAACTAAACAGAAAAACCTGAATGATGAAACAAATGTTATTAGTTTTCTGCAAATGATCCGCTTGGATACAAACAGAAAATATCAGCTTTATCATACTTCAACAAAAATATCAAAAAAATTCAACTGCTTTTTCTGTCAGTCAATACCGTTACATAACCTGGAAAAGAGTGTTCTAAAGTACTCGAAATTATTCGGTGATAATGAGTTCAAATCTAAGTACTACTCAAAATTTATGCAGCTTACAAAACGCGAAAAGGAAGTATTAGCACTTATTTCCGAAGGGGAAACAAATAAAACTATTAGCGAAATATTAAACATTTCTTCTCTTACTGTAAAAACTCACAGGCAAAATATAATCAGGAAATTGGAGACAAAACATCTAAGGGATTTAATCAGGATTTCCCGGGAATTTGGACTCACCTGATATACTCCCGAAGGGAGTATTGATATTATACCTTCCTTTAATTTATTTACATCTGTCATATAAAACAATCCCGTTAACTTATTTCTAGGTGCTTCCTTATTACAGTGTTATGAATAGTATTAATTGGAGAGGTCGAAATGAATAAAGTAGTAATATTTTTATTTGTTTTTCTTTTGTTTCCTATTTTGCTTTTCCCGCAAGATAATCTTTCCATCGAACCATCTAATCACTTCGGCGGACAGGCCTTATGCAGCGACATCAATAACAACTACGCATACCTGTGCCAGGGAACTTACCTTACTATACTTGATTTACAAACCGCTCAATTCACGCAAACAGGCTACTTAGATCTTGGCAGCGATGCCTATGACATAACGGTTGAGGGTAACTACGCATACGTTTATTGCGATGAACTAATTATTGTTGATATCAGCGATCTGGGCGAACCTGTAAAAACCGGCTCAGTTCCGGTTAACAATAATAATAGCGGCTCTATAGTTATATCTAACAATACGGCTTTCCTTGCTTCGTATTCTGACGGCGTAATTGTGGTCGATGTAACCGACAAGTCCAACCCGTCAATCATAGACACTTATAATGGAATAACCGGACTTGCAGACATATCCGTTATGAACAATACAGCTTATGCGCTGTCAATAACCTTAAACAAATTCATATCGCTAAATATCAGCGATCCGCTGAACATAACTCAGCTTGACGATCTGAATGTATCTTCGCCCGAAAAATTTAGCATTGATGGCAATTATGCATACATTGCCGAAGGTTCAGGTTCAGAAAGCATCAACATTATTAATATATCCAACCCTTCAAATCTACAGCAGGTTACAAAGTTTAATTTAACAGACAATTCCAATAAGCCGTTGCGGGGATACACAGTTACGGTAAATAACGGAATCGCTTACGCCGGTTGCACGGGAAGCTCCTGGATTGTAATTGCCGATGTTTCAAATCCTTCCGCTCCGGCTGAACTTGGCAAAATCCAACTTTCTGATGGATTCGGCAGACCACGCAGTATCGATGTTAGCGGCAATAATCTCTATATGTCTCTTTCGTTTACTGCGGAAAGCTTTTACAAAATCGACGTGTCTAATCCATCCTTGCCATCGGTTGCAGACGTTCTTGCGCAGCCAACTTTCGCGTATTGGAATTATGCTTACGGCAATCAATTGTACATATCGTCCGTTGAGCGCCTGTGGATTTATGACATTTCCGATAAAAACAACCCGTTATTAGCAGCTTCCTATCCGGATTATGAAATGTTTACCAGGATTTTTGTTGAAAACGATTATTTGTACGGAATAAAAGGCGGAGATTTAAGAATACTTGATGTATCAAATCATTCGGCAATTAATGATGTAGCTACATATACGCCTCAAAGTGCAGGAGCGTTTGAATTCTTTGCTAAGGGTAATTTCGCTTACTTACTATCCGGCGCCGGCTTGCCCATACTGGAGATAGTAGATATATCAAATAAATCCAACCCTGTATATTCGGGTGAAATTGATCTTGATGTAAATGGACGCGATATATTTGTTTCCGGCGCAACACCTCACGTATTTATACCTTATTACAGTTCAGAAAACGATCAGGGAGTTAAAATTATAGATGCTTCAAACCCGTCGAATCCTGCGCTTATTTCAACAACACAAACTACCGGTAAACCGATTTGTATATGGGTTGATGGAAGCGCTGCGTTTGTTGGAAGCAACGACGGTTCTGATTGGCTTGTTGAAGTATTTGATATAACAGACCCGGCTAATCCTATAAACATTGCCGAGGAGACAGGCGCTGGAGAAATATGGGATATTCAGGTTGTTGATGGATATGTTTTTGCTGGAGTGTTCGGGGGAACAGTTTATGGAATGAGTTGGGATCCGGTTACCAGAGAGATTGTGATCGCTGCCGAATGCCACTCAGAATCAACGCTTCAATTAACCGTTGCCGAACCGAGCTCATCCGGTCAAACGGCTGTATATACGGCTGAAGGCGTAGGAGTTAACCATTTAATTAAGGACTATACTGCGACTGACGGAATAGTGATTCAAGAAATAAGGATACCAACCGGCGGAGGAGGAGGAGATGATTGTTCGCTTAAAGGAGAAGTTAAGCCTGTTCCCGATGCAGGCGTAATAACGCCAAATCAAGTTGACTGCGAATGCGGTACCGAGCTGGTTAAGTTTGCCCAAACGCCCTCTGAAGGCTGGAAATTCTCTCATTGGGAGCCGGCAAAAGAAGTTACCTGCCCGGAACAAGGAAGCGAAACAGTATATGCGGTTTTTGCACCTTATCTCACCTTAGGCGGATCGGAGAATGTTTTCTTTTGCTCTACCACCGAAAATAATCAAGAAGAGGCGCTTTCTTTTTCAATGACTGCCAGCGTTGCCAACGACTGGGTTGTAAGTTCTATAACTATATCCGGATTTGGAAGCGGTAATGATAAAGACGACATCACCAATGTAAGCTTATTCAATGTTGGAACCCAGTTGGATACAGATAAAACCTTTTCGAAAGATGACGGGGAAATAACTTTTGGTTTTTTCCCAATAACTATTCCAGCCGGTCAATCTGTGTTCTTCAGTATCGATTGCAGCTTTAAAACATTTGATGATTGTCCTGATTCCTGTTTAGAATATATTATTTCAGTTGTCGAGCATGATGCAGAACCTGTTAACTATAAGCCCGGCGCGGTATTAGGAGACGCTGATGCTATGGTAACGCTGGGATGTGTTTACAACGAAGACCAAAACCAATGTTATTCAACTATACAATCTGCAGCAGATGCTACAACTGAAGGTAATACGATTAAAATTTGTCCCGGAACTTTTCACGAGAATATAATTGAAAGAACAAATAATGTCACTTATGAATCTTACGAAGGAGCCGATAAAACAATAATTCGCAGCGCTGACAAACAAGATAGATTGTTTGATATTCGAGGTAATAACATAGTTCTAGATGGGTTAACAATAGAAAACTCAGGGACTGAGCATACTAGAGAATTCGGCATCCATAATTTAGGCGAAGGATTATCAGTAAAGAATTCGATAATCCAGAATAACACAAACTCAGGAATATGGTCTGGAGACACACTAACTCTGGAAAATATAATTATTAGAAACAACGGTGAATACGGAATAGAATCTGATAGACTAAAAATTAACGGAAGCGGGAATGAAATTTACAATAATAAAAGCTGGGGCATATTAGCTAAAGACTACCTGGAAATTAATGATAACGCTACTTGTAAAGTTTATAAAAATGGAACAAGCGGTGGTATTATAGGTGGAGGTATTCTTGCCAAATTTGGGGCAAGCTTATCAAATGTAACTTCAGAAAATAATTATGGCCCGGGGATCCGGATAGAAGGCGGTAAAGGCGCTCTCATTTCCGGACAGATAGTTTATCTCAATCTTTTTAATACGGTTAAATCAAACAACAACGAAGAGACAGGATTGCTCCTTGTAGCAGATGACAACGGTCCGTTTATATTAGCAAAAATAGAAGGAAGCAGTAATGAGTTCATAAACAATGGAAGGGCAGGTATTTGGTTAGATCGAGGTAATATCTCAATTACAGGTAGCGGAACAGAAATATCTGGCAACAAGAGATGGGGAATTAATATTAACACTGGAAGCCTAATGGTTGCCGAGGGCGCTATGTCGCGCATATATAATAACGGCAAACAGGGAGAAGATGGAGGCGGTTTGAGAATTTCTTACCGGCTTGAGCTTCCTAAAAATTTTAAGATAGATAATAATATTGGTCCGGGGCTGGTTCTTACCGGTGGTTCACACATTGTAACTTTAGAAAATATCAAAATAGAGAATAACACTGGCGACGGTATACTTACAACGAATAGCGGGAAAGACATCTTTTTAAAGGGAGATAACAACTCTATATCATTTAACGGCGGTAATGGAATTTATTCCAAAAGAATTAACACAATCAATATTGAAGGTGACAACTGCTCAATTAAATCCAATAAAAAATGGGGAATAAAAACTGTAGACGGTAGTATTTTTATGAAGTTTGTAGATATATCAAAAAATGATTCCGGTGGCGTTTACGGCGGTGATGAAGGTAAAATAGTAGCAAGATACTTCTCTATAAACGAAAACAACAACCACGGCATTGTTGCAAGAGGGAGTGCAACTATACTGCGTCAAGGTTCAGTTAATTCAAATAAAGGAGCGGGAATTATGTTGCTCGACAGCGCTCCCATTTTGAGCCAGGTTGAAATAAAAGGAAACACACTTGGTGGAATTGCTTACAGGGAAAATATTTTTGGCTTCCCATCTTTTGGTAAACTAAATAATGTAAAGGATTCTCAATTCTGGCTTATTGAAAATAGTAATATTGTGGACAACGAATCCGACGGAATTCTTTTTGACTATGGACCTGAGCTAACCGTAACAAATACAAATTTTTCGGGTAATACCGGGTTTGACATTAATAACACAAGCGATGACGGAAGTATTAACGCCGACGCAAACTGGTCGGAGAGCGAGTCTTTAAATGTAAGCGGCGATGTTTCTGTTACAAATCCTCAAACCGATCCTGTGTCGGTTGTAGTGTCCCTCGAAGCCGATACGCTTTATATACCTCAAGGATCAACCGATACAATTGACTGCTATGTTGATAACTGGATTAATGGAAATGATATTGTAAACGTAACGGTTGCGCTTGATTCAACGAACTGGCTCACAACGCCCGGAGAACTTGCCGTTGAAATAGAAGAAAACCTTGGCGGCTTAATGCCATTGGGCTTAACAGTTCCGGCAAATACCGTTTTACTTTCGCCTGCAAAAGTTGTTGTAAAAGCTGTCTCGCAAGCAAACAATGATCAATCAAGTTCGGATACTCTTTACATAAAAACATATTCAAGTGAAATATCTTCTATCGAAATTAAGCCTGATACCGGAAGGGTAAGAGTAGGAAGCTCGCTAAGTTTTAGAGCTGATGTTAAAGATAACGAAGGTTTTACCGTTCAAACCGATGATGTTCTATGGAGCGCAACAGGCGGAACTATTGACAGCGCGGGAGTTTATACACCCGGAAATTCACCCGGCGGTTACAATATATCGGCAACTATTAATGATACTCATATTCAAGCGGAGGCTGACGTTTTCGTTCTTCCTTATCTCGATTCGATAAGCGTACATCCCGATTCAAATGTAATAGAACAAAACGAGTCGTTACAATTTATTGCAACGGGTTACGATACGCTCGGAGAGGAATTGGAAATTTTCCCCGGATGGAGATCGACAACAGGAAATATTACCAACGATGGATTATTTACATCCTCTGAAGACACCGGTTATTACAGTATCGTGATCGAGGATTTAATTAGCGGTGTAACCGGTAATGCAAAGGTCTTTATTGATGTAGCAACTTCAGTTGAACAAGAAAAGGTATTGCCCGATAAATTCACTTTGGCACAGAACTATCCGAACCCGTTTAACCCGACTACTACTATTGAATACCACTTAAAGTCCGGCAGCAAAGTTAACCTTGAAGTATACGATGTGCTTGGACGAAAAGTGAGAACGCTGCTTAACGCTTTTGAGCCTGCGGGCATTCATCATGTTGTTTTCGAATCACGTGGATTGTCGACGGGGATTTATTTTTACAAAATTTATATAGCAGGTATAAACGGAGAAGAATTTACGAGTGTTAAAAAACTATTATTGTTGAAGTAGCCGTAAAAATTAAAGATTCCATCCGTCTTCTGCCGGATGGAATCTTTGAGATTCTTATAGCTGCATAGAGTAATACTAATCCATAAATGACTACCTATATATTGGCAACAATAAATATGTCTGTTGCTGCTTCAATTTCAGCAGAAGAGGCTGCTGAAAGTTGAGTCTCTACAAAAGCTTTAACACTATTGTAAAAATTTAAGTAAGCGTTAACTACTGCATCTGTGCTTACTGCAGCGGCAAGCGAAGCTGTAAGAATTGCTTTAGCGCCGCCAACTGAATTAATGCTTGCATCAATTGAAGTAATAGCAGCAGTATGAGCATTTAATGTTATCTTCAACTGGTTTACAACCGCTTCGTGATAAGCGTCAAATGCTGCATTTATTTCGTCAACACTTGCTGCCGCATCTATTGACGCTTCGAGAGCTAACCTTGCGTTTACTACCGCATTCTTTTCGGATTGCGATGCGCCCGCCGAATCGAATTCATCTTCTATCCCTCTACTGCACGCATATGCTTTTCTTTTAGCTGCGCTCTTAGTTAAAGCAAACCTTATTTCACTGCTCAATGAAGAAGATACACGGAGCATTTCTTTAGTCGAGACACCTATAATTTTAGCATATTTTGACTTTTCAATTCCTGCATTTACATATGCGTTAACAATTGCTTCCTGGTAGCTCTCGAATGCTGCATCATAACCGGATTGGCTTTCACCCGCAGAATGTAATGAAACCTCCAGGGAAGCCTGGGCATCGGCTTTTGCTGAGTTAATTGATTGCAACGCAGAGGAGGACGTTTCGAAATAAGCGTTCGAAAACGCTTTCCCTTTTGCTTCGGCTTCAGCATTTAAAGCACTTGCTATAGTGCTTGTTGAATTAGCATTGCCTTTAACTTCCTCCGCTACTTCAGAGTCAATATAATATTGTACATCAGCATAAGAGATAACGCCTGTATTATTCTGAGCAACTACTTGAGAATATACTTCAGCTTCCGCCGTGGTTTCATCGCTTAAAGGCGGGCTATAAATTGTTGAGCCGGTTTCGGTTGAAGCAGAAACAACTGCTTTCCATTCGGAGCTGGCCTTTTCTGCAACAACAACCAGGTGTTTTTCGTTTACGGAATTTGTTTCAACCACAAATTTGCCTTCGACGTCTGTTTGAACACTTGTGTTGGACACAGTTGAAAGTGATCCGTTTGACTGAATTTCAGCAACCGTAACAGTTGCTCCTTCAATGCCGTTAGTCTTATGAAGACTATTTACTTTAGAGAAGCCTGCATTACCGGTTACGCGCCCTTCTATTTTGGCAGACTGGTCGCCATTAACTACAGGATTATCATCATCACTGCACCCAATGGTTAAAAAGGAAAAAGCGGTTATAACGAATAACGCTTTCAATTTATTATTCATTTTTTTTGTTGACATGATATGTCCTTTCTGTTATTAAAGAAACACTCTTTATTGCAAGGCGCAAGCTTAAACAACCTTGAATTATCGTCAAATTTAGTCGCGCTATATATTGATTCGACTCACTTACACGGTAAGTGTAAGTTATGTTCCTTGACGGGGATCACGAAAGTAATTGTTTTGCTGAGGAGTACATAGATCTAGCAGAATACGATTTTCTGACATACTCAAGTCCGAGCTTCTCTGGTAAACCAATAAACTGGTTTATTCAGCAGGGATTTTCATCGCAGCCCCACGGCCAAAAGTCGTGGGTTAATAGAACCATAATTCAGTATACTTTTGATATAGTGTAAAATGAAAACGCAAAATTCGTATAAGTTCTTTTAGAAACCTTTGCTTTCCTTTTGGTACATGAAAAGATAATAACAATGTAGTTAACTTATTTACTTTTCGAAAAAACCAAAAAAGTTGATTGAGGTTTTCACGATTTTATTGCTGATGAAATACTTGATTTGGAAGGTCAATTAGGATTTGAGGATACTTGCATAGAATTTGACTGACCATGAAGAGAATAAGATTCCATCCGTTTGTATAAGGATGGAATCTTATTCTAAATTTCTAAAGCGGTTTAACCGGCACACAAATATCAACAATACATTTCCCTTCGGAATGATCTTCCGGGCTGCCGTGATATAGTTCAAAACAAGGCCGATCGTCGCACTGGTAACCGCTTTCGGGAAGCCAGCCGGCCATTACTGCTTGCCATGCCTCGCTGTATTCGGTTGCACCTAGTTCGAATCTTGCCATGGCGTATTTACCGCCCGGCAAGTTTGATTTTCCTATATCGCCATCAACTTCGGTATCAGCCGGAACGCTAATACAACAATCCGTTCGTAGTTTTGATTTATCGGTTATTTCAGGGTTATCATGATAAATCGACATCATTTGCGTTTCAGGGAATTTGATTAAGTCCCTCGGTCCCGCCCACTGCATCAATTTAGTGAACAGTGATTCGAACAACTTTTCATTTGCCGCGTATGGACCGATATGTCTTACATAAGCTACTGTCATTTCGGGTAAATCTTTTACTTCGACTTTTGCTTCTCTGTGTTTGTTCATTACTATCCTCCATTGTTGTTGAAAACTAACATCGTTAACATAGTAGGAAGATATCTTGAACTCTTCACTAACGTTGCTCATCAATTGACTATTCTTGCTTTTGGCCTGATGCTTTTTACGCCATTCCGATGGGGACTCGTTAAACCTATCTTTGAATATACGCGAAAAATGAGCCGCACTTGAAAAGCCGCAATCGAGTAATACTTCGGTAACCGATTTGCTGAAATTATTTGCAAGTAGAGAAGCCGCTTTTTCTAAACGTATCCTGTGAATAAACTGTCCCAACGGTTCGCCCATCAGCGAGCCGAAAATCCGGTGAAAGTGGTACTTTGAAAAACATGACTCGGCAGCAAGTTCACCAAGAGTAAAGGATGATTGGATGTTCGCATTAATGTAGTCAATCACCTTGTTGATTCTGCCGATGTATTCGGCTCGTATTTGGATTTTGTTATCTTGGGATGTTTGTGTGGTCATTTTAATCCAAATAGGGACAACTCATGAGTTATCCCTACAAATTAATAATTAATTTAGTCCCCTCTTAACAAGAAGAGGCTCAATTTCAGGTTCCTGGCCACGGAATTTTTTGTAAAGCTCCATAGAATCGTCTGTTCCGCCGGAAGCCAAAATATATTTTCTATATTTACTCGCGAGTTCCTGGTCGTAAACATCACCAGCTTCAGTAAATGCCCGGAATGCATCGGCATCTAGTACTTCAGACCAAATATAGCTATAGTAACCGGCCGAATAACCACCAGCGAAAATGTGATTGAAGTATGTACTTCTGTAACGTGATACAATTTCTGGAATCAACCCGATTTTATTTTCCAGAACTTCTCTTTCAAATGAGTTAACATCTTTTTCTTCGGCAGTTTCTAAAGTATGCCAGTACATATCAAGCCATGAAGCAGCTAAATATTCGACAGTTTTAAATCCCTGATTAAACTTGCTTGAGTTCGAAATTTTTTCGATCAACTCTGCCGGAATTGGTTCGCCGGTTTCATAATGGAAAGCATAGTTTTTCAAAACGTCCGGATGCATACACCAGTTTTCCATAACCTGCGATGGAAACTCGACAAAGTCGCGCGGAGTTGACGTGCCCGATAACGAAGGATAAGTGCAGTCCGATAATAATCCATGCAGCGCGTGACCAAACTCGTGGAACAATGTGTTTACGTTATCAACGCTAAGCAATGCAGGTTTATCCGCGGTAGGTTTAGAAAAGTTACCAACGTTGTAAATAATCGGAGTTATGTTCTTTCCGTCTTTCCTGTACTGTTTGCGAAATGCGTCCATCCAGGCGCCACCTTCTTTCGATGCACGCGGGTAATAGTCTGTGTAAAGTATACCGATGTGGCTTCCGTCTTTATCTTTTACTTCGAACGTTTTTACATCAGGATGATAAATCTGGATATCGTTTCGTTCTTCGAAAGTTATTCCCCACAGTCTCGTCGATAGATCAAATACACCTTTAATAACATTTGTTACTTCAAAGTATGGACGTAATTCTTCTTCATCCAAATCATACTTAACTTTTTTAACTTTTTCTGCATAGTGCCACCAGTCCCATGATGCCAACTTAAAATTGCCGCCTTCTTCATCGATAATTTTTTGCATGTCGGCCCGCTCTTTCTTTGCAACATTCAATGCCGGTGTCCAAAGTTTGCCCAACAGTTCGAATACGTTCTCAGGTGTCTTTGCCATATTTTCTTCGAGTACAAAATGAGAGTGAGTTTTATAACCTAGCAGGTTAGCACGTTCAACACGTAACGCGGCCATCTTTGAAAGGATGCTTTTATTATCTAATGAATCGCCGTTATCTCCTCGCATTATGTAACCTTTGTATAGCTTTTCACGTAAATCTCTGCGAGTAGAATATGTTAAGAACGGATACATGCTCGGACGTTGAATAGTATAAACATATTTTCCATCTTCATATCCGCGTTCTTTAGCTTCATTAGCACCCATTTCTTTTACGCTTTCCGGTAAGCCCGCCAGTTCTTCTTCGGTGCTCAAAACCATTTCGAACTTGTTGGTTTCTTTAAGAACATTTTCGCCAAACTGTAATGACAGCAGTGAAAGTTCTTCGTTAAGCTTTCTGAATTTTTCTTTGTCTTCATTGTTTAGGTTAGCTCCACCGCGTACAAAGCTTTTATAGTACTCATCAAGTAAACGGGCTTGTTCGGTGTTAAGATTAAGTTCATCTTTTTTATCATATACGGCTTTAACTTTTTTGAATAAGTCCGGGTTAAGGTTGATATCGTCTGTATGTGCTGATAGAAGTGGTGTAAGTTCTTTTGATATTGCCTGCATATTTTCGTTAGTCATAGAACTATTCATTGAGCTAAAAACGCGACTAACTTTTGTTAATAACGTACCGGCGTAATCCATTGCTTCAATTGTGTTGGAAAAAGTAGGCTCTTCAGTATTTTTAATTATTGCATCTATTTCTGCTTTGTGTTTTTTCATTGCTTCCTTAAAAGCGGGCATATAATGTTCTTCTTTAATTTGATCGAATGGAGGAGTACCAAAAGGAGTATCCCATTCGGCGAAGAAAGGATTGGTTTTGGTTTCTTGTTTCGCACATGACATAACAATCAATCCTAAAATTGTGAATAATAATATTTTTTTGATCATGTTTTTCCCCAATTTTTTTGATAAAACTAATTTTTAATTATGAGTACAAAATAAGAATTTATGCACGATAATCTTAGCTCACAAAGGGTAATTTTTTACAGCTCGTTAAAATTATTTTCCATTTAGTTTCAATTACCGTATTTTAATTTATCAACAATCCATTTCTACCTCATTTTTAGCAGAGGAGAAACAATATGAAACATCAAAGAGAATAACGTTGGCGTAATTCGTTCTACTAATAATAAAAACAGCTAGGTATTACTCAGATGTATTTGAATGAATTTGAAGAGATACCCAAAGTTCTAAAAATAATTTATAGTTAACTTAAAAATAAATTTTAGGTGACAAAATGGCAGAGGATCAGAATCAAAAGACTCCGGTGCAGGAACAGCAGGTTTCACAGCCGGAAATTCCATCAAAAGTGAACCTAAACACAAAGTGGAAAAGAATATTAGGTGCGTACTTGTCTTTAGTTACAATAGCAATTACTGTATACTTAATCATAATTTGGGATTCTCCGAGCCTTAAAGCTGAGCAAAATGTTTATGTTTCAGATACCCTAAAGGTAGATAGTGTAGATGTATTGGTGTCTATGCAAGTAGAGGTGCCCGAATCATTAGTAGTTGTTAAGCGATCTGAACTATTGGATAATAATATTGAAGATAGCCAAACAATACTTATAATAATTATACTTGTTGGGGCTTTGGGTGCAAGTCTTCATGGACTTGTATCTCTTGGCGAATACGCAGGCAATAAATCTTTTGATGCTTCTTGGGCATCCTGGTATGCGGTACGTCCGTTTGTAGGAGGTGTTCTCTCATTGTTGTTTTATTTTGTAGTAAGGGGTGGTTTCTTCAGTAACGCAAATGAATTTGATTCGAATGATTTTTACGTAATTGTAGCAATGGCAAGTCTGGTTGGATTGTTTTCCAAACAAGCCCTGTATAAATTGAGCGATATTTTCGATGTTGTTTTTAGGAGCAACAAGGAAAAATATTTGAAAGACAAAATAGAAAGAAATCCTTTGCCCGATATTGAATCTATTGATCCAAACGAATATTCGAAATCCAAAAATAACCTTTCAATAACTATCAAAGGAAATGGTTTTATAAAAGACTCGCAAGTAACGGCTAATGATATAAAATTGGAATCCAGTTTTGTAAACAGCAATCAAGTTACCGCGGAGATAAAGGATCTTAATATTTCGTCAATCGCTGCAATAGAAATAAAAGTAATCAATCCGCCGCCCGAAGGAGGAAGTTCAAATCCATACCCGATAAAATTAGTCGATTGAATTAGTTCCTGTTGTTAATAAAGGAGAAAATTATTTCTCCTGAGATTGTGCGAACCATTTGTTAGCTTACACAACTAAATAACGTAGTATTTGTAGTATTTATTTTGTGTTGATAGCAAATAGATGTCGTCTAAAGTTGACCATTACATAAACCGGTTAAAGAACGAGAAAAAGCTAATCCATTTTCTTCAATCGGAATCGAACCTTCCTGGACCACGCGCCAATATTGAACTTGCAAAGGCTTTTGCTAGAATAGCCGATGAACATGTTACAGTGCAACTCTGCGAATATGATGCGGATATTGCACCAACCAATGATCCAAAAGAGTTTTTGTGCTTCTGTGGAATACTTGCGCTGGGAAAATTTATTGCGCGAGGGAAACCGCAATATTTTACCGACTTGAAACGTTTTGCATCGGATCCGCGATGGCGTGCAAGGGAGGCGGTAGCAATGGCGTTGCAAAGTATTGGCAGAAAAGATCCGCTTCTTCTGTTAAGCGAGATGATGTTATGGGCAAGGGGCAGCTTATACCAGAAACGCGCTGTAGCAGCAGCTCTGTGTGATCCAGTCCTATTAGCCGATAGAACTATTGTTGAACAAACTTTTATCCATTTAAACAAAATTACAAGGGAAATACCACTGGTTCAAAACAAAAGAGAAGAAGATTTTAAAGTGCTTAGGAAAGCATTAGGCTATTGTTGGAGTGTAGCCATCTCAGCGGAACCCAAAATCGGAATCCCCACATTTGAAAAGCTTATGGAAATAAACGACAAAGATGTTAAATGGATACTAAAAGAAAATTTAAAAAAGAACAGGTTTAAAAAGCTTGACCCGATTTGGGCTGAGAAACACCTCGTGCGATTGTTTAAAGAAGAATCTGATCTAACAAACCTTTAGAAAAGTTGCATTAAAAAGGTTAACTCAAAAAACAGGTATCACCACCATACCAAGTCTTGACTACTATATAGGATAACACCTGTAACTAATATCTCGACTATGAACAGGTTGATTCCTAAATTTTATTCATCATGCCCTAAATATCATTTGATACTATTTCATCAGCAGCATCTTCTTTGTAATTGATTTATTTTGGTGTCGAATATTATAGAAGTAAACACCGCTTGCGTAGTTGAATCCATTGAACAAAATTTTATAGCTGCCCGCTTTCTGTTCCTTATTTACCAACACCGCAACCGTTTCACCAAGTAAATTATACACAGTTAGCTTAACAGAGCCTTCGCTTGGAATTGCATAAGTTATAGTTGTACTTGGATTAAACGGGTTCGGGTAATTTTGTCCCAAACCAAATTCAACCGGGTGAAATGATGAGTTTTTTACACCCGTTGTAATATATCCTTTGTTGGTTTCGAATGTGAAAACATCATCCGATGTTAACGGTCGTATTGTAAAAATATAATTTATATCGCCTTCACCGGGAAGAACAGCATCGCCAGGAGAAATTGCGTTAATGCCAACATGATAACGCGGAAACGCAGTTGCATATTGCGGCGGAGTCAAAACACCTATTACTTCAGTTACATCCCAATTCAAGTTGGCGGTTTGTGCCGGCTCAATTATTACCAAATCCATTGGTTCATTGTCCGTAATATTCCATGCATAAAACGGGCACATAACTACTTTCTGTTCGCTTGTATTATAAGCAGAGTCCAGCGAATTAACGTAATTGCCTTCAGCGTTCGTTTCAGTACTTCCCCAAACAAGTTTAATATCTATCGGCGCAAGTTCGGTGCTGCCCGCGCCAGGCCCGTAGTTGAATGTTAAGTTACTTCCGGTATTATTTCTGAAATATGATCTCTCCTGGTCAATAGCAAAAGTGAAGTTCGGCTGAATTTCCAACGTAACACCATCGAACTCCTGGGTAAGATAGAATACACCCTCGCCGCCGTTAATCGGAAATGCTGCAATTACTTCGGTTGATTTTGTTATATTATATACCCTTGCACTTGCGTTGTCTTCGTCAATTACTTCAAACGAAAGTTCGTACTGATCGCCGGTAAGCTTGGTGGAATCCATTACATGTACGAAGAACCGGGAAGTTGAAACACCTTGCGCATGACCATAGCTTGATACGGCAAGAGCGGCTTGCGGACCCGTTAGCGTTATACGCTTAGCCATTACTTCATAGTCGTTATCGTATTCTCCCCAGCTTGCCCAAGTAACAACCATCTCATCTATGCCGGTGGGTATAAAATCAGGTTCCCATTGGTAGCTGTCTGTGTAGTCGTTTACCCTTGTTTCAAAAGTTGCAGGGGTTAAGTCGGCTTTAAGTAACTTTGCATAAACACCTTCTCGGCTGCCGTCCTGCCTCCAGCTCGACCATGCAACTCCTATTTTACCGTCGGGCATTTCCTTTACCTTTGGAAGCCATTGATAGTAGACTGTAGTTTTATTAACAAGCTGTTCAGTGCCGATTTTGCTACCGCTGTCATCAAATTTTTGTAAGTAAATCCCACCATCGTCGCCGTCTTGTTCCCAGCTGCACCACACTATAACGAATCCACCGTCCGAAAGTTTTGCGATATCTCCGAACCATTGATAATCATTTGTGTAAGTGTTCACCTGGAATTCATCGACTATCACATTACCCGATGAATCGAATATCTTACCGAACAAACCGTAACCGGAAGGTGTTGCCACATCTTGTTTCCAACTTTCCCACACAACAACAAAGTTACCGTTGACAAGGTATTCAACATTTGGTCTAGCCTGGCTGAATTGAGTGGTTGTGTTGATTAAAAATTCACTTCCATCTTTGACTCCGGTATCTAAAAATTTCTGTCCGTAAATTCCATTGTTACTACCGTCCTGGTGCCAGGATTCCCATACTACAATAAAGCTTCCATCGTCAGCAATATCTACAGATGGTTTAGTTTGTGAGTTTGCAATGACAGAATTTACAGTCATATGAAAACCTTCTGAACCATTGATATTATAAAACGAATGCACATCAAAAATACTTTCGGCTTGCCCTGTGTTGGATGTCCAAGCTATTACATAATCGCCTTTTTGATTCATAGCTAGTGACGGACGGGATTGTTCTGCGTCGGTCATTGGATGGTTAATCAATGTTTCGCCTCCGACTTTGTTATCTGTATTATCAAAATTTTGTATGTAGATATCAAAGTTTGAGTTACCGCTTGCCTGGTTAATTGACTGCCAAACAATTGCATACGTTCCATCGCCCTTTTGAGCAATTACCGGTGCACGCTGTACTGAATCCTGAAATGTGTTTACCAGGAATTCTGTTTGTGAAAAAACACTTGTTGTAACAAATAGCAATAAAATTATAAAATTTTTCATTTTCTCTGCCCCTACTTCATCTGGAAATCTTTTAATGGAAATGACCCGGCTCCCGGAAGGTTGTAGTGCCACCACTCGGCTCCGTAAGTTTGAAGCCCTGCTACGTTTACCATTATATTGCGAAGAAGCGTTCTATTTTCAATCGCCTCCTGGGGCAAATCCATATAACTGTGTGATGCTGCAACGCTGAAATCGTCGAACAGTGTCGGCATTAACAGTTCTTCGCCCGTAGATAAATCGACAAGGGTTAAGTCAACAGCGCCGCCGCGGTTATGCATTGAGCCAGAGTTAGGGTCCGCTACATAAGCGGGATTCGGGTAAATTTCGAAAAGCAAGTACTGCACTGCACGTGGCCGGTACCCATCCCAGATTTTAATTCCAATCCCATGGGGATAAGATTTGCCGTTGTGTGATCGAATGTTGCGAAGTGAATCCTGAGCAAGTTTTAGTGCATTTGCAAGGCTAAGTGTCATTAGGCTTTCGTTGCACGTATAGAATTTTGGAAGCCGGGTATCGCCTTCGGGCAAATTAAGAAAACTATGGTCGGGCGTGCTGTAACGGAGGTCAATTACGATATCATAAATCAGGTCTTTTGGGTTTACAAACTCGTCATCCCCGGTTTGAGCTAGAATCATAACGGGGAGTAAACAAAGTATTGAAAAAAATTTTCTCATGGTTAATCCTAAAATTAGTTTTCTATTTTTATTCTAATGTCAACAGCTTTCAGAATATTATTTTTAGTAACGATGAGAGGATTGATATCGAATTCCATGATATTGGACTTTTCGATTAGCAACTTACAACATTTGTGTAATAATTCAAGCAACTTATTAGTATCTATGGATTCTTCTCCGCGAACGCCTTTAAGTACTCTCCCAATCTTAGTGCCATTAATGAGATTCAGCAAATCATCACGGGAAGCATAAGCTGATTTAATTTGTGTGTCGCCAAAGACTTCAACGTACTTGCCACCTGCTCCGAACATAATTACCGGTCCAAATGACGGATCGCGAAAACCGCCTACCAAAAGTTCATGCTTGGCATCTAAAAATTCCTGTACCTGGAATTCGTTAAAACTAATTCCCGCATTGTTAATTCTTTCACTTATGCGATCGGATGCCGCCGTCAATTCATTTTTATTTTTTATATCTACTTCTGCCGCTCCCAGATCCGATTTATGAACCAGTTCTTTTCCAACTGCTTTTATCACTATTGGAAAATCAATTTCGTAAAACGATGATATATTACTTTTATCAACCAACATCTCTTCGCAAACCGGAATAGAATATCTTTGCGCAATCTTGTGCACTTCAACAGGGTCCGCATAGCCGTCCTCAAAATTTAATTTTACCGGCTTTATATCGGCAAGTTTTTTGTACTCATTTTTCGCCGCGAAAATCCTTTGTTTGCGTTCGGCACAAAAAAGCATGTTCGAAATTATTTCCGCCGGATCTTCGGGATTTCTGAATATCGGCTTTTTGTTTACGGAGTGCGAGCGATAATTTTCCCAGAACTCCGGCGTTGGCATTGCGACCTGAAATATTGGTTTACCGCTTTCTAGTGAATTAACAGCCTCTATCACACTCATTGGCTCTACCATTACAGGCTCAACGAAAATTGAAACGACAGCGTCAACGTTTTTGTCGGCGCAAATTACCTCGTTTACTTGTTTATAAGTTTCCGAATTGCCCCCGGGCAGCAAGTCAACCGGATTACTTACACTGCCTTCGGGATGTACTAATTCGCGCAATTGTTTTTTTGTGTCTTCAGATAGTTCGGCAAGTCTTAAGCCTTCCGCTTCAAGCTTATCAACAGAAAGTATGGCAGGCCCGCCTGCATTAGTAACAACAGCAATTCGATTACCAGCCGGCATCGGAAAATTTTCGAATCCTTTGGCAGTATTGAACATTTCGTTCAAATCGTTTACCCGTATTATACCGAACTGATTCATGAGCGCATCAACTATTTTATCCTGGGCGCTTAATGCGCCGGTATGTGATGATGCGGCCTTCATACCACTTTTTGTTTTACCTGACTTTAAAACGATTGCTGGTTTATTTATTTCGCCCAACATAAACGGCTTAATAAAATTAAACCCGTTTTCAAAGCTTTCGAGGTAATATGTTGTTACCCCTATATTCTTATCGGTTTCCCAGAACTCAAGGAAATCATTTTCGTTTAAATCGGCTTTATTGCCGACACTTATAAAGTGTGCGAATCGAATGTCGGTTTCGCGCAATGAATTTAGAACTGCCGCTCCAAAGGCCCCGCTTTGAGAAAGGAAAGCCATTGAGCCTGTTTCCGGCTTCTCGGCTACAAATGTTGCGTTTAATTTTATATCCGGAAGTGTGCTGATTACACCCATGCAGTTCGGGCCTGTCATTCGTGCATTAGCTTTTCTCACTTTGTTCAGAATTTGTTTTTCAAGCTCATGTCCCTCGATACCAACTTCTTTAAAGCCTGCGGTTATCAGAACTATTGATTTAACACCTTTTGTAATTAATTCGTCAATCGTTACATCGACGAATTTTTTCGGCACAACAACTAAAGCAAGGTCAATTGGTGCATCAATCTCATAAATTGATTTGTAACACTTTAATCCCAATATCTCTTCTGATTTTGGATTAACTGCAAAGATCTTACCTGTAAAATTGTAACTTAGAATTGTTTTGAGAAGCTCGTAACCAATGCTCTTTTCCTTTGATGAAACGCCAGCAATACATATTGACTTAGGGTAAAAAAGATTTGCAATTTGATGATTCATTACGAACCCCTATATTCTGAAAAATTGAAAATGATGATAAATTATCAAACACTATCGAATTATAGTAAACTAAAATAGATAAGAAGTTTGTTATAAGCTACGTCTTATTAACCTTCGATAAGGAAAATGAAGGTAAAAGTTTGCAGCAAGCCTGCCCAACACTAATGCGCTTGTTGCTGCAACGGCTCCTACAATATCGAATACAGTAATTGTAAACAGCAGTATCAATACCACTGATGTAACCTCTATAAATGTTGCAAGAGTAATCGGACTGGTGTTTCGAGAGTAAACCATAATAGATCTCTGGAAAGAAATAAAGAAAGTTAATCCCGGCATAATCGCAATAATTTGCAGAGGTAATGCTGAAAATTTTGTAAGATCTAAATTTAGACCGGAAATTGTTCCAAACCAAAAATGAGATAGTGGGCTAAACGCAATTATTATCAATAAAAGTGCGGAGGTAATTCCGCCGCCGATTGCAAAAGTTTTAAGATGATTATAGTTCTTAAATTTTTCGCCCATCATAGCAATACCCACTTCCTGGTAAGAGAGTCCGAAACTTCTGAAAATAAATACAAGCGAATTTATTACAGGCAACACAGCAAGCGATTCCAGCGACATTCTGCCGTGCCCCATAAAAAATGTAATGATGGGATGCACGCCAAGGGATATCAATG
>JANQLA010000309.1 GCA_028280855.1 Melioribacteraceae bacterium
CGACGGGATTGCCGTAATCACGGCTGATCATGGCAATGCCGACGAAATGTTCACCTTAAAAAAAAGTGTAAAGGCGACTAAGACGGCGCATACTTTGAATCCGGTACCGTTTATTATTTATGATCCAAATTATTCCGGCGAATATAAATTAAGCGAAGTTGAAAATCCCGGATTAACTAACATTGCAGGTACTTTGCTCAACCTGTTGGGATATAAAAATGTTGAAGATTACGATCCGTCTTTAATTGAGATTTTATAACTGTAGGTGCTGCAAAATTTACAGCCCTATTACAAAAATATTGCACTTGATTTTGTATCATTAAATATGAATTTTCATTCCGACTTTAATGGAATTATTGGCGAGTTTATGATAAAGCTTTTCAAGATAACAATTATTCTTTCAGCGCTGATTGCGTTAAACACACCCGCACAAACAGTAGTTGCAAAATATGCCGGCGAGTTTATGGCGCTTGGAGTAGGCGGACGCTCACTCGGGATGGGCGGAGCAAGTGTTGCCGCGGTAAACGATGTAACTGCAGGCTATTGGAATCCTGCAGGATTGGCGCGCATCAACTATCCCCAGTTTTCGCTTATGCACGAAGAACACTTCGGGGATCTCGTAAATTACAACTATGCTGCTGCAGCCATACCCTACGGCAAAGATATGAGCTTTGGTATTAGCGCCATTCGGTTAAGTGTAGACGGAATACCGGATACCCGAAATGCGCTTGTTGACATACACGGTCGGTTAATCGATGATATAGATAATCGTGATGCTAAAATTGATCCGGATTTAGTTGATGAGTTCAGCAATACCGATTATGCCTTTTACGGCTCTTTTGCAAAACGGCAAAGCGATGAATTCTATTGGGGCGCGAATATAAAACTTATCAGCCGAACTCTTGCTGAATACAGCGCACTGGGAATAGGATTCGACATAGGTGCTGTTTATATGCCAACCGACGATTTGTACCTCGGTGCAAACATTATGGATGTTACTACTACGCTTATTGCATGGGACGAAGGGCGAAACGAACTTGTATCGCCAACAGTAAAGATAGGAGGCGCTTATGCATTCGAGTTTTTAGGTGGGCGTTTCATGCCCGCATTGGATTTCGACATTCGTTTCGAAGGTCGTGAGTTTGCGTCGAATTTTAATGTTGGTCCTGTGAGCTTCGATGTTCGCTCGGGACTGGAATACAGTTACGACAACCTTTTTGCAATTCGCGCCGGTTATAATGACGTAAAACAATTTACTATTGGTGCCGGAGTTAATTTGCCGATGTTAAGCGTCGACTATTCATTCGCTCGCTTCGCAGAATCAGATTTTGAAAGGCTTCCGGACTCTCACAGGATTTCAATTATGCTCACGCTAGAAAAACCAGAATTTATGCGTGAAGGATTTTAACCTAAATTTGATATAAAATTTTCTTGCAATAAATTAAGGGGAACAATGTTCTCCTTTTTTGTTTTAAACCGAATGATAAAGAATCTACATATATACTTCTCGATGCTTTTCTTATTTACTTGTTGCGCGGGTGTCCATTCGATTTATGAAAATAACTTCCCGCTATCAAATAAAAGTATAACTTCGAGTATTGGGAGATATTCAATAAATATACCGAATGGCTGGAGAGAAATTGAAGCGAACGGTGAAGCTTTCGCGGATATTTGGATTGTTAATGAATCGGATGAATTATCAATTATATTTACTCCTGTAACTGCAAATATCGCATTATCCGAAGTGCGCGGCAAGCAATCCAATAATCTTGAACCATTGCTTCATATATATATCGAAAGCTTATTCAAAGACAAGTCGGTTAACAAATTTTATGAAGAATTTGAACTTGCTCAAATATCATTCAAAGCAATTGAAATCAGGATAAACGATGAACGAGAACGTTTTGTGATATTCAAACAAAATAACTCCTATAGTATTGTTCGTGCAGTAGCTAATTCTAAAAATCCTAATTACGAATATTTATTCAAAGTCCAGAACTCGGTGTTAGCTTCTATAAAATCTGTTCAAAAATAAGTTTTTAAAATTAATTTGGCGGCAACATTTTCGCCGTTTGTACATCTCTATTAAAAAATTCACAGCAATTTGGCGCGTTCAAACAAAGATATCGTAGAGTTCACAATTACTTATAACAGGTACAAAGTTAAGGTTTACAACTACGTATTAAGAATGATCAACAACCGGATGGTGTGCGAAGATATTGTACAAAACGTGTTCTTAAAATTTTTTGAAAACATGAACACGATAAGAAATAAAAACAGTATCAATTACTGGCTTTTCACAACTGCGCGAAACGAGATTTACATGTTTTTCAGAAAAAAGAAAATAAGGATTGATCAATACGGCGCTGAAGAATCTGACGAAATTGATATTGTACAGGAACTGGACTTACGGTACGAATACGAAAAGAAGGAGTTGAAAGAATTAATACTTGCCGAACTGGACACAATGGCGTTTGAACAACGTGAAGTATTTTTGTTAAAAGAGTACGCCGGCTTAAATTATAAAGAGATAGCATCCGTTATGAATATAGATGAAAACCTTGTTAAAAGCAGGCTATTCAAAACTCGACAAAAATTGATAAGGCGTTTAGGACCAAAAATTTTAGAAGATAATATCTGAGGCTTAGCATGACAACCGAACAAATATATAAGATGATTGATGAGTTCTTTGACGGAGAACTTGATAAGAATAAAGAACCTTTACTATTTACACATCTGTCACTAAACGACGAATGCAGGGAGTACTTCAAATCGCTTAATAAAATAAAGTCTACAATCACTGAAACGGTTGAG
Organism: Melioribacteraceae bacterium; assembly: GCA_028280855.1. Classification (GTDB taxonomy): domain Bacteria; phylum Bacteroidota; class Ignavibacteria; order Ignavibacteriales; family Melioribacteraceae; genus PGYT01. Next base: position 2,815 of record JANQLA010000309.1, read on the forward strand.
GAATTTCCATTTGAACTTGAAGAACGGATCCTGTACTCTGCAGCTAATTCTGAAAAAAAACGATTTAACCTGAATCTAACCGGTAACCTGCCTGCGTTTTTTTCGTATGCTATAGCTACCGTGCTTTTAATAGTTTCGATCTTATTATATTCTCAGTCACTTAGTTATAAACAATCCTTAGAATCGACTATGCAGCAAGTTCACAGACAAGATCAATTAATCGAACTTTTGTTTAACGGGCTGCCTCCGGCAACAGTGGAAAGTAATTTTATTAATCAAGTAGATGTAAAACCAAGCATTTGAGATGATAATGATAAGAAAAATAATCTTTGCATCAATTGCGTTTCTTCTGTTTGCGTGTGATCAAGGTGATCATATTAAAATTATCGATGAAACCGCAGATGAATATCCAACATCTGAAAAATTGGGTATTATAAATCACAAGGCTGTAAGCGATAAGAATGCAAAAATTATTGGTGACGATCTTAGCAGCGTTATAAATGCGCTTGGTCGAACTGAAAGCAGTATTACAGGCGAATGGATATTGT
>JANQLA010000314.1 GCA_028280855.1 Melioribacteraceae bacterium
GTGCAAAAAGAATTTGGCGAAGCGCTTGCATACTATAAGATGGAAATGATATTGCCTTTACAGCCTGTGCGCGATATCCATTTACATTCTAATTTTATGCAGGAATATGAACCGGGTGGTAATGAAGATTCCGTCAACACCCTATTTATTATTGCAGTATTCATAATAGTTATGGCCTGGGTAAATTACATTAATCTTACTACGGCGCGCTCACTTGCACGTGCAAAAGAAGTGGGTTTGAGAAAGGTTGTCGGAGCGTCCAAAACTCAACTCGGCATTCAGTTTTTTGTTGAAACAGCTTTAATGAATATAATTGCTATTATGACCTCATTACTGATTATTTTCATTTCACTACCGTTATTCAACTCGGTTACCGGTTTGACATCCGGTATTATAATTTGGCAGCAACCCTGGTTCGCTCCGGCTTTATTGGCTTTGCTCGTTGTTGGTACTTTGGCTGCCGGTTTGTATCCGGCTGTCGTATTATCATCTTTCAAGCCTTCGGGCATATTACGTGGAAAGTTTGGTAACTCAGCAGGAGGAATAAACCTGCGAAAAGCTTTAGTAGTATTCCAATTCTCAGTCGCTTTTATTCTCGTCACTTCAACGCTTACTGTTTATAAGCAATTAAGCTTCATGCAAAGCCAGGAATTAGGATTTGATATTGAACAAACTATGATGGTCAAGGCGCCTCGTGTGCGTGATGGGAACTATGGCGACAAGGTGCAAACTCTCAAAGGAGTTTTGATGTCCAATCCGGCAATTGATAAAATATGTCACGTCACTGAAGTTCCAGGCAGGCAAATATATTGGGATGCCGGAGGTATATTTAAAGTTGGCGGTGATATATCGGATAGCAAAAACTATCACATTGTTGGCGTTGATTATGATTTCGTAGAATTCTTTGACATGAAACTTACTAACGGTCGCAGTTTTTCAAAGGAATTCACTTCCGATACTGCTTCGCTCATGATGAACGAAGCGGCGGTAACTTACATGGGGTTTGAAAGCAATGAAGATGCAGTAGGTAAAGAAGTAAGTTATTGGGGACAGATATTTAAGGTCGTCGGTGTTTTGGAGAACTATCATCAGCAATCGTTACGCGAAGATTATGAACCTTTATTATACCGTTTGATGCCGGAGGGGAGAGGGGTGCGCGGACAAATTGCGATTAAGTTCAACGCGCAAAACGCAAAAGAAGTAATTGGAGCAACAAATGAAGTCTATGCAAAATTTTTCCCGGGCAATCCCTTTGATTTCTTTTTCTTAGACGAATACTTTGATCAACAATATCGGGCTGATTTTATCTTCGGCGAAGTAGTCGGCATATTTGCTTTGCTGGCAATAATCATAACTGGCCTGGGAATATTCGGTTTGTCATCATACAATGCTATTCAAAAAACCAAGGAGATAGGGATAAGGAAAGTACTTGGCGCGGACGTTATGAAAATTGTTTATATGCTTTCAAAAGATTTTGTAACCATGATGATGATTGCCTTTGCAATTTCAGTTCCTTTGCTCATCTACGGATTAAATTTATTCCTTAGTGATTTTGCATTTAGGATGGAACTAACGGCTGTGTTATTCATACTACCAATGATTGGTGTAGCTTTAATTTCATTATTTTCGATTGGCTACCAATATATGAAAGCAGCCCTGATGAATCCTGCAAATGCGTTGAGGTATGAGTAGGTTGATTAAAATTATAAATTACAGTTAAAGGTTAACAAGAATCGTTTAGATAATTGTCTTTATATAAATTGTTATTTCATTATTATATTTCAGAAGTAATAAAGTAAACTAATTAAGTTAGCTTTTCACCGCTCAATAATTATAGAGTTCTTCAATAAGATTATTGTAAAACATTAACAATAGGTTTACCTATTGGGAAAGTTATCCTTTCACATCCAAACTTTCTAATAAAGATCCTTCTGCAGCTTGTTAGTGTTTACCTCACATAACACTAACAATAATTACAATAAGGAAAACTATTGATTTCCTTATTTAAGGATTTGTATAAATACCTCATATCCGGTAATTTCATAAAAAATAACTTGAATATTAATATTTAAAAATTATTTTAGGGCTATTGTTTAATTAAAATATTTACCTAATGACTCTTCGCAAATCCTACAAACTTTTTTCTACAAAGGAATTAATTGAACCACCGGGCTAACTAAGCTTATTGGAGGGCAAATGAAAAAAATTCTTTTACTACTTCTTTCTTTACTATTATTCTTCACTCTATCTGCTCAGGTGAAAATAAAAGAGAGAATTGAAGTAAATCCAATTAAAGATTCACGGTTCCAAAAGAATCAAATTGAAACGCAATCGGAAGGTTATAAACCTTGCGGACCTTTATACAATAATGGAGGTGAAAACCACTATTGGCAAACAGTATGGGCGGGATATTACGGTTCACTCGATCCAACCCAGCAGCTTTTTTATCTACAAGACGATTTTCGTTATTATTTTGTAAATGCCGACAATACTTACGACATAGAAATAATAGAAGGTATTGAGTACTGTAACTTTAGAAAACTTGTGCCGATTGAGAATGAATTAAATATGTATGAATGGGTTGATCTTGATACGACGTTTCTTGGAAGAATGCCGGGAGATTCTTTAGTCGGTAATGGAGGTATAATGATATTTAACGAAGTGCCAACCTATTCGAACCAATATTATATGATACAATTCCACTATATTCAAGATACCTATGCTTCTGTTACACTAAAAATTACTTCATCAAGGAACGTAACAAAATACTTTCATACTTTGATTGTAAAAAGAAAATTCCATTATCCTGAAAATTTGCTCACCTTCAAAATAGCTAATTACGAAGAATTTGACTTGTATTTTGTGCCGACTCCTGTTGATTGTATTTCCGATCCTTTCGAATTTTCAAGGGGAGGCGGTCTACCGGACTACGTTCGATTTAATGTAGAATTGGTAACGGTTGATAGTTTATACGGAATTCTCAAAAGGTACAATGAAGGTCCTTTTGGAGAAGAATTTGGATTTGCTTTTAGCGAACTTACAGCAGAGGAGTTAAGTGAATGCTATTTCCAGGCAATAGGTATATTTGAAACCGGCATGCCCGAAATTATTGTCAGAATTTCAACTTCAGGCCTACTTATCTCACCTCTTGAATTAAAATTCAATGTTCGTCCAAATTCCTGTCCACCGATAAAGGTGGAATTTGATCCGCCCGTAATTGATCCGGGTGATACATCACTTATAACTTTATCGAAAAGATTATTGGAGTCTGATGAGTACTATCCATTTGAGCCTGGATTCGATAAAGATAATATTGAATATACACCTTTTGGTGATGATCAGATGTACTCTATATTTAACGCGTTCAATAATCCATTAGAAGACTACGGTGATATTTTGTGGCTTGAGAATAATGAAAAAGCGGACTTTTTTGGTTACGTTAACGATAGCCTTGCTTTTATTGCTGATTCATCAATTGAAGGTAACGGATTAAAAGTACAAATTGAGGCTGAGGCATTTATAATAGCAAGTTCCGGTGGAAGCAGAGCCGTTTTTCTTGAAGATAAAGAGAAGAAGGAATTAGTTTCTTTATCGAAATCAAATAATAATACTCTTACATTTAATTCAACAATTTCGAAAACATACTTTGGCGGCGGAGAGCTTATAATTGGCAAAGGAATTGAGATTATGCTCGGTGAGACCAAGTATCTCGGTTTAAAGAAGAAAGAAGAATATAATGAAGTAACCTATAAGATTGCTGAAATACCGACTGATTACGGTGATATACCTGAATTTCCTCCAAATGCAGATGGATGGACATGGATTAAGGATAAGGATGTTTGGGGTGAAAGACCTGTGGATGTTTCAACTGAAGGGACTTCTCAAATATTTTATGATTGGCTATACGCTACTGTTAGCACAAGCGGTGTTACAAAACCGGTAATGCATGATTTGCCAGACGGGATGATTAGAATTGTAGGCAGATATTGGGAGGAGATTAAAGAAAATAAATTGAATTTATTTTCTTTAGCAACTAATGAAAGAGAGGCAGACACAATCGAAGTTAAAGTTATAAAACCAAATAAACTAGGTGATAGCGATAATCAAATCACTGGACCTACGTATACTGATGCCATTGATAAAGAATATAACCTGGATTCACTTATAATTAAAACAGCCGGTGAACTGGGAGTTTTACCCCAGGTAATAAAAAGTATTATGAATACTGAAAGCAATCTTAAACCTGCTTACAGGTATGAACCATTTGATGATTTAACAAAAATCCAAAACCCCGACTCAAAACATAATCCTAAATTTGACTCAACACATATATATTGGATTAAAAGTGAAACAGATGAAGGTACTCCTGGAATTCCAGTACATAATAATGTTCGAGATGCTAAACAAAAAGTAATTGATTATCCCGGTTATGTCACGGCATGGGATTATTATAAGAGGAATGAAAGTTTCTATAGTCGAACTGTTTATAATAGACAAAATAATCAGTGGAAAAACTATAGAAATAAGTGGAGAAATTATTTTGATAAATTAGATCTTGATGAAGATGCCGTAAAAGATTCCATAAAAATTTTAGCAGATACCAGCTACATAACATTTTTGAAGGACTCAATAGGTGGTAAAGGTTTTGTTGGTACAGTTGCCCAGACGAGGATAGCTGCATCTTATGGTGTGATGCAATTGACGTACTACTCAAAAATTGGTGGAGAAATTCTTGGGATTTATGATTACCCCGATAATGACGATGAGTTTTTACCGGAATACCTTAATATACCGCCATTAAATGTGGAATGGGGCAGTAAACATTTGCTTGGTAAGATTAGATCTAAAGATGTGTTAGGTAGTTTAGCCTATTTGAAGGAAGATACTTGGCCAGAAGCAAAAGGATTAGAACTAACTTATTGGAAAGGATTAAAAATATATAATGGTGATGAAGAATATCCGAATAAAGTATTTAGTAATGTTCATAAATATCTACCAGAGTGATAAAAATTTTGGAGTAAAAAAATGAAAATAGTAAAAGCTCTAATACTGATAATAATATTGATTGTTTCGCTTAACGAATCAGTTAAGGCTCAAAAAAAGGATAAAAGGTATAGGGAAAAGGCAGTAAGAGAAGAAGTTAACCAATACCTATTAAATAATTATGGCGGAACTTTCGAAGTAGCAGAAGTGATCGATATAGACGCATTGAAAGGATCGTTGATATATTTTTATGAAACGATTCAAAATCCTTACGGACTTTTAACGAATACATTTGTCTTTATCACGTACATAGAAAAAAGTGACAGCGCTATTGATTATAATCTATTGGGCGTTTATCAAGAAGGACAGATACAAATTCTCTCAGAGGGGGAATTACCGGGATACGAGTATGGTAGTTTCTTTGCAATCGATGATATCACAAATGATGGGAATGTAGAAATTATTACAAAATGGGGCCAACCTTCACAAATGCTTTATATTCATAGTTGGGATGGTGTATTGAACAATGCGAGACTAATAAGTGAGCCAGCTTTGGATGGTGACTGGGATCATATGATACATGCATATTACGAAACATTCGACTTATTCGATGCAGATGGAGACGGCATTCAGGAGATAAGAAGTTTAAAGACCGATGATGGAAGTCTAACATGGAGCTGGAACGGAGAAAAATACGGGAAGTGGCCTAACACCCCCCATATTTCAAGATATGAAATCTACCCAGCAAATAATTTTATACCAAATGTTTATTGCAGGGTGTTACCGGAAGAGGAAATTTTTAGATATAAATACATTGTAGAAAACGATGAGCAAAGTAAACAGAGGATAAATTTGTTTTGGGTTGTTGCTGATGTTCCAGATAACAAATTAGAGTACATAATACCGATAAATTGGGAGGAAAGTGGTTCAAAGTATAATTACAACGGTTGGGCTAGAAGAGTTTTGAATAATGGAAATTTAATCTGGCCGGGAGAAAGATTAGGGGGTTTTGAGTTTATTACTTCCTCGTTACCGGCTGTAACAAACTTCCGTATGCAAGCTGATAATTCATTGCCATGGACAAGGGAAATGAGTACAGCAGAATTAATAGTACTGGATTCCCTTGATTTTTATGAAAACATGGTATTAGGTAAAACCATTGGTCCGAAGTCTCTTCCAGATCCACTAATACTAAAAGATTTTTTAGACAGCTTGCTTTACTATATAGAGCAGAGTGATACTTTAGGCTGGATAAAAAACCAATCTACTTATTACAAATATGATAAC
>JANQLA010000317.1 GCA_028280855.1 Melioribacteraceae bacterium
AAGGTGAAGAAGGCAAGTTTTATGTATGGAGTATCGAAGATATTAAAAGCCTTTTGAATGAAGAAGATGCTAAACTTTTTATACAAGTTTTCAACCTAACCGAAGACGGCAACTTTGAGGAAGAGTCGACAAAAGAAAGAACCGGCACTAATATTCCCCACTTTACAAAAAATTTCTCTGAGATTGCAAGTGAGCAAAATTTAAGTTACGAACAACTGGCGGAAAAAATTGAATCCATCAGAGAAATACTGTTTGCCGAAAGAGAAAAACGAATCCATCCGCTAAAAGATGACAAAATTTTAACGGATTGGAACGGTTTGCTGATAGCATCATTAGCAAAGTCGGGACGAGTATTAAACAACGATAATTATATTAATGAGGCTCGCAAAGCAATTCAATTCATTAACGAAAAGCTTACAAACGAAGACGGCACATTGCTGCATCGATACCGCGAAGGAGAAGCAAGCATCAAAGCGAAACTGGATGATTATGCATTTTTGATATGGGGCTTGTTGGAATTGTATGAATCAACTTTCAATCTGCTGTATTTAGAGGATGCTGTTAAGCTTCAGAAAATTCAAAACGACTTATTCTGGGATGATCAGAAGGGCGGATATTTTATGACATCCAACGATGCGGAGGAATTGATCATTCGACCGAAAGAAATTTATGACGGCGCAATTCCGTCCGGAAATTCGGTGTCGTTTATGAACCTTGTAAGACTTGGCAAAATAACTGCTAACCCAATTTATGATGAATTTGCAACCAGTCAAGCGAAAGCCTTTGCCGATAAGGTGAAATCCTCACTACCGGGATCAACAATGTTTCTTTCGGCGCTGGATTTTGCAATGGGACCATCCGCTGAAATTATTTTGGTGGGAAATGATGAGGATTTAAAATCAAGCGAAATGTTATTGTACATTAGAAAGAAATTTATTCCTAATAAAGTTGTAGTATTCAAATCAATAGATGATAATCAATCTCAACTTTCAGAGTTAGCCCAATACACAAACAACTATTCAAGACTTGAGGGAAAATTAACGGTTTATGCATGCGAAAATTACAACTGTAAACTACCTGTAAATAGTTTAGAGGGGTTGAAAAAAATATTATAGACAGACTTTCGAGTTTAACCACAAGTTTTTGGCGAATCTGTCATTTATAAGACCAAACAAACAATAGTTATAAGCTAGTTTTGATCAGTAAAGAATTGACAGGTTGGAAAAGCTGTTCTACATCGTTGCGTTTGACAGATTGCTAATCTGTCAAACGAAGACATGATGCGATAGTAAAGTTAGTTTTCTTTCTTAAAAAACTTTTTTTGACCTGGGAAAACTTTTTCGCTAAAGTTATTTTTAGTAGCATCAAAATAGCTTTCAGGATTTAAAGAAGAATTCACTACTAACACCGAATCCGCTATAAAACCATTAACAACAATATCATCTGTCCCATCACTTTGAATAGTAAGCTTAAAAGCTGGATTTGATAAAGCTGCTGCGAGGTCGTCACCAACAAAGTTAGTATTGGTTAATCGCTCAATTGAACGCAATGTTTTAACGGTTTCAGCTGAATCGGTTGGTTCGTCATTAAGAAACCATTTGTCGTTCAGTTTAGTTAATGCAAAAGACGAATCACCTGGGTACTCATAAACAAGGTTCGTCCAGTTTTCATGATCGCCTTTAATTACGGTATTATCCCTGAAGTTATCTGCATTTTGATTAAACGTTGCCGAGAGGAAGCCTTCTACTTCATAAACATCGGTATCATTATAAAGCCTTACGTAGGTGTTCATTGTACGCGGCTGCTGGAACGCGAAACGCCCTAATATGATATCAAGTGTTTCATCACCACCTTCAAGAACTTTAACCCTTGTCCCGGATGAATCTTCCACTTCAAATTCCTTCCATTTTTCCGAACCGCGGGCAGCTAACCTGTTGGGCTTAATTCCAATCAAAGATGAAAGCAAGTTGTCGATTTTTGACTTAGGTGTGGAAACCGTTTTGCCGTCCGCTAACAGAACTTTCCAGCTGTCATCTTCTTTGAAGAGTTTTACTTCTTCATAATTTGTTGTTTTGGGATAAATCAAAATTTCGTCAACAGAGGCAGTATCGATATCAACTAACTCGGTTCTGAAAGATCTTTCATCCCTGCCGTCTGTAAGTACGAATATTAAAACTAATACCAGCAGTACCGCAAAAACTACTGCCAACTTCTTGTTAGAAAATTTACTTGACATATTCTACTGATTTCAATTTGTTACGAATTTTTCTATTTAATTGAATTCTATAAACGCCGTAAAGAATTATTAACAGTATCGGGAGAAGGAAGTTGAAATATTTAAGAAACGTTTTCGTGCTTTCTTCTAAACTTGCATCAATCGGACGCGATGTTACACCTTTCGTTCTCAATTCAACCAACCCCGTGTCGTCGGCCAACCAATCAATAGCATTCACCATAAGGTTAATGTTATCGGGTTGCTGCTGCTGCGCTTGTTGACCTTCCCCGTTTATTACAAAGTCGCCATCGCTAATCACTATCATCTTATTGAAAAGATCATTTTTTATCTTTCCTTCAATAGCCACTGCAACAGGTACCGACGACATATTAAAATCACTTGGCTTCCATTGCTTTTGAATATCGAAGAATAAAGGAGGATTTTTAATACCTGACTTCTCGGAACTCATCGCAAGCGGAATATAAGTAAGAGAAGTATCGGCTGGATTAATTTTAATTGAGCTTACAAAAGGCAACACAACCGATTCCAGACCCTGTGTAATAGGATGATCTGCAAAATTCGTGAGGATCGGTAAATACGGGAAGCTCACTGGAGTATTCATTACAAAAAATCCTTGTTGCTGACGGACCATTACGTTGCTACAATTAATGTCGATTACAAAGTTTTCTTCTATTTCAATTCCTTTGTCTTTAACCCACTCGGAGAATCCTGTAAACACAGGGTTTCCGCTGCTCTGCTGTAAATCGCCATCAACCCTGTTAACAGCCAGCAGCAACCTTCCGCCCCTTCCAACAAATTCGTCTATATGATCAAAAACATAACTATCGACCGTATCCTTCGGAGCCAGTACCACGAAAGTATTAATGTCTGCGGGAATACCCTTTACGGGTGATAGGCCTACCGTATCTGCCGTATACATTACCGAAAGACTGGTCATCAACTGCTGAACCGCTGCAAGGGATGGTGTGCCGTAACCTGATAAAAAGCCAATCTTAGGCTTAGTTTGAGCTGAAAGTTTCTTAATATTCGATGAAAGCGCAAATTCCATAGCTACCCCTGGTTGAATAAACGGGATAACCTCTTTTGCTTCGCCAAGCTGCACAATAGCGCCGAGATAAGCCCGCTGCTGCTTCACCTGGTCTCTTTCGCGGACATTTATCATTATGGGCTGAATTCCATTCTGCTGAGCTTTCATCTCAGTTTCCTGGTCTTCGTTAGGGTTGATAAACTCGTATACAATTTGACCGTTGGATTGGCTTGAGTATTCAACCAAAATATCACGGAAATCCTCTTGCACCTTCGCAACATCCGGCGGTAGATCTTCCGAGAAATAAGCTGATACTGTAACCGGATCGGATAGCTCCTCCAAAATGTCTTTAGTGGCATCACTTAAACTGTACCTTTGATCCGCTGTAAAATCCAGCCTGAAAAATATTTTGTCGCCAAGTACGTTAACCAGCACCACTATTCCAATAACCAATAAAACAGTTGTTTGAATTTTTTTTCTTGTCAGCATAATATTACCGTTATTCAACTATGTTTCTTTTTGATAAAACAGTTTCTGCAAGGAACAATCCTACAAAAGCGATTGACCCGAAATACAGAATATCCCTTGAATCAATAACTCCGCGGGAGATAGATTCATAATGAGTTGATAAACTCAAATAACTGAGGAATTGCCCAAAAGCTCCCAGAAAGTTGTTCGAAAGCACATCGAATATAATCAGGAAGAACACACCTATTACCAATGACAGAAGGAATGCGACTATTTGATTATTAGTAATGCTGCTCGCGAATAAACCTATGCTAATCAACGCAGTGCTTATAAGCATCATTCCAATGTAACCGCTAATTACAGCCCCGTGATCAACCGGGCCTATAAACGAAATTGTAATATAGTAAGGTAATGTAAAGAGCAACGCAATACCGATTAACTCTACGCATGCAATAAATTTGCCCATAACAACCTGCCAATCGGAAACCGGGGATGTTAATAAGAGTTCTAAAGTACCGCTTCTTTTTTCTTCGGACAACATTTTCATAGTTAACGCTGGAATAAAGAAAAACAGTGTCCAGTAAGCAATTGAGAAAAACGGCTGTAAAGTTGCCTGGCCAATAAAGAATACATCCGATCCAAAAAGCCATGTAAAAAAACCGCTCATGCCTAAGAATATAATGATTAGTATGTAGGCTATGAGTGAGTCGAAGAACGTTTTAAGTTCTTTGTGTGCAATTACAAGTGTTTCTTTCATAACATTAATTTGTAGTTAGTTCTCTGAATATGTCTTCAAGTTTTGTTTCGAGTGGCGTCAGTTCTGTGAGCACCCAGTTTTTCTCAACGCATAGTTTGAACAGGTCGCGTTTTGATGACTGATCATCTCTGCTGTTAACCAAGAAAGCATTTTCTCTTTCGCTGATAGGATCCACCATTGCAACCGTTGCCAATTCCTGTATAGCAGAAATAACTTCGTCATTACCCGGAGTATCCATAATTTCAATGCGTAGCGCCTCTTGTCCCTGCGCCTGCTTTCTAAGGACTTCCGAGGTACCGTCAGCGACGATTTTACCGTTGTTAATGATAAGTATTCGGTCGCAAGTGGCTTCTACCTCAGGTAGGATGTGTGTGCTTAAAATTACAGTTTTTTCCTTACCAATTTCGCGAATGAGTTTTCTAATTTCCACGATCTGATTAGGATCAAGTCCTGTTGTCGGTTCGTCGAGAATAAGTATTTCGGGATCATGAATAAGCGCCTGGGCAAGGCCTACACGCTGCCTGTAACCCTTCGAGAGCTCGCCGATCTTTTTATGTTTTTCCACGTCTAGTCCGCAAACGGCCACCATCTCTGCAACACGCTTATCAATTTTATCTTTCGATAAACCGTGGAGATGGGCTACGAATTGCAGGTAGTCGAGCATTTGCATATCGACGTATAAGGGATTGTGCTCAGGCAAATAGCCTATTTTCTTTTTAATCTGTTCGGCATCATCATGAATAGAGAATTCGCCTATTTTTACATCGCCGTCGGAAGGCGCCATGAAGCAGGTTAGAATCTTCATAGTAGTAGTTTTGCCGGCTCCGTTAGGCCCAAGAAAGCCAAGTATCTCACCGGTTTTTACTTCGAACGAAATATTGTCAACCGCTCTTTGAGAGCCGTATTTTTTTGTGAGACTGGATACGTGAATATTCATAATACTAAGAATTATTTTTTGGAAGTATCAAAGTTATTAACACCGCGATTATTATTCAAGAAGATGTTTCTCGAATTTCTAAAAATTACTTACGAAAAGTAATAACGGATAAATTTTCGAATGGATGAAACAACCGGAAAATTGAAAGGTTCCAAAAAAATACACCTGTTTATGAAAATAAAAAGCCCGGCAATGCCGGGCTTTCAAATAATAAATCGATCAGAAAATTTATTATTTAAGGAGCATCATTTTCTTGACAACATTGAAGTCCTTTCCTCCGTCTACGGAAGAGGCTTCGATTGAGTAGAAGTATACCCCGGATGCCAACCTGCTGGCATCAAAGTTAAATGTATGGTATCCTGCCGCCAACTGTTGATTCGTAATAACATCAACAGTTTCACCCAACAGGTTGAAGACTTTCAATTTAACCTGGCTGTTCGATGGTAAGCCAAATCTAATTGTCGTAGTCGGGTTAAACGGGTTAGGGTAGTTTTGATCCAATGTGAATTCAGTGGGAACTCCTTCCACTTCATCAACATCGGTAATTTTAATATTTTCATCAAGTAGCGCTCTTGCAGTAGTTACTGCTAAATCCATATTAGTTCTTAAATCAATTAGCTCTGCACCTGCTGAAAGAACAAAACCGATAATGCTTGTATCACCAG
>JANQLA010000329.1 GCA_028280855.1 Melioribacteraceae bacterium
TTGCAAAAAATGAGCGGGGCGTCCGTCAGTGTCTCGGTGGCCTTCATTGATAATGATGTTCGCAAGCTGTTTGAATTTAACACCATGGATACTGAAGCAAGAATCGGTGCATTAGCAAAGTTAAAAACAGCAGGCTTGAGAACGTCTGCTTTGATTTGTCCGGTCATTCCATACATCACGGATGCAATACCGTTTATAGATATTTTGGCCCCTCATACGGATAAAATTTGGATATACGGACTGAGTATGTTAAATAGAGCTGATCAAAGCTGGCAGAATTTTGAGGGCATATTGAAAAAGCATTTCCCTGGTTTGAAAGAGCAAATAGAAACGGTGGTTTTCTCGAAAGACGATTCTTATTGGACAAATGTCAGGAATGATTTAATAGAACTTCAGAAAGACAGGCAGTTAAACTTAAGCATCCATTTGTAGAGTTTATTGAAAATCTAAAGCGTCAATTAATTACCCTAATTGTTGGTGATAAAAATACCCGGCAACTATCTCTTGAATGAGAACCAGGCTTCAGCTATCGCTACGGTTCTGCGAAATGGTCCTACATTTCTTTGGTTAATTATATTACGAATGTTTACCAATTGGTAAAAAGTGTATTTTGATAGTATCGTTTGATGCTATCATTTTCTTCTTTGAACAAAATTAACGGCTAAGAATTACTTATAACTTCTAAGCTATCAAAGAGCAGCTTGAGTACCTGGTAATTTCTGGCTTCTCTTTTCAATCTTCTCACCTTAATTACATTAATTGTATATTCCAACCGATATCAAATGAAAATTAGAGCTTTACCATGAAAAAATACATCGTTTTGTTCAGAGGAATAAATGTCGGCGGGAACAATATTCTACCAATGAAATCGCTTAAAGATTTACTCGAAGCTTTGGGCTGCAAAAATGTGAAGACGTACATACAAAGCGGTAATGTTGTGCTGGAAACGAAAGAAGCAAATTCTGCAAAACTTGCGCAGCAAATAGGTTTAAAGATAGAAGAGGAATTTGGATTTAATCCGAAAGTATTGCTCCTGGAGCTAAATGATTTTTATGAAGTAATAAACAATAACCCGTTTGATACATCGGTTGGAAAAGCGCTTCACGTATTTATTTCCGGGTCGATACCCGAATCACCTGATTTGGAAAAGATAAATGAGTTAAAATCTGCAACGGAAGAATATAAGCTTGTCGACAATAAGTTTTATCTTTACGCACCCGACGGAATCGGTCGTTCCAAACTAGCCGCAAAAGTTGAGCAATGTTTAGGCGTTGATGTAACAGCCAGAAACTGGAATACAATTTCCAAACTTGCCGAATTAGCCGGGCAGAAATAAGACTGTAATTAGATCCGGACCAAATCCCGAATGATAACTTAGCATCTCACTTATCCCGTATCACGTTACTTACTCTCACTTAGTAGCGCATCAAGATTTTTGCGATAGGTTGAACCGGAGGTTACTTTATCGCCGTTCTGCATAATAAAGATATATTCGTTTTTGTACCAGTGCTGCATTTCGGAAATGCAATCGAGATTTATTATTGTTGATCTGTGAATACGAAGAAACTTGCTGGGGTTCAGTTTCGATTCAATGTCGTTCATTGTTTGCCGAATGGTGTGAACCGCGTTTTCAGTCGATAGCTTTAAATATTTGCCCGCAGCTTTTATCGAAATTATTTCATCCGTTCGAACAAAATATATGCGACCTTTTTCTTTTACAACAATCCTTTCTATGGATTTAACAGGTTCAAGGCTCCTTGTTTCTTCAAGCAATCGAAGAATTTTATCGTTTGTTGCATCTTTTAGATTTGTCTCAATTATTTTCTGAGCATGCCCATAAGCTTCGTAAAAACGTTCGTCGTCAAAAGGTTTCAGGACGTAATCCAGTGCATGAACTTCGAATGCTTGTAGAGCATATTTATCATAAGCGGTTACGAAAATGATAGCCGGGATTTTATCAATTTCCAGGTTATCCAATACATCGAAACCGTTCAATTCCGGCATTTGGATATCAAGAAAAACTAAATCGAAACTCTCATATAAAAGTTTCTCCAAAGCTTCTATGCCATTCGTGCACTCGGTTATCTCGCAAGCTCGTTTGCTCTTGGCAAGAAGGTTTATAATTCTCTTGCGGGCAAGTGATTCGTCGTCAACTACAAGTATTTTTAATTTGGTAGCAGCCATCTTTATAAGTGAACAAGAGGAATCTTAATTATAACACAAAATCCTTTTTCATTTTTATCATCAATTATAAAATCGTATTTATCTTTATACATTCTTTCCAATCTGAGCCTTGTATTCTTAATTCCTAAGCCTTCTGTTATTTCAGCGGAGCCGTTGCCCTTACCGTTGTCGCAAATCATTAATTCAAGCCTGTCGTTAACCGGTTTAGCGCTTATAATAACTTTACCGCCTTCTGCTTTGGGTGATATACCATGCTTTATGGCGTTTTCAACCAGCGGCTGTAAAATAAGGTTAGGAACCCCGGCGTTGAGCACGTCTTGAGCAATTTCATATTCAACTTGTAATCGATCATGGAACCTTGTCAATTCAATTTCAAGGTAGCTTTTTACGAAATCCAGTTCCTGCTGGAATGTTACTTCCTGCACACCAATGTTATCAAGAGTTTGACGCAAAAGGTCGCTTAAACGGGTCAACATTTTCCGGGCGATGGCAACGTTTTCTTCCATCAAAGTGGAAATTGCATGCATAGTGTTAAATAAAAAGTGAGGCTGAAGCTGCATCTTTAAGGCCTGCAGCTGGGCTTGTGCCAACTGGGTTTCAAGTTCTTGTGATTTTATTAAATGCTCTTTGTATTGCTTATAGTATTCATATCCGTAATATAAACCGAGCAGGAAAAAATAAGCCAGGAAGCTATCAAAGGCGCCGCTAATAACCTTATTTAACATACCGTAGGAAATAAACCCGTCGCCGGTTTTATGCGGGTAAAAGATGTATATGTATGGAACAAAAGAAAAAAACCTGTGAACAAATGCAACCATTAAACCGAAGACTATATGCAGCGGAACGGCTACTGCAAGATTGTTCTTTTCGATGCGAAATCGTTTTGCCAGCCAAATAATTACGAAAAATAAAATTCCCCACATGTAATGGTATATCGCCTGGTAAGAGAAGTCTGCCCAAAAGTTAAATTCTTTATCATTCGAATAAGCCCAAAAATACTGCTGCCCAAAAAAGAACATAGTAAGAATTGTGCAAACAGTAAAAGTTAGTTTTATTTGAGAAATTTTTTCCAAAGCCGCATTGATTTTTTTTGTTAGACGAATGATAAATAAAAAATCCTAAAAATAAGTTGTTACGAAACTTTTCGTAGAACGAGTCGTCCTAATGTTTGTTTTAGAAAGTTTATTAACATTTGGGGTGATAAATGGAAAAGCGATCCTTAAAACTATCAATAACAATTCTTCTTCTTTTTTCACTGACAGCCTGTTCCGGCCATAAAGAGTATGTGCATCATTCCGATTATGATCATCATTTTTCAAGATCTTATGATCGTGATGATGATGAGCGAAAATATTCCTTCCATGAAGAATATGAGGGCGAAGACTATTATTGGAAAGTATATATAGACGATGGCGAAATAACCAGGCTTTACAAAGACGGCGAACGAGTGGATGATTCCGAAATTCATGAGTATGGCGATTTTATAATGGAAAAAGTTGACGATATTGAAGAGGATTTAGAAGAACTCGACCATGATCTTACTTATATGAAACATGATCTGAAAAAATTAAATAGATTAAAACATTATCATCATGATCGTGACTGGTATTTCGACGACCATGATTTCGACTTTGATATTGATATAGATTTCGACTCCGAAGCGTTCGAAGAAAGTATGGAGCATTTAAGCGATGCTTTAAGTAACCTCGATTTTGATTTCGACTTTGACTTCGATTTTGATGACAATTATAATTTTGAGAATAACAGGATTCATTTTAATTGGGATTCAGATAAGTTTGAGCGCGGGATGAAAAAGCTGGAACGAAAATTAGAAAAACTTGGCGATCTAAACATTAGTATCGACTTGGATATGGATGGATTTGCTGAGAGCATGGAAAAATTCGGCGAAAGCATGGGAAACATTGAAATTGATTTAAGCGGACTTGAAGAAGAATTGGAAGAGCTTAAAGTTGAACTCAAAAAATTGGATAATTTTCTTGATGAAACCAGCGAGGAGCTTGTTAAAGACGGTTACATTGATGATGAAGATGAGGAATACGATTTGGTTTTTAATAAACGCAAAATGGTAGTTAACGGTGAACGATTACCAAAGAAATTGCATAAGAAATACCTTGAGATTTATGAAGATCACTTTGACAGGCTTCCTAAATCAACCCTCCGCTTGAATAGAGATTAATATTACTATTGAAGGTGATCAACTTACTACTGAGAAGTTGATCACCTAATTATAACTAATCACTTTGTTATTCCAGCAACTAAGTTAACTAACTCGTTATCACCTTCATTAACATATTGAGAATCTTCCTCATACTTAGAGTTATAAAATGCATAATAAAGGTTTTTGCATAGTCGGCGCGTTCTTTCACATTTGCAAAATTCCGCCCGTCGTTTAACCAAATAAATACCCCTTTCATCACCTATTTTAACAAGTGAAAGAGCTGCAATTAATCTTTCTTGTTCGGTTTCACCGGAACGAAGCATTTTCATTAATGGAATAACGGCTTTTTGCGATTCGATTTCGCCAAGGAAATATGCGCAGCTTACCTTCAGTCCAAGGTTATCGGAATTCAGTCCGCTGAGATAACTTTGTTCAATCTGAGCAAAATTAACAGATGAATTGCCGATATCCTTTTTTTGCGAGAATAGTAAAGCCGGTAATAATAGTAGTAATACTATGGTATGTTTCATTTTATCCTCCCCCCGATGGATAAAATATTAGAAAGAAAGTATGTAACCGGAAAAGCAGAAGAGATAGTTACTTAGACGAAGAAAGGACGTTTTCGGTTGCATTTAAAGTAGGGCAAAAATATGGGTAGAGTTTAATCCTGTAGATTACCTTTTAAGGTATTTGTCAAAACTGCTTTAAAGTTTGGAACTGGCTGGTTTTTAGTTTAGGTTGCACCTCAACTTAAAATTTTTGATTTAAGACTTCACCTCATCCAATCTTTTATCCGATTTTTTAAGCTTGTATTAGCGTATTTGTCCATTAGTAAATTCAGTTAAGGAGAGAATATATGAAGATATTTGTAGGTAATTTAGCGCCCGAAGTAACCGACACGGATTTAGAAAATGCGTTTGGAGAGTTTGGAAAAGTAAGAAATGTAAAAGTTGTGCGCGACATGTTTACGCAGGTTTCAAAAGGTTTCGGATTTGTTGAAATGCAAAGTAAAGTTGAGGGGCAAGCTGCCATTCAAAAATTGAATACGGTAGATATAAAAGGCAAAAAAATAGTTGTTAACGAGGCGCGACCTGAGCGCAACAGAAGAGGAGGAGGCAGCCGGGGACGGAGATACTAATTTGAAATGGTAGGAAAATCACGCTGAATTACACCAATCAATTTAGCTAATACTCGAGCGAACTTTTTAGACAGCTTTGCAAAAATTAGATTGTATGAAGCAGCAATCAGCTTTTGTATTTCGTTCTTCTTTAAGGTGCATTCCGCTGGATTTACCTGTACCCATTTATTCCTTGCCAGATAGGGTGCCGGAATTATGCCTTCCAATTCGATTAGTTCGTTGAAAGATTTTTCCGTGCATTTAATTGAGTATCCGCTTCGGGGTTCCATACCCGAGAACACGAATGTTTTTCCCCATACCTTGAACAACAAATCATCTTCCCACTGAACTTCCTCTGTACAGCCGGGAAAAGTAAGGCAGTATTCTCTAACTTCATGAGCATTCATACATTAATAATAGCCATAATTTTGTCCCTGTAAAACAGTTCTTAGTTATAAGGCGCTTGTCTCTATTATAATATCTACTCTTCGGTTTGCCTGTCGTCCCTCTGGTGTTCTGTTCTCTGCAATTGGGTTGTTCTCCCCGTCACCGTGATGCGAAATCCTGCCGGAACTAATCCCTGAATTTTTCACAAGGTAGTTGTAAACATTTTTCGCGCGCTCTTCGGATATTTTCTGGTTATCTGCGCGAAGTCCAATATTGTCTGTATTTCCCACTACTTCGAAATTTGAACCGGGATAACGGCGCATCATTGTAATAGCTTTATCCAGTAATTCGCGATGGCTGAATTCGACTTCTGTTCTAATTGCTTCGAAATTTAGCCCGGTTAAACAAATTATAATTTTACCGTGCTCTTTTATAATTTCCGCTTCGTTACCTGTAAATAATTCGGTGTTAGTTGTAACGGACTCCGTTCTAGCCGGTCTGGTGGTGGCCTTTGGCTCAGCATCTTTAATTTGAAAGTCCGGTTTGAAATCAGGTTCCCTGCTTATTCGTCGCGGTGTCGGCTTTATTTCCGCGTTAACTTTATTCCACGAAAGCAATATGTCCTCCCATGTAGTTTCACCTGCTTCAACAGACTGGATTATTTTAGAAACCAGAATCGCTTTGTTGGATTCCATCATCGATTCATCGGCGAGCCGGGTTATGCGCGAAACATTTCGATTATCAGTTTCTATTAGCCTGGATGCCTGATCCAGGTAAGATTCGCTATTGATAAAACTTGCAGGAGAATAATGATCAGCATTTATTTCAGCAGCAGAGCGAAATGACTTAAGAGCAGCCGATAAAAATTGATACTTGTATGCTTCCGATTCAGCGTGTTTGTACAAACTAACAACTTCGTTAATATCTTCGATGTCCGCTATCTGTTCACCGGATTCATTGCGCGCCAGGTTTGTTAAAGCGTTTTCAGCTGCTTCCCAATGTAAAAAAGCTAATTGTTCCGCATTCGCTTTAAGCGCTTCTGTTCGAGAAGAGATAATTGAAGGATATCGACCCCGGAATTTATTTGCAGTTCTTATTGACTCTAAAAATTTTTCTTCCGCTGATATTATCTCACCCTCTATTTCGCTTTTATCATTCCCTTTGTCAATGCTTGTAAGCGCGGCATTAAAGTGATTCATTGCCTCGCTGTACTCTAACGGAGCCAACTTGTTTGCGGTTACTTTATTCGCATTATTGTAAGGCAGCCATTTGTATTGTAAGTTATTTGCTAGAGCTGAATAGTCGTCAGATTTTTTATACAAGCTTTGAATTTCAATTGACAATTCGCTGGCGTACTGATAATCGCCTTCTTCAAAATAACCGACTGCATCAATCAACAATTGTTCCGCTCGGTTAAATAATTTACCGGCGCTGTATTCAGCATTATTTTCCGTAGCCTGTTCTCTCGACTGAAGCGATTCGTAGAAGAAATTTTGTTTATCATCTATACTTTCGTTAAGCAGCGTTAAACTGCTTATTGCATTTTCTAAAATTTCAACAATATATTCAGATTTGTATTCTTCATTGTGCATATGCTTCGCTTCATTGAAGAAATTCGCTGATTCTTCAAATTTTTTATTACACAAAACATCGGCGTGTTGTGATTTTGCCTGCTCAAGCGCTGAGCTCACTTCTTCAAACAGTAATTCAAGCCGGGATTGTGCTGTAATTGTTGATGCATGAAGAATCAGTAATATTACGACCGCAGCTTTGGGAAATTGTTTTATTAACTTTTTCATGGCGCTTATCCTATAATGAATCCTGGCTTTCAGTTTCAAAATATTGCATTGAAAACATGATCGTATCTTCAGCGATTGGAAATGAAATTGCGAGCTGAGTATCAATTTCGGTTATCTCGAAAGCAGATACCAAAATGTCGTACCAACTACTATCTAATTCGGCAGCTGCATTTCCAATTTGGAAAACTATGTCGTCCGGTTGTGAACCGCTAATCGTAAATACACCGGTTGAATCATACTCTCTATAATCTGAAGAATCGCGGTGACGGAAGAATATTTTCGCGTTCAACTCCTTCGATAAATTGCGGTCGATGTCTATATCAAAATGAAACTTTCGTTTGAATGTAAATCCATCCATATCGGTATCAACTGTGTCGCTCCAGAAAAAACTGGCGACGGAATAATTATAGCTATCGTCTGCTTGCCGTTCAAATTTCCTGTCATTTAGGATGTCTGTCTTTTCATCTTTAAATCGCAATAAAACAGTACTTCCTTTTTCATATAGCTCCAACCGAAAATCATAAACGTTTTCAGCTAGTTCCGTATGATTAACTCCAATATCAACCGGCACGAAATCGTTTGGCGAGCTTCCTGAAATGGTGATTTCATCATATGAATTATACAGACTATAAGTCGAATCATCGTCGGCTTTCACATAAACATATAGTTCTACTTGTTTTGTAACATCATCCTGCACATCAATATCAACAAGCATAGTTGCATTTCTTGCAAAGCCGTCTTCGTCGCAGTCGTCTATTTGGCTCCATGAAATATCGATCGTATAATTCTTGTCGCGGGATGATTCATCGAATGCCTGGTTACTTAATAATTCTTCCTGCAAGGAATCGCATTTTGCTTCGAGCCTGTTGTAACCTTTCTCATATAGTTCTATAGTAAAGTCGTAATAACCTCTTTTTAATTCTTTGTTAGGAAATCCAATATCGACGGAAATATCATTTGCAGTAGAATCACCTTTGACATCGTAAAAATCGGAAAAGGCATAGAATGAAAATTCCGATGCGTTCTTTGGCCGGTAGTAAATTTCGGCAACTACGGTTCTGTTAACTTGTTCTTCCAGGTAAACATTGAAGTGCAGCCTTTTGAATTGTGCGTAACCGTCCTGGTTAGTGTCCAAAGTATCCGACCAGTAAATTTTCCCTATGGAATAAGTGTAGTCACTTTCTTCATCGTCTTTATTACATGATAATACAGCGATGATCATTAGGCTGAACGCTATAGCAAAATTTTTTTTCATAATTTTATCTGGTTTATTGTTTTTCTTCATATTCAAAATATTCCACAGGGAATCGGTTTTGAATTGGCACTTCTTCTATTGGAATACTCGTTACAATTGTTTCACCTGTATTTGAACCCTTTTGTAATTCATTTTTACCGCCCCATGTTCGTTTAATACTAAATCCGAATTTTCCGATTCCAATTCTAAACCTAACCGTTATTTTTCCGCTTGAGGCGATCTCAACGCTTACATCAAATGAAGCGCTTATGCATGGATCGGGTAAGCCTTTAATATTTACACATGCTTTTCCTTCAAAGTAAATGTCACCTCTGAAAGTAACTACTCCATCAATATGTTTAAGTAACACATCGACTCCCATATCAAACGATATGTAGATTCCAAAATTTTTGTCCTGATCATATTTCCAGCCGGTATGCGCAGAACCTGTAAAAATAAAATTGCCATTTCTTTTTACATCGCCTGAGATGGATACATCGCTTATCGGGCCAACCCTTACTTCACCAAAGAAATAAAAGTGTTCCGGCGATACTTCCATTTCAAGTTCGGCAACGTCGATTTTATAGCCGCCAACATTAAGCGATGACTCATGTTTAAAGCCAATTTCCCAATCAGAAATTTCAGTCCCTAGTGTGCCGTAAATAGTTTCTTTACTCTCCGTACCGAAACTGAGATATTTCATGAATTCCCAGTCCCGGCCGATTAAATCATTTATAAATTCACCCGGTGTTTTCGGCGGAAATTCCCTTTCTCCAACAAACATCAATTTGGTGCTGCCGGATTTCTGCACGTTCAAATATAAGCTTGCACGGCCAAGTTCCAGATCGAAGGGAAGCCATTCCAATTGATCAGGTGTAAATAACGCCCGTCCGTTAAGCCCCATCTTAAAAGCAGCATTATTATTTTCGAAAAAATCTCTGCTTGAATTATCATCATCCTTGTCGAAAGCAAGAACAGTTTCGCCTTCAACAGTAACCGGGAACTTCGCTAAAGGTATCGACGCCGACAGGTACATGTGTCCTTCGAACTCGGGAATTTTATACGAAGTAACTGCCGGTTCAAAAGGTATTAATCCCTGTGCCGACATTGCCAAGCCGGCCTCTTCAATTAATCCGATAGGTGTTCCTTCAAACGAGCATGACATGTAAACGAACGGATCAGTTGGATCAATTGCTACCTGGTTCAGGTTAGAGAGCTTTCCCTTAAAAAGCGCTCCATTCATCGGGTCGGGATTTTCGTAATAAAAATAATACCTGTCCTGGCTAACCGGCCACTCGAAAGCCCCTGTTTCGAATTCGCTGCCTTTTTTATAAAACATTTTGCCCGAAGGAAAATCCAGAAGCTCAAGCCCGTTAAACACTCCCTCAGTCGGCAGCCTGTACAGACAAAAACTATCGAAGCCTTCATAGATATCAGTGGTACCTTCTTTTAATGTCAGGTAAACATCGCCGTTAGTTAAGCGGATATCGCCGTATGCACCATTCTCTACAAAGATGCTTCCTTTAATACGAATGCCGTTTTCTGTTTTTGTAACATTGGTTTCGTTAGTTTTCAGAATCAATGCGTTGTCGCTGCTGCCTAGTTTAAATTCACTAGGTTCAGCATCCAGCTTTTGATATGCAAACGGATCAGGCGGCTCTACAAAATTTTCTTTTGTGCATGTAGTACATGTAATAAATATTGCCAAAAGTAAAAATGCGTTGGTTGTTTTTTTTGCCCTCGCTAGCATTTTTATTTCCTGTTATAGTTTCTCACATTTTTATAAAGCTATTTTATAGCCGAGCATAGTAACCACCTGGTTGGATGCCGTGAATAATTTGTATTGATTGGTGAACTGTCCCGGCAACGGCTTATCTCCAAAAACACCTTCCTCAGTTCCGAAAAACGAGTAATGTACATCGAGTACGAAACCGTAGTAAGTGTAGTTGAACCCTGCCCCCGTGTTGTACATAAACCCGCTTGCGTTTTCCGTCTTGAAGTAACTTTTCATAGAAGGGTATTTCGTGTTCTCAAAAGTCGAAGCCCAGTATCCACCCCCGGCGAAACCATATACTGCGAGGGCATCATTAAAAAGACTTAAAAAGTCGTACGAAAATACGATGCCGCCCCTGTGTGTTTCAAGCTCGTATGTGTTTAGGTGCGATTTACCAATTGTGTAATACAATTTAACACCGAGTTTCCACCCTTCGTTTGTGAACTTCAAATAGCCCCCCAAAGGATTAGATAGATTTTTCATATTCTTTTCATACGGAATGTTTACAGGTGAGAATGAAAGGCCGAATTCAAAGCTAAAGCGGTTATCATCAAATTGAAGATCGTTCGAGTAAATATAACCGCTTACCGGATACACAACTCTATACCAGGCTTGCTGTGGAAGTTCATTATTAACAATGATTAAAGCAGGCGTATTTTCTTTTAGCACTGCCGCATTACGGGAGTCGAATGATTTGGTTGCTTTGAGAAAACTATATTCGTGCGAGCCGTAAACGATTTCGGCGTGCCAATAGTTTGTTGACTCCGGTAAATAATTCTCCTGTAAGGAAGATTCTGTTACAAGATATTCAGTATTAACATATCCGTTTACAGGGTATGCGATTTTACTCCAGCCGAAATTGAGAATATCCCTTTCGTCTTCTATGACAAGAGCTTTCGAAAGGTAGGCTAGCCGACTTTTGATCCTTGATTCTTCATCAGGGCTCTCATAAACCGGTAAATCGGGTTTCGCTGAGAATAGTTCAATTGCCCGCCAGCCTTCTCCTGAGCTTATATAATTTTGAGCATGCAAATTAAATGCACTGGTAAACACAAGCGAAATAATTAATGAATACCGGAAAAGAAATCTTCTCGAACCCACGTTTGTTGCCCTCCGTGAAAAGATTTATTCTTTGGCTGGATTTTGTCAAGGATGCGTAACAAACATATAAACAAACTTATTAATCAGCAACACTAAAAGTAGAATAAAGGCTTCAATGCAAATTATAAGGAGTAAACATAAATCGAGCATTAATAAGTTTTTTTACGAGGAAGTTTCCACAAACTCTTTAAACCGATCCAGGAATTTTTGCGTCTCTTTCCGAAACGAGCCTCTCATAAAAACCGCCATCAGTTTCATAAAACCACTAAATCGAAAATCGCTGACTGTAATCCACCTGGTTTTGTCGGCTCCTTCTTCATGGAAGAAATTTTCGTAAGTATTAAATACGCCCTTCGTTTCGTAAGTGCCTGAAAACTCATCCGGCAACTTGTTTACAGTTATCGTTTCGATCATTTCAATTTTTCTACCGTTCATATTGTAGGTAAGCTTCGACTTTGCACCGGGCTGCCCCTGTTCGCCGCTTATATGTTCAAAGCTTTCAAGTCCCGGCTGCCACTTGGGTAAATTGTCCGGGTTATCAAATAACTCAATTACTTTTGAGCGGGGTTTGTTAATTACTATTTCAAGAGTGTATTCCATTTCGTAACTCCCATATTGAGAATCTTTTCAAATCAATATAAGAATTAGACTAGAATATGTGAATTATTATTATGTAGTTCGAGAATATGATCAGATAACATAATTATTTGTTTGTTCATTCTTATTTCAGTCTAAAAATAATTTGTAGTTATTTTCGATAATCGAGATTTTGTGGTTCAATGCTCGTTAATACTATTATGATACAAATTTCGGATTTAGTAACTTTGTGAAAATTTACTGCTCTAGCTATGGCAAAGATTTTCGAATATTTAGGGATATTAATTTTCTTTTATTCTAACGAACACGAACCGATTCATGTTCATGCAAAGAAGGTGAGTTTGAAAGTAAAGCAGAATTTTATATAGTTGATGGAATTATTTCTGAGATAAGAGTGATTCCAATTAAGGGTTCAAAACCATTGATCGGGAAGGACCTTAAAGATTTTCAAGTTTTCTTAAAGAAATATGCTAATCAGATTGTGAAAAAGTGGATTGACTACTATCCTTATCATAAGGATATTGAATTTGAAAGAATAACTAAGCGCATACGATGAAAATATCTATTGACTATAGCGTGAATGATCCGCAAAACATTAAGGTAATTTCAGCTAAATATATTGCTGACTTTGCCATAAAGATTTGTTTTACTGATGGTACGGAAAAACAAATCGACTTTGAACCATTCCTATCAAAATCCCACCACCCGGCAATTAGAAAATATCTTGATGCAAAAGAATTTTCAAAATTTGAAATAGTTGATGGAAATCTCAATTGGAATGATTATGATCTAATATTTCCTGTTTGGGATTTGTATATGGGTAAAATATAGTTAACCGTCTAACAAAGGCAAAGTATTTAATCTGTCCAGTGAAAATAAAGCTCTCCGAATTATTGGGTTACAGCTTTAGTGTTCGCTCCCCCAAAAATCAACAATTGAGTCCCAAGGATTTTAAAGAAAGTAGAACAAATTCTACACTCTGAAAGAACGAAATGATAATATTTGGAAAGCCCAATAGACTCTCGACAGTATTTGTATAATTCAATCATTGTACTAATAGTAAACCAAATATTCTTTTCCCCTAGAATCTTAACTCAACAGTCGCCTCGAAAATTGATGTGGTATTTGTATTTCCTTCTACTAGATCAACAGTATCGTAGGCTAGCAGTATTTTAGAACCTTTTAAGAAGTGATATGCTACGCCTGCTATCCAGCCTTTGTACTCTTGCTCAAAAGGTGAGAATTCCGCTTTAAAGTAATCCAGTCTGCCAATTAAACTCATGTTAATTTGAGGCAGTTTATATTCACCAAAAAATGAATAGCCGGATTGATCCACAGAATTTCCGGATGCATCAAGGCCAGTTCCGTCCTGCAATCCCTTACCGGTATAGTAACTGGCAGTGGCCGTAAACTCGGAACATTCGTAAGATAGAAATCCTGAATTAATATTATGTTCAGGCGCTTCGGGCGTATTACCTTTACCGAACAAACCCAGGTAAGTAATTTGAAGCCCGGGTATCAGATAGGGCATTGGTCTTATCGATAATCTTGTTTCAATGCTTTTATTTTCATTTTCTTCCAATTCATTATAGCCCCCGCCGTTGAACAATCCGATTGCAAAACTTCCATACTTCCCGGGAAAAGATTTGCTTACATTTTTTTGATAATCACCGGGCATTTTACCGCCGAGAAGCGTTTCGAAGTATATTCCGTAATCCGCGGAGTTAATCACTCCAACCCGTTCGAGGAACATTTGGCCCTGCGAGCGGTAATCATTTATTTTTTGTTCGTAGTTTAACCAAGGGCGGTGCACAACGCCAAACTCAACAGCCGGTTTTGTAAGAAACCCCAGATCACCAAAAATGTATTTTACATATGCATACTTTATACGTAACTCAATATCGCCTTTTCCGTCACCTTGTCTGTCAACAGTTATGTCTTGCGTTAACCGCGCAGAAATTCTGTCGTTAAATTTTTTTATTGTTGTTATATATCCGCGCTTTATCGCAAATTCGCTTGTAGTAACTCCCGCATCGTCCGTATTAAAATAGCCGACAAACCATTGACCGGCGATTTTAATTCCATCGAGAATTGACTTTTGTGATATTGGATCTGCATCTTGTGCGATAGTGCAAGTGAATGAAAAAATAAAAATGAAAGCAATTAGGCCGTAGCTTAGGGATGTTCTACCCATCTCTCTCTCCTTCTTATGGGATGTTGAACCAAAAATAATTTTGCAAAGATAATACTATTAGATTTGTACGGCTTATAATTTTTTAGCGCTCCTCCAAATAATTGAAGGAGCCTAGTAGATTTTACAGGGGTAAGTTTTTCTTAAATGTAGATAATAGCTCTTTTTCTTTGGATGTTGCATTATTATCAACATCGAAAATATGATAATCCATTCGTTGCAAGAGTTTTCCTTTAATAATGATTTCCTCTCCGTCGCGAATAATAATCATTTCGTATTCATCACCTACTTCCATCGTATCTCGCATACCAAATATTTCCTGCTGACTGGCAATTGTTATTTCACGTCCAAATACATTTTTAATTATATCACCGCGTTTAAATTCGGAACCTTCGTTTTCTTTTGATAAACCGGTAATCATTAATTGCTTTCCGTCCATTGAACCCAACGAGAGCCCGAATCTAGGCGTAGTTCTTTCCGACGGCCTTTCGGGAATATAAGCTATTCCCATTTTACCGAAATATTCTTCGACAGGTAGTGGATCCGTACCTTTGATATATTTATTTATAAAGTCTTCTACTTCTGGATAAGTTTTAGATACAAAAACTTCAAAAAAGTTGTCATTGTTAAACGGTTTGTCTTTACCGTACTCCTTTATAAGTTCAAGATAAACTTCCCTCAAACCGCGGGTTCCATCCGATTTCTCAAGAAGCAGAATATCAAGTAGCGCCATAGTTAGAGCGCCTTTCTGGTAGATATTTGGAAATTGCGGCCCACCTTCCGGCGTATGCCATTCTGTGCTTAACCTTACAAGGCTATAGTCAGGAGCGAAATTTTCAGCCTGGGTCATTTTATCTGAAATCCTCACTAAATAATCTTCAATTGAAATTAAGTCGCTTCTTAATTGCATAATATCCGATGTCCATTCTGTTACACCTTCGTAGAGCCATAAATGTAAATCATCTTTACTCGGATTTTGATAATCGAAATCAGCAATCAATTCGCTTCTTAAATGAAGCGGCGTAAGTACGTGCATAAATTCATGTGCGATAATATCCGCTAATCCGTTAAGCACCTGCGGAAAAGCCGGTAAGGCATATGTTGAACTATAGGAATGCTCCAATGCGCCTCCGCCGAATAGTTTATTGCGCTGCATATCTTCCTGGTCGAAAAAGCACATTAGAAATGTGTAACGATCAACTGGTGTAAACTCAATAAAATCTTTTGCGCTTTGAAGTACCCCGTCTGCAAGGGCTAAAACGGTATCGGCGTTGATTACAGGGTTTGGCGAATACACGTAAGCCTCTACATCAATTTTGCCAAGTTGAATCTTTGATGTTGTTAACTCACCCATTAGAATTGGAGAGTCATACAGATGGTGAATTGATTCGGCCTTATAGACTCCGTCAGTATCGGTTTTCAGTGCGGTTCCCGTTCTCCAGCCTTCCGGCTTAATTATTTGTACTTCAATCGGTGCAGTTTTGTGATTATCGAAATAACCGAACAGACCGAAAGTATTTACGATAATATGTTCGGGTTCGATACCTGTGGAGGCCATCGGGAAAATGCCTTGCTCAAGTATTTCTGAGTCGTATGCATCTTCTATAGAATAACGTATCAAGCTAACCGAATGCGGTTGTTTGATCAGCCAGCTATTATCCGGTTTCCGGGAAACATCGATTGGTTGATTTTCGGCATCAAACGCTTCAAAAGTTTGTACAAATCTTCCGAAGTACAGCGGTTGATGCACACCCGGTGCGTAAGCTACGAAGTTGTATAGCGAATCTGCAATGGTTAAATCATTGACCGACATAGTAACGTGGAAGAGGTCATCTTCGGCATAATTTGATACGTCCAACGTATATTTGAATAACGGTTGGGCAAGAAAGGATTGTGCGGCAAGAATTGATAAAAGTAAAAGAATGGGAAAAAATTTTTTCATTTTATCCCCATTAAGTAGATATTCATTTCATTCAATTCGAAATCTTAGACAAGTTTTATTCGGAAAACGTTACATTAGTTAAAAAATTATCATAGTTTCGGATTTTGTTTTGGCTATTACAAAAAGCTTATTATTTTTCGCAGTCAGATAATAACTTTTTCCTTCATTATGGCAAATGATTTCCACATATTTATTCTTTTCAGCGTCAGCTACAGCAATCGTTTTACCGGCTTATAGTAGTATCCCGCTTTCCGTTTTATTTACCATTTAATTAGAGGAAAAATTGAAAATAGCAATTTTAGGTTCGGGCCTGGTTGGCAAGCCGTTGGCAATTGATCTTGCTAAGGATAAAAAATTTTTTATAACCTGTTTTGATAATAACTCATCGAAGTTTAACGGCTTATCTGAATACGGTATTCAATCATCGGTTTGCGATTTACGAGATGATGAAAAACTGGCGAAAGGTATCAAGGGGTTTGATTTAGTAATCAATGCTGTGCCAGGGTTTATGGGTTTCGAAACATTGAAATCGATTATTAAAGCCGGGAAGAATGTAGTTGATATCGCCTTCTACGACAGAGACCCTTTTGAACTGCAAATGTTGGCGGAGCAAAAAGGCGTAACGGCTATTGTAGATGCAGGTATATCACCGGGTTTAAGTAATTTATTAATCGGTGAAGCCAAAGAAAAATTCGATGTTTTGGAATCTGTTAAAATTTATGTGGGAGGATTACCTAAAGAAAAAGACGGTTTGTATAATTATAAAGCCGTTTTTTCGCCAACCGATGTGTTGGAAGAATATGTGCGCCCGGCGCGAATAGTGGAGAACGGCAGAGTGATTACCAAACCCGCTCTTTCAGATCTCGAGGAAATTGAATTCGAGCAAACCGGTATATTGGAAGCTTTTAATTCCGACGGACTTCGGTCATTAATAAAGACAATCGATTGCCCGAACATGGTGGAAAAGACTCTAAGATACCCGGGACACGTCTCAAAAATAAAATTACTCTCCGATTCGGGATTTTTAAATAAAGCGATTATTAAATTTAATAGTGAAAAAATAAATCCATTTTATTATACTGCATGCATCCTATCTAAACTTTGGGAACTTTCTTCCGATGATAAAGACATAACGATACTTAGGGTTGAACTATCCGGTAAAAACGATAATAGTATTTTTGTTCTTAGATACGATGTTTACGATGAATATAATGAGTTAACAAAGACTCACTCTATGGCACGCACAACCGGTTATGTTGCAACAATGTGCGCACGGATGTTGGCTGAAGGAATATTCAGTGGTTCAGGAATTTTTCCACTGGAGCTTTTGGGAAAAAATAAATCGTTGACTAAGTTTATAAAAAACGGGCTTAAGCAAAGAGGTATTTCAATAAACGAAAAATAAATTTGCCCTATACGGCTTCCCTATACCCCTCATATGCCCTCTAATACCGGTGTAGCTTTCGGTTGCGCCGGTATTTTGATGTTACATCCTCTTTAATATCGAATAGCGCTCATGTTAAAGGTTTCATGAACAATGCAAGGTCGGATTGAGATTTTATGCAATTTGAAGTTACTACTTGCAGTTTGGATGAAATATTATACCGAGCCTAAGCGATTAGTTTGACAAAATAATTTTTGTTAAAAATCTTGACAAAAAATATTTTGTTAACTATCTTGACAAAAAATTTTTTGTCAAAAGGCGGAGGGACAAATGAATACAATAATAGGACAGGCAGCGCGCGACGAGTACTTTTTCCCGAGGCCTGATATCACAAAAGAAATCTGGGAGAAACTTGATAAAGGCAATAATCTGCTGATGGTTGCGCCAAGAAGAGTTGGCAAATCATCAATTCTATTTAACTTACTTGATGATCCGAAATCCAACTACAATGTTATTTATTACACAAGCGAATCTGTAAATAATATCAATGAGTTTTATAAAAAGCTATTTGATCATATCGTTAATTCTCTAAAACCTGCCAAGAAAATCAATAGAAAAACTCTTTCCTTCGCAAAAGACTTATTATCGCGGATTGATGAAATTGGAATTTCCGAACTAAGCGTTAAACTGGGGAAGCATAAAATGTCTTATCTCGATGAACTAATTACGCTGATGGAAAAACTAGAATTAAAAGAAGAAAAACTTTTAATACTAGTCGATGAGTTTGCTCAAACAGTTGAAAACATTTACAACGATTCAAATGAAAAGTTCGCAATTCAATTTTTACAAACCAAACGGGAAATTAGACAAAATCCCAAACTAAGTAACAAGGTTCAATTCATATATGCCGGATCAATCGGATTGGAAAATGTAGTTAGCAGGTTTAGCGGAACAAAATTTATAAACGACGTAACGCCAATTAATGTTCCACCGCTTAATAGGAAAGAAGCCGAATTGCTTATTGATAAAATTCTTAACGGTACGGACATCATATTTTCAATTGGAGCAAGGAATCATTTATTGAAAGTGATAAAGTGGTGGATTCCATTTTACTTCCACTTAATACTAGATGAATGTGATAGAATTCTTAAAAAGAAAGATGTGAATGAAATTACGTCGGCATTAATTGATCAAGCTATTGACAGCGGATTAAAACAAAAAGTATACTTTAAACATTGGTTCGACAGGCTACAAATAGCATATAAAGGTGCAAGTTTCTCGTTTATTAAAAATATTCTTAATGATGTTGTTGAAAAAGGATCGCTAAGTTCAGCAGAAATTTCGAACCTGGCATTTAAATATGAAATAGAAGATAGCTACACTAATTTAATACATGCATTGAAACATGACGGCTATATTAATAATGACGATGATGCGTCCGTTTATAAATTTAACTCTCCATTACTAGAAAGATGGTGGTATAAAAATGTCACAAATTAATAAAAGTTACCCGTCCGTATTTAATCCCGGCAATCAAACTGATAATGAAATTGTGTCGAATTTCGTGATACGTTTGCCGGAGTTTAATGATTTGTCGAAAGCTATAAAGAAAGAAAAGATGACAAAACCTCCACAGCACTATATGATACAGGCACAAAGGGGATATGGTAAAACTACATTGCTGTTGAGACTCAACATTGAAATAAAAAATAACAGAACACTCAAAAAATGGTTGGTCCCGGTTTTGTTTGATGAAGAGCAATATCGTGTCAGGTCTCTTGTAAATCTTTGGGAAGAAATTATAGAAACCCTTGCTGATGAAAATGAATCATTCCAAGAATTACTGGATAAAATGGAAAGTTTATCTGACAAGGATTTTTCTGAGGAGAATGTATTTAATCTACTCATAAAGGAATTAGTTAAGCTGAAAAAAAAGATACTTGTTCTTATCGATAATTTCGGCGATATGATTCAAAAGTTTACCCGCAAAGAAAATCAACGCCTGCGGGAAGTTTTAATTACGTGTAATAAAATTAGATTTATCGGTGCGTCATCAACCGTATTGGAGTTTTACTATAACTATAAAGAACCGTTTTACGATTTCTTCAAAGTAATTTCACTTGAAGAACTAAATAGAAATGAAACGATACAGTTGTTGAATCAATTGGGGGAAACGTATAAATCTGAAGAGATATTTAGAATAATAGAGAATCAACCAGAGCGGATAGATGCGTTGCGACAGCTTACAGGCGGTGTTCCAAGAACTATCGTAATGCTTTACAAGATTTTTGTGGATGAAGAAAATGGAGACTCGTTTAATGATTTGGAAATGCTGCTTGATAAAGTTACACCCCTCTATAAACACAGACTTGATAATCTATCAAAACAACAGCAAGTAATTATTGATGCAATAGCTCAGAACTGGGATGCGATTAACACTAAAGAAATTGCCGCTAAGACAAGGATGCAGAGCAAAGCTGTATCTGCACAATTGAAGCAATTGGAGAATAGTCAACTTATAAAAAAAATTCCTACATCAACGAAGAATTTTCTCTATCAAATTAACGAACGCTTTTTTAATATCTATTATTTAATGCGTTTGGGGAAAAGGAAAAATCGTAACCGGGTTTTGTGGTTTGTTAAATTTTTGTTGATTTGGTGTGATATCGAGGAACTAATTAAACGAACAGAAAAACATATTGAAGCTCTAAAAAGTCATCAATTAGATTGCAAGTTTATTTATTTTATGAGTGAATCTCTTGCAAGAACTCCTATCCCAATTGACTTGCAAGATAGATTAATTAAAGGCACCAGGAAAGTTTTAGTTGGTAATGAAAACCAATTGGAAAATGATATTTCCCTTTCTCATTTAGAAGTTCTCGAAAAAGTTAAAGTCCTTTTAGAGGCCAACAGAATCCCAGATGCAATGCGATTGCTAATTAATGATGGGATGACTCAAGAGAAAGTGTATCATTTTGTAGGCGAATACTTCCGGGAAATTAAACAAAATTATATACTTGCAAAAAAATATTTTCAATTGGCTCTTGAAACTGGCGAATATTTTGCATACTTGGATTTAGCTTTAATTAATTTTTCAAATTTTAACGATATCACAGAAGCAGCGAAAAACTTAAGGTCACTGATAGATTACACGATTACCAAAACAAAGAATATTTTAGAAATTATAATAACGATTAACCATTGGGGGAATAAGGAATTTATAAACATTTTGGACAGTCTTTATGCGGTAGACAAAAAAACAATATATTTAACTATAAAATCAGGGTTGTTGGTTTTGCAAAATATATTTGTTGATGGGATAGATTCGTTTGAATTGGCCTTGAAAGACAAAAAATTCTTTAATGAAAATCCAAAGTATTTGATAGTATTGCTATCTATTTTAATTGCACAAGAGCAATATCAATATTTACTTAATAAGTTTAACAAATCTGAAATCTCCCGAAAGAAATATTCTGCATTTTATTTTGCAGTATTAAAATTATCTGGAGAGAAATACAAAGATAAATACAATAGAGTTCCTACAGCCATGAAAGATATAGCAGATGAAGTGATCGACCTTGTTGAGGAATTGAGAGCTCTTAGAAGGTAAAATAAATCGTTCTAAACATTGGTCATCTCTTCCATGCATAATCTTATATAGAATTAATTTCCTTTTGATATAAAGTATTCAAGTGAATACCACAGTGAGATTTATTTTTACTTAAACTTATTCACAATATAAACCCCACCTATAATTAAAGACATCCCGACAAAATGCAGAGGAAACAACACTTCACCGTCAATCAATCCCCAGCCGATTGCAGCGATAGGTATCAGGTACGTAACCGTTGATGCAAAAACAGCGGAAGTAATTTGTATAAGCCTGTTAAATAAAATAAGTGCGAAGGCGGTACCGACAACTCCAAGTATAAACAGGTACAGTAGAGATAAGCCGGCGCCTTCAACATTTGATAACACTGTAACAAAATCGGTACCCATCAGCATAACAATAGCGATTGGCCCTACACCGAGAAACGCTAGGGCGGTAAGCGATAGCGAGTCGATATTCATGAAGTAGGTTTTAACCATATTTGTTGCTATGCCGTAGAGTGTTGTCGCAATTATCACGAATACCACGAAGTAGTTAAACTCCCCCAAACTTCCGCGAGTACTAACCATGCTTATTACCAGGCACCCGAGAAATCCCAGGCTAAGCCCGAGTACTTGTCCTTTTTTAGGAGCTGTCTTAAAAAACAATAATCCTATAAGTAATGTAAAAATTGGAGTAAGCGAATTCAGGATTCCGGTTAATGAACTGCTTAAACCAGTCTGCGCGAAACCGTATAGAATAGCAGGAACAAGGTTCGCAATCAGCCCGAATAAAATAATTTTCTTCCAGTTTGTAACAAAAAGGGTTTTGAAACGTTTAATTGCGAATGGCAATAAAACAATAAAAGCAAAAATGATTCTAATTGTACCAACCTGTAAGGGTGAAAATGCATTGAGTCCCTTTTTTATAAGAATAAATGAGCTTCCCCAAACAAATGCTAAAAATAATAATATGAAATAGGGTAGGTATTTGTGTTGTCTAATACTTTGAATTGTCATACTCAAATATATAGAATAGATGTGGAATTACTACCGCAGAATTAGAATACAATCCGCCTCATCTGTTAACTTGTTAAGGTTCTTGAACTAACCTCATTACGAGATACGGTAACTATATTAGAACCAATGACATCATATGCGGTGATATAAAATTGTGGTTTAAGCCATTTCTTTAATAAATCGAGATTATTCTAAATTCTGTTGTCACCCTATTTGGCATGCTAATTGTCTAGACAGAAAGATTTTTATTCATATTATATAATCATGGGGGTCTTAATGATCAAAAAATGGATTTATTTATGCAGTATTATCTTGCTTCTATCAATCAGTATAGGGGCGCAACAAGCCAATAGCAGCAGGGCAATGAGCGGCTTTGTCTTTGATGAATCAAACGGTGAAGCTTTAATTGGCGCCAACATTTTTATCGAATCACTTGCTACGGGGGCATCGAGTAATATCAGCGGATATTTTGTAATTCCGGAATTGCCGACAGGTGTGTACACTTTGGAGTGCAGTTATATCGGTTATGAAACCAAAGAAATCGAAGTAACTATCTCTCAGACAAAAGACCTTCACCTGGAAATCAGGCTTAAACCTGAATCAATAGAAACTGATGAAGTTGTTGTCTCAGGCGAACAGGAACGAACCATCGAAAGACTTTTTGCAAAGCCGGTTTCGAAAATTGAGCTATCTCGTGCACAAATTAATAACATTCCAAAAGTTATTGAAGCCGACCTGCTTCGCGCGCTTCAAACTTTGCCGGGCATTACGTCATTGTCGGATTTCTCTTCGGCTCTCTACATCCGCGGCGGAACGCCCGATCAAAATTTATATATGATTGACGGCACCGACGTTTACAACCCGGAACACGCGTTCGGTATATTTTCAACCTTTAACACAAACGCTATTAAAAAAGTTGAGTTGTCTAAAGGTGGTTTCGGCGCCGAGTACGGTGGCAGACTTTCATCCGT
>JANQLA010000357.1 GCA_028280855.1 Melioribacteraceae bacterium
CGCTGCCGTCTTTTTTTTGCCTGCAAGCTACCTTTGTTCCGAATACACCACGAAGCCTGTTTTCAATATCTACATAAGTTAACTCATTGCTTGGCACAACAGGCTTTGGATTTATTCCGGGAACTTTATCCTTCGCTGCAATTATTGCTTTTACGATTTGTTCAACTTTTCGAACGCTAAGTTGTTCCGAAATTGTTTTATCGGCAATTTCTATTTGAATGGCAGCATCAGGTAAATTAATAATTGCGCGTGCATGACCCTGGCTAAGCTTACCGGCAATTAAAAATTCCTGAATTTCAGGAGGCAGTTTTAACAAACGCAAAGTATTGGTAACGGTCGTTCTATCCTTCCCAACTTTATGCGCAACATCTTCCTGGGATAATCCGCATTCCTCGATAAGCCGTTTATAAGCTTGAGCAATTTCTATCGGGTTTAATTTCTCACGCTGAATATTCTCGATAAGCGACAAAGCGAGCATTGCTTCATCGGTATCAACTTCGATAATGTAGGCTGGAATTTCGGAATACCCTATTTCTTTACATGCCCGCATTCTCCTTTCGCCGGAGATTAATTCATACCCTTCTCTCGTTCTTCGCACCGTTACAGGTTGAATTAGGCCGTTTGTAAGAATGGAATTCTTAAGCTCA
The DNA here is from genome assembly GCA_028280855.1 of Melioribacteraceae bacterium. Classification (GTDB taxonomy): domain Bacteria; phylum Bacteroidota; class Ignavibacteria; order Ignavibacteriales; family Melioribacteraceae; genus PGYT01. The sequence goes on from JANQLA010000357.1 coordinate 648, forward strand.
TCAAGAGCTTGTGCATCAAATTCGTTCCTGGGTTGAAAAGGATTCGGGACTATCTTGTTGATATCAATTTTTGCCAGGATGTCGTTTGAAGCTCCGTCGTCGGCTTTTAATTCGCTTGAAGCAAAGCTTACGGGTTCCTTTGAATCATTCCTAAAATTCGGATTAATAAGTGCGTCAAGGCCTCTTCCTAACCCTTGTTTCATCTTACTCATTTATTTCTTCTTTATGTTTGTGCTGCGTTCTTTCAATAAGCTCTGCAGCTAATGACATATAGTTCCTCGCCCCAACAGAAATTGAATCATACAAAATTACGGGTTTAGCATGGCTAGGGGCTTCGGATATTCTTACATTCCTGTTAATCACTGTGTCATAAACTTTGTCGCCAAAATACTTTTTGATTTCTTCTTTTACCTGGTGCGAAAGTTTCAGGCGTGTATCAAACATTGTAAGCAAAACCCCTTCGATATGAAGCTGCGTGTTCAGCCGCTTCTTTACAATGTTAATCGTATTTAACAATTGTCCAAGTCCTTCTAATGCAAAATATTCACATTGAACCGGTATCAGTACCGAATCAGCCGATGTTAGTGCGTTTAGCGTTAGAAGTCCGAGCGAAGGCGGGCAATCGATGAAAATATAATCATACTCCCGGCGAACAGGCGCTATATATTCCGCAAGTTTGCGCTCCCTTTCCTCGAGAGCAACCATCTCGATTTCCGCACCAACCAGATTTATATTTGAAGGAATTATATCGAGGAAAGGCATATATGTGTTTATAATTACATCTTCAACCGCCTTTATCCCTTCGATCACCTGGTAAATAGAATCTTCGTTCTTATCAATCCCAAGTCCCGACGTAGAATTAGCTTGTGGATCGATGTCGATTAATAATGTTTTGTATTCGGCCGCTGCTACCGAAGCAGAAAGATTAATAGAGGTTGTTGTTTTACCAACACCTCCCTTCTGATTTGCAATAGCGATAATTTTCGACATTAGCAGTTCCGCAAAAGGTGATATGTAAAAGCAGTGTTTATAATTCTATTTCTTCTCCGAACTCCATTACTCTGCAATCTTTTCCCATATTAGAGACTCGCTGCTTAAATTCATTTGGATCAGCCTCAATTACCGGGAAAGTATTGTAATGCATTGGAATTGCAGTTGCAGGGTTAACAAACTCAACAGCTTTTACAGCATCTGTAATTCCCATAGTAAAGTTATCGCCAATCGGAAGCAGCATATAATCAATTTCGTTCATTTCGCCAATTAGCTTCATATCGTAAAACAACCCGGTATCGCCTGTGTGGTAGATGTTCTTATTATCTGCTGTAATAATTACACCCGCAGGCTCGCCTCCGTAGTTATTGTCGGGTGTTAAAGACCCATGATGAGCAATAGTAAACTTAAGACGCCCGAAATCAAAATTATAGGCACCACCTATGTGCATATTATGCGCCCTGTATCCGTTAGATGCAACATAGTCGGCCAGCTCATTCACGCAAATAAACAGCGGGTCGCACCTGTCGGCAATCTTAAAAGAATCTCCTAAGTGATCACCATGTGCGTGGGTTAAAATAATGAAATCAGGTGAAACGTCGGCGGATTTAACCGGCGAGGTGGGGTTTCCGTCAAGAAACGGGTCAATAATTAAAACCTTTCCATCATCTGTTGTAATCTGGAAAGACGAATGCGAAAAATATTTTAGTTTCATATTTACTTCCCTGTTAGTAAATATTTATTGAGTATTAAGTTGTGCTTCGTAATTCATTTGTCTAAAAACAAGTCGTAATATAAGCTATATTCAAATTTGTTTCATTACTAAATTGGTCAACAAAATGAGAACGGATTGTGCTACTTGCCTTTACTAAGCTGCTCGAAAATTCCCTTCCAACCTTTTTCACGTGTAATACTGGTATTTTTATTTAAATAATTTCTTAACGATTCTTTGGATAAGCCGCGTATTATTTTGCCCTTATCGGCAATTGATATGCCGCCGGTTTCTTCGGATACAATTAAACTAATAACATCGGCAGTTTCCGAGATACCCAAGCCTGCGCGGTGCCGCATACCGAGGGGGACACCTTCGAAAGATGTTTCCGTGGAAAGCGGTAAAGTGCAGCGTGCAGCTTCTATTGTGTTTCCTTTTATCACTACAGCGCCGTCGTGCAATGGTGATCTCGGGAAGAAGATCGAACGAAGCATATTTTTACTCACCGCAGAATTTATTACTTCCCCCGTCTCAACTATACCTTTAACGCCTGCGGAACGAACGATAACAATAAGAGCGCCGTGCTGATTCTGCGCAAGCTCGAAAGCCGAATCTGTTAAAACATCCGCCAGGTCACTGCTTCCGCCTTTTAGAAAAATTCTGCCCAACGGGCTTGTTCCGAGCATTACAAGCAATCTTCTAATCTCGGGCTGAAATAGAATTATAAAAGCTATGACCCAGATATCCGTAATCAATTTAAGCAACCATCCTAAAGCCTTAAGGTCAGCTGCCTGGGCTAAAAAAGATAGTAAGAGGACTATAATTAAACCAATAAATATCTGAGAGGCTATTGTACCGCGTATAACTGTATAAAGCTTGTAGATAATAAACGAAACCAGGAAAATATCCAGCAGGTCAATAAAAGTTACAGTCAGAAATCCTACTTTAAATAAATCAAACATTCTGAAGCTCATCCGGGTTGTTTACGAACCTGTAAACTTTCTTTAACTGGTGCGCATTATAAACATTGTGCGTGCGGATGAATCTTGCGCCGTTATTAACCGCAATGGTTTCGGCAATTATTGTAGCCGCATCCCTGTTCTTAACATCGAGATTAAGTGATTTACCGAGCATTGATTTCCGTGAAACGCCTGCCATTATTGGATATCCCAGACTTTTTAGCTCATCAAGCCGTTCAAGTATTTCGAAATTGTGGTGCAATTCTTTTCCAAACCCAAACCCGGGATCAATAATAATATTTTCTATTTCAAATGATCGGGCAAATCCAATTTTATCCAATAGATTTTTGTGAATTTCATTTAGTACGTCATCGTAGTGTGGGTTTAGCTGCATGTTACGCGGTGTGCCTTTGATGTGCATAAGTACGATTGCTGCTTTATTTGCGGCCACGGTGCTGAACATTTCATCGTCAAAAGTTCCGCCGCTGATATCGTTAACAAGAGCTGCGCCGGCTTTAACGGCGGCATCTGCCACTTTAGATTTAGAAGTATCAGCAGATATTATTACATCCGGTCGCAAATCGTGAAGTTTTTCTATTACCGGTATCACGCGCTCTAATTCTTCACTTTCCTCGACGATCTCGGCGTCCGGCCGTGTTGATTCACCGCCGACATCGATAATATCTGCACCTGCATCGATCATATTCAATGCATGTTGAACAGCCTTATCATGAAGGTAATACTGTCCACCGTCTGAAAAAGAATCGGGAGTAACATTCAATACGCCCATAATATGAACATCCGAGTTTTTAAAGACCCGCTCGCCAATTGTTACTTCTTTTGAATCATAGTTTTCATAGTTGGAGATTGTCTTTATCATCCTGTGGCCAATCTCCTCGTTGATACGGGACTTAACCATGTTCGCATTTTCTTTAAGCTTGTGAATGGAACCAATCGACAAAAGGTTCGAAAGATTATTATCAATATTTTTTATATAGCTGAAATCGCCGTTAGTAAGAAACAATTTATTTATCGCATCAGCTTTCTCACAATCTATATTGCTAATCTCAAGGCCAAACGAACCAACTTCATACAAATCCCTGAATACATTATATGTTCTGCTATACTTTTTAAATACGTTTTGCGAAGTTGTATTGACAAGCTGAAAATACAAAGGCTCTCCAGAGTAATATTCATTAATGTGAATATAAAGAAGAATTTCTATTTTTTATAATAAACGAAATTATTTGAATTGCTTAATTATTTGGCGCTTTCCTTTTATAGGCAATTTTTCCTTTTAGTATGGTCATATCTATTTCATAATTGTTATCGAACACGGTAATGTCGGCATATTTACCGGAGGCTAGAATACCTACTCCCCCGCCGACCACTTTTGACCCGTTGAGCGAAGCCATCCTAATCGCGTCCGTTAATTTAGTATCCGTTGTTTCAACAATATTCTTTATAGCTTTGTTCAACGTTAATGTGCTGCCCGCGAGAGTTCCGTCTTCTAGAAAAGCCTTCTGATCCTTCATTAATACTTTTTGGTCGGAGAACCGGTATTCGCCTTCATGCATTCCACCTGCCCTAATGGAATCCGTAATTAGAATAATGTTCTTCGCACTTTTAACTTTTAGGAGTAACTCCATAATTGCAGGGTGAACATGATACATATCTGCAATTAATTCAATTTTAAGTTCATCTCTCAACAGAGCCGCCGTAACAATACTCGGGAACCTGTGATGAAAAGGTTTCATCGCGTTGAACATATGTGTAATGTGCGCTGCGCCGTTGTCGATTGCTTTGTCTATTTGCTCGTAACCGGCAGTTGAATGACCTATTGAACATATAACACCTCTAAAGGATGCTTCGCGTATAACATCCAGCGCACCGTCCAATTCAGGCGCTATTGTCATCATTTTCATCAGGCCTTGCGAGGCTTCCCACATCTTGTTAAAACCATCTACCGACGGCTTCCAAAGATACGATTCATTCATGGCACCCTTCAGTTCGGGGTTCAGCATTGGGCCTTCCATATGAATTCCCTTAACATTCGAGTCCGGATTGTCAATGATGAACTGCGAAAGCTGTCTTAAATCGGTTAGCAAATCTGCTTCGGGCTTTGCGTGCAGGCTCCCAAGCATATATGTTGACCCGTGGCTTAGAAAGTACTCGGATATTTTACGATAGCTATCAATATTAGCGTCCGCAAACCCATAGCCGCCCCCGCCGTGTACAAGCAAATCAACGAATCCGGGTGAAACCGTCATTCCGCTTACGTCAATAATTCTGGTAGCAGAAGGGATGTGAACGTTTTCGGAAAGTCCTACTTCATATATTCGATCATCGGAAATTAATACCGTGCCGTTCGAAATTTTTCTGAAAGGTGTAACAATTGTACCCCCTACTAATGCAAGGTTCATAATAGTTTAATGAGTTATGGCGAAATTTTGTTTTTTAATTCTATTGTTGCCGCAGTAATGTTATCAGCGCCAAAGACGGAAGATCCGGCTACGAATATATTACATCCTGCTTCGGATAATTCTCTTATGTTGGTTGAGTCTACTCCGCCATCAACTTCTATATCGAAATTTAATTCATGCGACGAGCGCATTTCATCCAACTGTTTTATTCTTCGAATAGTATTAGGAATAAACTTCTGCCCTCCGAACCCGGGATTAACCGACATCACTAAAACGAAATCAATGTATTCCAGGATATCTTCAAGTGAAGTCACAGGTGTTGCAGGATTAATAACAACGCCTGCTTTAACGCCCAAATCCTTTATGAGGTTAATAGTTCTGTTTAAGTGAACAACTTCCTCCCTGTGTACAGATATGTAATTAGCCCCTGCTTCGGCAAAAGCTGCAACGTATTTATCCGGATCATTAATCATCAGGTGCACATCAATAGGCAGCTTTGTTGATCTACGCACTGCTTCAACCATCATTGGTCCGAATGTAATGTTCGGAACGAAATGACCATCCATAATATCACAATGAATCAGGTCGGAGCCGCCCATTTCAACCAAACGAATTTGCTGGGCCAAATGCGTCATATCCGCTGAAAGTATTGATGGTGCGAGTGCTTTCATATACTGTACTACCTCCGATTTATAGCTATTTCAACATCGACACTATCACCGATATTAAGCAGGTAGCCCTCACTAGGACTCTGGCTAATAATAGTATTTGTAAGCAATGTAGATTCAACATAAGTGCGTTTACCAATGTAAAGATTATTTCGCCTTAGAATTCTGTTTGCTTCGCTTTCCGATCTTGCAATAATACTCGGCACTGCAATCATCCCAATGCGCGGACCAATGCTTATTTGTAAGTCGATGGAATCACCTTTAGCTAAAAAGGTACCTTCCTCAAATTCCTGGTCAACAATTATATCAGCAGGTAACTCTGATTTTACTTGCTCAAGATTCCTGATGGCAAGACCAAGTCGCTCAAGGATAATCCGTGCATCACGGTAAGTTTTCTGACGCAAATTAGGCATCTTTACAAGCGGTTCTCCGCCACTGATGTGTATATAAACTCTGCGGTTTTCTTTTACTGTTCTGCCAGCAGGCGGATTCTGAAACAATACATGGTCAACCTCGAACCTTGCGTCATATCTTGGTCCTTCAGTTACAGGTTTTAACTTTAGGGATTCCAGCAGCTCAATTGCTTGTGTTTTGTGCATCCCCACAAGATTTGGAAGCTCGACTTGTTTAGCTTCAACATACCACGGCATTAGAAATTTATCTAACGAAACTAACGCGAGAATTATTAAAATTAGTAGTACGGAAGCAACTATGAGAAGTTTTTTGATTCCTTTTTTCATTGAAGCAAAAATAACAATTGGCTTCCTGTTAACCAAATTATTCATATTGCATCGAAAAATACCTGTTCTATGATTTCCATGCAGGATCATGACACCTACGAAAAGCAACTTGCATGTTTATTTTATTTTTTTTGATTTACGTAATGACTATTTTTAGCAAATCTAAATTTTGCATATAGTTGAATGCGATTTAATTTTTTATACCTCACATCTCAGAAACACATTACACCATCCCTTATAGTTAATATTACAAGGAGTATTTATGTTTAAAAACCATCCGAAAGGATTGCCTGTACTATTTTTTACGGAAATGTGGGAAAGATTCGGGTTCTATACGATGCTTGCGGTATTTGTTTACTATTTGCAAGCAAATTTCGGTTGGGATCAGGCAACCGTAACAAATGTTTACGGGATATTTCTAGCAGGAGTATATTTTACACCGATAATCGGTGGCTGGATTGCCGATAACTTACTTGGTTATGGTAGAACAATAACGCTTGGTGCTATAACTATGGGAGTCGGTTATGGTTTAATGGCTATTCCAACTGATTCAGAAATATTCGTATACGTTGCATTAGTTGTTGTAGCTTTTGGTAATGGTCTTTTTAAGGCAAATATATCTGTGATGGTCGGCAACCTTTATGCGCATTCACAAAAATCTTTGAAGGATGCTGGTTTTAATATTTTTTACATGGGAATTAATATCGGAGCATTTTATGCCCCCTTTGCGGCGGCAGGTATAAGACAGTTTTTTATGGATAATTTCGGTACTTCTCTTGCGCAAGGTTATAATGCAGCATTTGGTATTGCATCCGTCGGTATGATAATCTCATTAGTTATTTTTACAATTTTCAGAAAAGCTTACAAAGATGCTGATTACCAATCCAAGCATGAAACCAATACCGAAAAAGATGTTGTTCTAACCAAAAGTCAAGAAAGAGAAAGAATTTTCGCCCTTCTTACCGTATTCGCAATCGTAATCTTTTTCTGGATGGCATTTCACCAAAACGGAGCGGCTCTATCATTATTTGCAAGAGATTATACGCACCAGGTAGTTGGGAAAATAACTTACCTGCTTTTTGACGTTATTGGTTTGCATTCAATACTTTTTATTCTTTTAGGCGGGGCTGCATTTATAAAAAAGGGTGGTTCAAGCAAATCAAAAGCAATTGGCGGTACTTTTGCAGCTGCCGGTATTGTGATTCTAATTTATAAGATAGTTACACTCCCTGAAACCGGGCAAATATCACCAGAGCAATTCCAGGCCTTTAATCCAATGTTTATTGTTTTGATGACACCGGTAATTCTAGGAATGTTTGCCTGGTTAAATAAAAGAGGTAAAGAACCCTCCTCTCCGGCAAAAATCGGAATAGGAATGTTAATAACAGCTTTTGCGTATATAATTATGGTTGTAGCTTCTATTGGATTAGCACCTGTATATTCATTGGATGGCGGCTTTTCTGCAATTACGGTATCACCATTCTTCTTGATTTCGACATATTTTACGCTAACAATTGCTGAATTGCATTTGAGTCCAATGGGTTTGTCTTTTGTATCAAAAGTTGCCCCCGCAAAAATGAAAGGTCTACTAATGGGAGGATGGTTTGGTGCTACTGCTATAGGAAATTATCTTGCAGGTTTTGTAGGTAGGTTTTATCAGGAATGGGAGTTATGGCAATTTTTCTTGATTCTAATTGTATGTGCTTCTTTGGCAGCATTAATGGTTTTATTAACTCTTAAGAAATTAAAAAAAGCAACTGAATAGATATTTAAATTATGCATGAAGTTTAAGGCCATAATACAATGGTGCTAAATAGATTTTAAGAATCCCGGTATTAAGCTCCGGGATTCAACACACTTCAAAAAAGTTTCGGGTCAAACATAATCATCGTAGGAGTCGTCTATGGTAGATACTATTTGTATCATAGAGGGTATTTATTACTCTCGCCTGCTTCCTCTGGTGTACTTTCGCCCAACATACGATCTGCGTTGCGGAATACTTACACTTAGAGAGAAAATCCAATTAAGCTATCCCGGTATACCAATTTCTCTGCACGCCAGGGCTTATTTGGCGGATTTATTAAGACAAAATAATCCTGGCGTAAAAGTAAATGAGTTAGATAAAAATGTTAAGTCATGCCTGTTTGTTAACGGCAGAATTATTGCTGATGACGAATTTGCAAAAAAGGTTCCACTTTCAGGGGACGATACTTTGTACGTTGACGGAGATACGATTATCGCTGCAAGAGTAAGTGGTAGCAATCTTGAAAATTTGAAAAGAGCAATGAACGACGTTTTCACTTTATCGGATTTTACCGGTTTATTCAAGAAAAATATCGATGTAAATTATGTTACCTACCCATGGGACCTTGTTTCATTTAATCCGGGACAAATTGAAGCGGACTTCAATCGAATAGTCAACACAAATGAAAATATGATTAAAGGAAATATTTACGACGGTGTTCATTTGAT
>JANQLA010000363.1 GCA_028280855.1 Melioribacteraceae bacterium
CTTATTTCTCTCATTCAGGTTATCCCGGCGGATTAAAAAATGTTTCTTATGCTGAAATGAAAGCAAAGAAGCCTGAATTTGTTATTCAACACGCTGTTAAAGGTATGTTGCCTAAAAATAGATTGGGTAGGCAGTTAATTAAAAAGTTAAAAGTATACGCTGGTGAAAATCATCCTCACGCAGCACAAAAACCCGAACCATTAAGTTTTACGAGGATTGTGAATGGCTGATAAAATATTTATCGGAAGAAGAAAAAATGCGGTTGCAAGAGTTATTTTGAGAACCGGTTCTGGAAAAGTGACTATAAATAAGAGGGAGTTTGAGAAGTATTTCCCCTTAAAAGATAATCGTGATGATGTGCTTTTGCCTTTTACTCTAACAGAAACCTTGGGCAAGTACGATGTGTTGGCAAATGTAAGAGGCGGCGGATTTTCAGGCCAGGCAGAAGCTATACGATTAGGAATTTCGAGAGCATTGATTACTGTTAACGAAGATTTCAGGCCCCAGCTAAAAACAGAAGGTTTATTAAGAAGAGATCCTCGAATGGTTGAAAGGAAAAAATACGGACAACCTAAAGCTCGTAAAAGATTCCAATTCTCAAAGAGATAATATCTGCATTATTTTCAGCGGAAACTTATAAATTTATTTTTAACTAATTATAAGGTGAGCCAAAAGTTCACCTTAATTTTTATCAAACATACTCTCTGATTTGCCTCCTGTGTCCTCTTAGAAGGATTTATGGCAAAGTTGATGAGGGTAGAAGAAAAACAGGAGTTACAAATGGCAAAACTCGAATTAACACAACTTATCGAGACCGGCGCTCACTTCGGTCACTTAACCCGCAGATGGAATCCCAAAATGAAGCCTTACATTTTCATGGAAAAAAACGGGATTCATATAATCGATTTAAAGAAGACCCAGGCAAGCATCGAAGTTGCAGCAAGTGAGCTTGGCCAGATAGTTGCACATGGCAAACAAGTTCTTTTTGTAGGTACTAAAAAACAAGCTAAGTCAGCAATTGTTGAGGCCGCAAAAAAATCAAGCAGCAACTGGGTAAGCGAAAGATGGCTTGGCGGTATGCTAACCAATTTTGCTACAATCAGGAAAAGCATTAAACGATTGCAAAGCATCGACAAAATGGAAAGCGACGGGACATTCGAAAAAATTACAAAAAAAGAAAGGCTCCACCTATCGAGAGAACGGGACAAGTTAAGAAAAATTCTTGATGGCGTTGAAACGTTGAACAGGCTGCCCGGAGCTTTATTTATTGTTGATATCAGAAAAGAATCAATCGCCGTAAAAGAAGCGTTGAGATTGAACATACCTATTTTTGCTATTGTTGATACCAACTGCGATCCCGATCCGATCGACTATTTGATACCTGCTAATGATGATGCGGTTAGAGCTATCGAATTAATACTTAATGTAATGGCAGATGCTGTTCTTGAGGGTCAGGCAAAAGCTAAGGAATTAAAAGCCGAAGAAGCTGCAGAAAAGGAACGTCAGAAAAAAGAAAAAGGTGAAACAACAAGTTCCGAAGGTGAAGGCAAAGTTAAAGTAAGAAGAGTTAAGTTAGACGGTAAAGGTAAAAAAGTTGCCAAAGAATCAAAGCCGGAAAAAACTGAAAAACCGGCCGAGCCGGCTAAAACGGAAGCTCCGAAAGTTGAAGCTGAAGAAGTGAAAAAGGAAGAAGAGAATAAAAAATCGGAAGAACCGAAAGTCGCTACGCCGAAAGAAGAACCGGTTGATAAGCCGGTAGATTTCGAAGACAAGAAAGAAACTGAAAAATAATTGAGGAATAAAATAATCATGTCAATTAGTGCATCACAAGTAAAAGAGCTGCGTGATAAAACCGGCGCCGGAATGATGGATTGTAAAAAAGCTTTAACCGAAGCAGAAGGCGATTTTGATAAAGCTGTTGAGATATTAAGAAAGAAAGGTGCGTCGGTTGCTGCAAAGAGAGCGGAGCGTGCTGCAAACGAAGGTATTGTGAAGATTCAGATTTTTAATGAAGGAAAAGAAGCGGCAATAGTGGAAGTTAACTGCGAAACAGATTTTGTCGCTAAAAGCGATGACTTTTTATCATTCGCCGACTTTGTAATGAATGCAGTTGTTGCAAATAAGCCTGCAAATGTAGAAGAGCTTTTATCGCTAAGTCACGATGGTAAAAATGTGAGCAATGAACTAACAGATGTTATCGGTAAAATAGGTGAGAAAATTGAAGTCTCCAGGTTCGCTGTTGATTCAGTCAACGGAGGGCTATTCGTAGATTATATTCACCACGGTTCCAAACTTGGTGTTTTGCTGAAGGCTGAAAATTCATCAGAGGCTAAAGCGGATGAAATATTAAAAGATATTGCAATGCAGGTTGCAGCAATGAAGCCGCTCTATCTCTCTAAGGAAGAAGTTCCGCAGGAAGCAATTGAAAAAGAGAAAGATATTTACCGGGAAATTGCCAAGAAAGAAGGCAAGCCTGAAAATATTGTAGATAGAATTGCAGATGGAAAAATCGGTAAATACTACCAGGAAGTATGTCTGCTTGATCAGGCGTTCGTTAAGGACAACACTAAATCCGTTAGCGATGTCTTAGCCGATTTTAACAAAGCAAACGGCTCCGACGTAAAGCTGTTGAAGTTCTATCGTTTCCATCTAAGTGATGAGAAGAAGTAATTTTCGAAAAGGTCTTATTTTTTAGTAAGACCTTTTTTTTTATATTGGGTGTTATATGGATGACAAATTGAAATATAAAAGAATACTATTAAAGCTCAGCGGTGAGTCCTTAATGGGCGAAAAGGGGCACGGCATTGACCCGGGAATGCTTACTTTTTTTGCTAATGAGATAAAAACAATTCATAACCTAGGTGTTCAGGTAGGTATTGTAATTGGCGGAGGGAATATTTACCGTGGGCTTGGCGCAAACGAGCAAGGAATTGAGAGAGTAACCGGCGATCAGATGGGAATGCTTGCAACGGTTATTAACTCTCTTGCATTGCAAAATGCATGCGAAACTGCCGGCATGTTTACACGGTTAATGAGCGCAATAGAAATGAACGAAATAGCCGAACCATATATCAGGCGGCGGGCCATGCGACATTTGGAGAAAGGTCGTATA
>JANQLA010000390.1 GCA_028280855.1 Melioribacteraceae bacterium
TAATATTATATTGTTTGTCAATCAGCTTAAGCTGGGATTTCACAAAATTAAAAATTGATTTTGCAATAATATCTCTTAGTAAAGTTTTGCCGATTACAATCTTTTTTTTAAGTTCCTTTGCATTTTTAGAAGCATAGTTTGTAACAACACCCTTGGAATCGAAAGCAAGTTGTAAATCGTATTCCCCTAAAGAGGCAATTTCGCCTGGATCACCTGTCGATGTAATATCTAATTGCTTTTTGCCTGCAAGAACAATGTTACATTTTTCTCTTTTAAAGGGGGGTTTAATAGGAGTAAGCTGGAAACGATAGCTTTGCGTTTTGCCGCTGTTGTTTGTAAGATTCTCGTCAAAGTTTATTGTTTCATTGTATTTACTGGAAACCTGAATTTTTTTATAAAGTCTATCTAAAAATGGTTCATTCGTTAACGAATCTGATTCTAATATATTACCTTGATTAAGCTCAATGCCAAATTCATTACAGAAATCTTTAGTTACATTACTCTCAAAAACAATTTCACCTTGCTGATCTATTATAAAGATAAACTCGTACGTATTGAGTGTGTTATTAGCTTTCATTTCTTCATCGAGTTTTTAACCAGTTATAGCAATTGAAAAAATTCCGAATATTTTTAATTCTCAAGAATATAAGTCATGCAATTTCTATTTTTTAATATATTTCATTAGATGCCAAATATCAAAGCTAATTTTCGTGGCTACTGAAAAGCTAATACCGGCAAAATAATTGAATCTCTAAAAATTCTTACCAAAGATTATTTTTCTCAAGGGACTTCTATTAGAATAATGCTGAAATGATTTTGTGTCATGAAATATGTGTGTTGATATTAACACCTGTTATCTTATATTGGGATATTCTTATCTTTATAAATTAAGTTGTATTTAGTAAATTTATCGTTGCAATTTTTTTGAATGTATTGCTTGCTTCTTAGAAATAAGATTTTTTTATAGCCTTATTCTGATATTTCGGAGACTCCTATGAAAAATTTCATAGAAACCAATTTTTTGAGCTAAAAAAGAGGATAATAGAATCCGCATAGTGGCAAACTATTTGCTACCCTAAAGTAATTTTGAAATGAACAATCCAAAATAAATCATAAATTAAATTTGAGGTAAATTGATGGCGAGAAAGAAAATAACCATTGATGGTAATGATGCTGCTGCTTATGTTGCGTTTAACGCCAGCGAAGTAATAGCAATTTACCCTATTACTCCTTCATCGGGTATGGGTGAGTTATCTGACGCATGGGCTGCACAGGGTCAAACAAATATTTGGGGAACAGTTCCACAGGTTACCGAAATGCAAAGCGAAGGCGGTGCTGCGGGTGCGGTTCACGGAGCTCTGCAAAGCGGTTCTTTAACAACTACTTTTACAGCTTCACAGGGTCTGCTGCTAATGATCCCGAATATGTACAAGATTGCGGGCGAGCTAACTCCAACAGTCTTTCACGTTTCCGCGCGTTCAATTGCCGCTCAAGCCTTATCGATTTTTGGCGACCATAGCGACGTAATGGCAACACGGCAGACCGGCTTCGGTTTAATGGCTTCCGGTTCTATCCAGGAAGTTATGGACTTAGGATGCATTGCACACTCCGCTACCCTAGAATCTCGAATTCCTTTCATCCATTTTTTTGATGGTTTCAGAAGCTCGCACGAAGTAAATAAAATTGAACAGCTGACTAAAGAGGATATCAAACATATGATTAACGATGAGCTGGTCACTGCCCATCGCCAGCGTGCTCTTACTCCCGACAGACCCGTGTTAAGAGGCACAGCTCAAAATCCAGATGTTTACTTCCAGGGTCGTGAAACAGTAAATAAATATTATAATGAGTGCCCGGCAATCGTACAAAAAACAATGGACAAATTTGCCGAACTGACCGGTCGTCAATACCACCTGTTCGACTACTTTGGCGCACCTGATGCCAAACGTGTTAT
>JANQLA010000402.1 GCA_028280855.1 Melioribacteraceae bacterium
GCATAGCCTAACCCCGCATCCAAGGCTTCGGATTGCGACAACCAGTACTTAGCACTGAATCCCGTTGGCTCTCCAACCATTAAACCCAGTCCAAAATCTTTTTTCTGCTCAAATGCGTTAACGGAAACAAATAATAATAATACAAACGATACAATTAGTTTCATTGCTTATCCAAAGAATCTGTTTAAATAGATACAAAGCTAATTTATTGTGCGATAAAATTAAATGATAATATTTGGTTACTATTTGAAGCCTTTTAATAACCTCCTAAAGGAGGGGGGAGCAAACTAAAAAATTGCGGCATGAGAGCTATTTTACTTTTTGTATCATCCAAAACGTACTGATTCAAAGGTTATGCGAAGCCACCTATTAGTGAAACAAAGTTATTACTATAATTAGTAAATTTTGCAATCGAATAAAAAACTATAAGGAAAAAATGAATTCGAGCATTGATGAAGTAAAAGAAGTAATAAAAGAATCGGCAAAAGACTTTAACTATGATAATAATGAAACTGCAGTTATACTTGCGGCTGGGCACGGTAAAAGGATAAAATCTACTACATCAAAAATGCTTCACGAAATTTGGGGCAAACCAACTGTTGAAAGGGTGTACGAAGCATGCAGGGACGGTCTTGCAAACGCAAACGTAATCGTGGTTGTAGGTATTAAAGCTAAAGATGTAATTGATGCGATAGGACAGAGAGACTTTACTTCTTTTGCCTATCAGGAAGTGCAGAATGGAACCGGGCACGCCGTGCAGATAGCTCTGGAAAACGTTGATGCTTTGAGATACGATGGAGTACTTTATGTTTTGCCCGGGGATATGGGTTTAATAGACAAAACTACACTGACAAATTTCAAAAAGAATTTTCTTTCATCCGATAAAGACATGATGGTGCTGACCGGTTTGTATGAAGGTCGTTCCGCAAACAACACATACGGTAGAATTGTGCGCGTTAAAGGAATAGACGTTGAAGGAAATCCGTCCGGAAGCGATGAAGGCAATGTAATAGAAATTATAGAGCACAAAGATATTTTGAAGATCCCCGAAGACAGCGCTTATATTCTCCAATTCAAAGACAAAAAGTATAGCTATACCCGGCAGGAACTACTTGAAAATAACGAGTTTAATTCCGGCGTATACGCCTTTAAGTTCAAACATCTTATTAACTTGATCAAGACTATCGGCAGTGACAATGCTCAAAACGAAATCTACATCACTGATCTTATTTCAATATTCAACAGGAATAATTTAGCGGTTGGCGCCGTAAACCCAAATGAACAACACGTATTGATCGGCTTCAATAACAAGTCTGTCTTGAAGCAGATGGAGCTGATTGCGCGTCAAAGAACATACGACCGTATTAAGGACGTTATTGAAATTCAGGATCCCGAAGATTTTTATATTCATGATTCCGTCGTTGATCAAATACTGGAATTGGATTCGGCAGGTCAGCCGCTCGACATTAAGATAGGTAAAGGTGTTTATATTGGCACTGGCGTTAAACTTAATTATAACACTTATATTAAGAAAAACGTATTTATAAAAGGCAATGTTATACTCGGCAAAAACGTTACCATTTGGGAAAATGTTCATCTGTCCACCTTTGCCCATCAGCAATTTATAATAAGCGATAATGTTGAAATCCTTTGGGGAAACATTATTAAGGGTAACATAATAATCGGAAAAAACTCGCGAATTGAATCGAGTGTTAACATGACGGGTAGTGACGAACATCCGCTTCGTATTGGTGAAAATGTTACTATTAAAGGAACAAGTTATATTTTCGGAAGCCAAATTGATAACGACATGTTTATAGAGCACAGCGTGCTAATAAAGAAGAGAATTGAAAAGTTGACTAAAAGTAACGGCGAAATTCAAACAGTAAAGTTTTACCTGCCAATGCCCGAAGGGATTGATACAATATCGGATTTATAAAAAAGCGATGCACTTGCACCGCTTTTTCGAGACTACTTAAAATTATTCTTCTAACTTGTTAACATGTTTTGTAAGAGATGATTTTCTTCTTGCAGCAGTGTTCTTGTGAA
>JANQLA010000453.1 GCA_028280855.1 Melioribacteraceae bacterium
TTAACACAGTAGCCGGGCTTATCCCGGAACTGAAAATTGATGATGCCGAAATCTATGATAAATGGAACAAATACTTCGAGCAGCTAGATATCACATCAGATATCCCGCCTTTACCGGAAATAACAAACAACCAGGAAAAAATCAAAGCAAGCACGAGAAGCATTTTCACTAAATACTACAGCGTAAAAAATCAGGAAATCTTAGTTTCAAAATATTCTGTAAAATCGCCGTTCGATGGGTATATCTCTTCAAACGGAGTAGTTGAAAACAGCTTTATAACCAGAGGACAGAAACTGTTTACTCTTAATGACGTTACGCACCTTGAAATATCAGTACCACTGCTTGTTGAAGAATACACTCTGATCGATTTTGCAGATAATCCACTCGTAAAGGTTTACCCTGAGGCGAATGTTGATGATTATGTGATGGGCAAGATTATACGCAAAGAAACACAATTCCAGCGAAATTCACAAACGTTAAACGTATATGTAGAATTCTCAAATTCCGATCTTAATCCTTTCTTTCTTCCAGGTAACTACGTTAATGTAGAAATAGAAGGAAGAGGTATGAAAAACATAGGACTTATTCCTCGATATTTAATTAATGATGACAACTATGTTTACACCATGGAAGATGGAAAGCTGAACAAAAGAAAAGTTAATATCTTGGCTTTGCAAAACGATGAAGCAATTATTGCAAATACATTACCTTCCAAAGCTGAAGTAGTTACTACAATTCTCCAGAAACCATTAATTGGGATGGAGATACAGTCTGCATCTAGAATTGCTTCTTCTGATACCACAAAAACTGATTCCACAATGGCTATTAGTTCAGTAGCAGCCGCAGCGAATTAAAATTGAGAGGGACAATGTTAAAGTCATTCATAAATTATTTTATTAAACATTCTGTAATTACAAACTGGATAATGCTGGTAATTTGCATTGCCGGTATTTTTGCATTATTTAATCTGAACAAACGACTTGATCCGAAACTTGAGCGCGAAAGAATAGAAATCGACGTTCCATACCCGGGTGCCTCTGCTATTGAAGTAGAAGAAGGTATTGTAACCAAAATAGAAGAAAACTTAAGAGGCCTGGAGGGTATTCAAAAGGTTAGATCATGGTCATCCGATAATTTCGGTTCAATCGACGTAGAAATTGAGCCTGGATATGACATGAATAAAGCGCTCCAGAATATTAAAAATTCCGTGAACTCGGTCAACTCATATCCAACAGGAGCCGAGAAACCGGTAATATACCAGAGTACGCAATGGAATCGTGCTATAATGCTTAGTATTTACGGCCCCGAGGATTTAATGACGCTCAAAAAAATTGTTGAAGAATTTAGGGATGAACTTCTAAGCACTGGCAAAATTTCAAATATAAGGATGTGGGGTTTACCCGCCCGTGAATTTTCAATAGAAGTGTCGCCAAATGATCTTATCCGTTACAAGCTTACCATAAATGACATAGCCCAAGCAATACGAAATTCAAATTTAAACATCTCTTCCGGTTCAGTACTTACTGACAAGGAGCAAATACTGATTCGTTCATACAACAAAAAATACCAGGCGAAAGAGCTGGAGGACATAGAGGTTATATCTTCGATTGACGGGACAAGTGTAAAACTAATTGATATTTGTACCGTACAGGAGCAATGGCCGGAAAACAGGTTTTACTCAGAATATAACGGGAGAAAGTCAGTTGGTTTTAACGTTATGTATAATAACAACGAGGACGTCCTTGAGATCGATGAAATAACGAACCGGTTAGCCGAAGAATTTGAGCAAAGATACGCCGGATTAGTTGAATTCAATGTATTTATAAGAGAGGTTGATGAGCTTGAAGAGCGCATTGAACTTCTTTCTACAAACGGGCTAATTGGTTTAGCTCTCGTGATAATTGTGTTGAGTGTCTTTCTTAATACACGACTTTCATTCTGGGTTGCGATTGGAATTCCGATATCTCTCTTTGGTATGTTTTTCGTTCTTTGGACTTTGGACATTAGTATAAACCAGATGAGTTTATTTGGAATGATAATGGTCATTGGCATACTCGTTGATGATGGAATTATAATAGCAGAGAGCATCTATTCTCAATATGAGAAGTACGGTAAGTCTCCTGTACAGGCTGCAATAGATGGAACCGCAGAAGTTATTAAACCGGTCGGTATTTCAATTCTTACTACAATGGTTGCTTTTATGCCTTACTTTTATTTTTATGGGATGCTTGGCAAGTATGTATGGCAAATAGCAGCAGTAGTAATATTCGCATTAGGCTTTTCACTGATTGAGGCTTTGATAATACTTCCGGCACACTTAGCGCATTCAAAAGCATTAAAAAAATCCGATAATCTGAAGGAGACTGTTCTCACAAGAATGCGCAGGTCGCTTGATAAATTTTTAAAGGGGGTAGTAGAAAACTACTACAAGCGTGTATTAAACTTTTGCCTTGAATACAGGTGGGCTGTATCAGCTACTGTTGTTGCGATTATTCTTTTAATAGCAGGTCTGTTCCAGGGCTCGCATGTGCGGGCGCAATTTTTCCCCGAAATTGAACCGCCTTATGCACGTATTCAAGTTGAAGTTCCTGCAGGAATGTCTGCTGAAGTTGCCAATGGAATCCGAACTAAACTAATTGATAAAACATTGGCCTTTGGCGAATCATGGGAAGATACTTCGAACGGAGTATTAAACCCGATTCAAAATTTTACTTCCTGGATGAATGCTTCTACAATAAATATCTTTTTTGTATTGCCAAGCTCGGGTATGCGTGATTATACCGTGGGTGAACTTTCGGATTCTTTGAGCGAATATATCGGCGTTGTCCCTGAAGCAGAAAATGTAATTGTAGGCGGCTGGTCTTTCGGAGGAACACCCATTTCTGTCCGTTTTACAAGTTCGGACTACAACCAGTTAATGAAAGCAAAGGATTTAATGAAAGGAGAGCTGCGCAAGATTGCAGGCGTTAAAGATATTCGTGATGACACACCGCTGGGTAACAATGAATTTGTTGTTTCGTTAAAACCAAAAGGGCAAGCCTTGGGATTTACTTTGCGTGATCTTACAACCCAATTAAGACAAGGATTTTACGGGCAGGAGGTTATGCGGCTTCAGCGCGGACGGGACGAAGTAAAGGTTTGGGTAAGGTTCAACAAAGAAAACAGAATGTCAATTGCACAAATTGAAAATCTGAAAGTACGAACTCCATTAGGCGAATATGTTCCTTTTAAAGAGGTCGCCGATTACCAAATTCAAAGATCGATCAGACGGATAAGACATGAGGATGGTGAGAGATCGATAACTGTATTTGCTGATATCGATTACTCAAAAAACGACCTTGGAATTGTTACAAAAGAACTAAACGCAACAATTGTTCCTCGTGTTTTAAGCCAGGTCGAAGGGGTTGAAAGAAGCTACGGCGGACAATCTGAGGAAGTCACAAAAATGGTAGGCTCAATGCAGTACTCTATGTCCATCGCAATGCTTATTATGTTTACCATCTTGATGTTCCTGCTGAAATCTTATATGCAAACTTTACTAATTATGGGCCTTATTCCGCTGGGTGTAATAGGTGCAGTTTTAGGTCACTATATTATCGGAATACCGGTTTCAATTCTTTCGTTCCTTGGAATTGTTGCGCTTGCCGGTATTATTATTAACGACTCCGTAGTTCTGGTTGATAAATATAACAAGTTTATTAAAGCAGGAGGATCAGTACATTCGGCGCTTCTCGAAGCCGGGATGGCTCGTTTCAGACCAATTGTGCTTACTACAGTTACAACTACTGCCGGATTAGCTCCGATAATTCTTTTGACGAGTGAGCAAGGGCAATTCCTGGTGCCGATGGCTGTTTCGGTTGCCTTCGGATTATTGTTCGGAACATTCTTAACACTGCTGATGCTCCCGAGCGCATTGTACGTGATTAGCGATTTGCGTAAACTGATAAAACGTAAACCAAGCAGGGAAGAACTGGAACCTGCTTTCGCAAGAAAAAATATTTAGGTTTAATTAGCGAATTGAATAGAGTGATGAGTGGTAAAGGGCGATCAGATACAGATCGCCCTTTTTTGATTAGGCTTCAACAGAGCGCGCGAAAATATAGTCAACATTTTTCAGCATCTTTTTTGTATCGAATACTTCATTAATTTCTTCTTGAGAGAGATACTTTATAACATCTTCGGAATTTAGAAGCTCGTCTTTTAGATTTTTATTTTTATCCGCCCAAACATCCATTGCCGGCCGCTGTACAAGGCTATACGCTTCTTCTCGTGTCGCTCCTTTATTAACAAGTTTTAACAATAATGTTTGCGAAAAAACCAGTCCACGTGTAAGCTCAAGATTTTTAATCATATTCTCGGGATAAACAATAAGATTCTTGATTAGATTTATCACTAAATGCAGCATGTAATTTAAGCCAATACAACTATCCGGTACAATAATCCTTTCAACTGAGGAATGCGAAATATCCCGCTCATGCCACAACGCAACATTTTCCAAAGCTGCTGTCGAATTTCCTCGAAGAACTCTTGCCAATCCGGTAACCCGTTCCGATACTATAGGATTTCTTTTGTGCGGCATTGCAGAGGATCCCTTTTGACCTTTTGAGAAATATTCTTCCGCTTCGAGCACTTCGGTTCGCTGTAAGTGGCGAATTTCAACGGCAACTTTTTCAAGCGATGAAGCAATAATGGCCAGGGTAGAAAGGAACTCAGCATGCCTGTCTCGC
>JANQLA010000476.1 GCA_028280855.1 Melioribacteraceae bacterium
GCCATTTTGGCAATCGATGATAAAGAAATTAATGCCTCTAACCAGCTTCAATCGTATGTTGCTAGAAAACGCGCTGGCGATGAGGTATTCTTAAAAATATGGCGTGAAGGTGAAGAAATTACACGGTCGGTCGTGCTTAAAGGACGTGAAGATGATGATGATTCCGAACCGCTGGCCGATAACAGGAGAGATAAATCGAATGAAAAAGATGCACTTGTTGAAAAAGAATTTGATGACATCGGGTTGACTGTTAAGAATTTATCCAATGCAGAGTACGATACTTATAATATTGAAAGCGGCGTAATGATTTCTTCCGTTAAGCGCTTTAGCAAAGCAGAAAGCCAAAGATTAGGACGGGGAGTTGTTATTACCGAAGTGGATAAAAAAGCAATTGACAGCGTTAACGAGTTTGAAGATGCTATAGAAGCTAAACGAGGTGAAGCTGCATTGCTTAAAGTAGTTTACCGCGACGGTTCATCCCGTCTTGTTGGTTTAGACATTCCAACGGAATAGCTAAATTTATTATAAGAAAGCATCTTTACTTTTTGATGCTTTCTTATGGATTTATTTGGTACGATTTTTAATATTCTCAATCATTAAATAATATATTGAAACTTTGCTAGGTTGACCCGCATGTTACTCTTACTATCGCAATTGCCGGGCAGACTTCCATGCATGGTGTAGTGCTCCAGCCACCACATCCATCAAAACAGCAGCATTCAGAATCAATAACGTATTTGTCATTGCTACTATCTTCGCTTATACAATCATAAGGACATTCTGGTTCACATGCGCCACATGAAACACATTCCGATGTAATTCTACAAGTATATCCCATAATAATTACCCTTTATTTAGTTTTGGTTTTATTATACACTTTTTAAATAAAGATTTGTCAATACTGCATAGTTTATGAATGGCTGACTTGGGATGTAAAATTAGTTTGTCAAATTCTTCTACCCCTACGATAAAAGCTGCATCATCTTCGACTTTTTGTATCGATACGCTTACGACCTGTAATCGGACTTGCTTATTTATTTCAAATCGCCTGAGAACAATATTGGAAGGTATATTAAAATAGAAAAAAACTTCAACAGGCAGTTTGAACTCGCTTGACGAAACTCTAACAGGTTCAATGGCTTCTAGCTTTTCTAACTCATAATGAAAATCTAATTGTTTGTTAGCCAAATTAGAGCCATGAATATTCCTAAAGGAAATAAAATAATCGATTGCGAATGGTAAAGATGCAAAAAATAATGACTTTTTAAAAAAGTCCTTTCTTGAATACTTCATACAAAACCTCCTTTGTAACTTTGATTAAAAGTATAACTTAGTCTTATTGATATGCGAATATGTAATTCAACTTATCATAATTTGATTATATTGAAATTCTTCATTGAAATCAAGTATGCTATAAATATATTTATAATAAAAATATTTAGATATAGAATTTTATAAATACTTTGAATCTGCAACGCTTAGTTTATATATTGGATTATAAGTGCGCTAATTCGGATTGCATAATAATGTAAAACAAATTTGCTTATAGCGGTAATTTAGTATCGGACAAATATTGCTCTAGATAATTTAGTTGTTCCAGCTTGGCGAAGTAGCCTAATATTAGCAGGGGACTTCGCTACCCGTTTAAAGATTTTGTTCCCTTTGTACCAATATTAGATTAAATAAACTTGTACATAGCCAGAATAACTAGAATAATACAAGAGGGGGCAATGCTTGTAGCTGAATTTTTATATATTTGCACACTCATTTCAATCAACTTAGTAATTATGATTAGATTTTTAACAGCCGGTGAATCGCACGGCAAAGGACTTACTACAATTGTTGAAGGTTTTCCGTCCAATTTAAGAATCACGGAAGATTATATAAACGGTCATTTATTCAGGCGCCAACAAGGTTACGGCCGCGGCGGACGAATGAAGATTGAAAAGGATACCGCGGAAATAACCGCCGGTATTCGCTTTGGTAAAACTCTCGCTTCTCCTATAGCCATGATTATAAAAAATAGTGATTGGGAAAATTGGACTGACAGGATGGCCTACAATAAAAAGACGCCTAATGTTGAAAAGATTATAATGCCGCGTCCGGGCCATGCCGATTTAGTAGGTGTTTCAAAGTATAATTTCGATGATATCCGCAATTCAATTGAGCGTTCGAGCGCACGTGAAACCGCAGCGCGTGTTGCCGCCTGTTCTGTTGCGCGGAGACTGCTTGAGGAGTTTGGAATTCACGTTGGAAGCTATGTTGAAAATATTGGAAATATATATTCGAAAGAGAAGTTTTCCGGGAAGCTCTTTAATAATGATCTACCGAAAAACTTTGACGCATGGACTATAGCGGAAAACGCGGATAAAAGTCCTGTGCGTGTGCTTGATGAAGAACAGGAAAAACGAATTATCAACAAGATTAAGCAGGCGAAGAAACGAGGCGATACGTTGGGAGGAAGCTTCTATGTTGTTGCAACCGGAGTTCCAGTGGGAATGGGAAGTTTTGTTCATTTCGATACTAAGCTCGATGCGGATATCGCGCATTCAATGCTTTCAATCAATGCCGTTAAAGGCGTTGAAATAGGAACCGGTTTTGCGGTTGCCGATGCATTTGGCTCCGAGTCGCATGACGAGATAATTCGCAAAGGTGAAGTTATCACGCGCAAAACAAACCGTGCCGGCGGTATCGAAGGTGGAGTCTCTACGGGCTTACCGATTATTATTAGAGTAGCAATGAAACCGATAGCGACACTTATGTCTCCGATTGAGGCGGTCAATTTATCAACAATGAAACAGGAAGTATCACGCAGGGAGCGAAGTGATTTTGTTGCTGCTCCTGCATGCGCCGTTATCGGAGAATCGATGCTGGCCTGGGTTTTGGCGAAACATTTCCTGCATAAATTCGGCGGGGATTCGATGGAAGAAATTAAAGACAACTATAATAACTTTACTAAAAAGTTGTTTAAACGGGTAAGCAAAAATTTCAAGAAAAAATGATATGATAAAAATTCACTGTTTTGTATTCAGCGTGTTTTCTGAGAACACTTACATTATCTGGGACGAGACAAGCAAAGAAACGGCTATTATTGATCCCGGCTGTGTTGATCCTCATGAAGAAGAAGCTTTAGACGCTTTTATCCGTGACAATAACCTGAAAGTAAAATATATGATCAACACTCATTGTCATATAGATCATATTTTTGGAAATGCGTTTGTTAAAGATAAGTACACTCCTATTTTCCTTGCACCCGAGGGAGATCTGCCATTACTCCAAAGAGCTATTGAACAGGGAAAAATGTTTGGAGTAGATGTAAAACTTTCACCGAATCCAGATGAATTTATTACCGAAGCAACAGTTATTTCTCTCGGTAGTGTTTCCCCAAAATTTATATTTACTCCGGGACACACACCTGGAGAGTATTGTATCTATTTCCGGGAAGAAGGATTTTGCATTACCGGCGATGTTTTATTCTTTGAAGGAATAGGCAGGACCGACTTGTGGAAAGGCGATTACGATACCTTAATTAATTCTATTCTTACAAAACTTTTTAGTTTACCCGGTGAAACAACTATTTATCCGGGGCACGGTGAAAAAAGCACAATCGATCATGAAAAGAAACATAACCCGTTTGTAAATGACTAGCAATTTGTGCCGATTGTTCAATGATTAAAAAAGCATTCAAGTTTGTAGGGAGCAACATCGGATGATGTATATTGATTGAATTTAATATAATACGTATGTCCACCTCCTACAGCAACCAAGCTGCTAGTG
>JANQLA010000481.1 GCA_028280855.1 Melioribacteraceae bacterium
TGTTAACATCAATACTCCCCATCAATAAACTCTTTTTAAGCCGGTTTGATACATCAGCAAGACTCTGATTCACGCTATTTTTTTTGAATTCATCTTTAAGAGTCGATCCTTCAGGAAGTAGATGAAAATAGTCTTTTAGCTCATTGTTAATTTCCGCTGTAGAGTTTTTTAATTCTTCAAATTTATTTTCTGCGAGTTTATAAATTAAATTGAGATACGAAGTAATTCGTTTTGCTCTAAAATCTTTAGTTTTTTCGGATATCTCCTCATACGGAATTTTAAATTTTCGGCAATAGACTTTTCTTAACTTTTCAAGAAGTAAATCATCAACTAACGATATTACAGAGTCAATTCCAAAATGTGAAACTTTTAGCGGGGTATCTATAGTAAATCCAATTCCCATAACGGGAATATGAAATGTATGTCTTTTAGCCATTTGTCCTTTGGTATAAGTTATTTTATAAAATTATTAGTCATGAACCTATTTGTATCACTATCTAATATAATGCTATAAAAGTAAATATCTACTCCATTTCTTTATCCACTGTGTATATTATTGCATATTTACTTATAAATGATACAAGTTTTCAGATACCGAATCTTAGAATATCCGAACGGGATGTAATTGCAATGATGAGAGTTTCCGGGAAATACAAATATCGTTTGATAAGCTACAAAAAATTCTACATGTTTTTTTGTTTGCTTAAAATGTAAGCAAAAATAGTTAATGGAAAATAAGTTGAATTGTGACCTTCATTAATAACTATTTATTTAAAAATCTTTTCCTTTCTCATTTCTTCCCACTTCACTTCAACGACATCCTCAGTTAGTCCTTTCCAAAAGTGCCCGCATTTTACGTATGCGTTTTCGATCTTTCTCTGATCATTCAAAAATGATGCATAAAATACTTTCTGTCGTTTGTTGCTGACTCCCCACCAAGTCCAGGGACCTTTGAAAATGAAACGGTACCTTAACTTCAATACTTCGTAATTATTTCTTGCTGCCCAGGTATAAACCATTTTCCTGGCCTTGTAATGAAAATAAAATAGCAATCCAATGATAAACACTACTATTGTAGACATGAAAGCAGCCATCAATAAATCTATCATAGTTAAATCGGATTCCATGTTAAAACCTCAATGATAAACAGCTTAACCCGCCGTCAAGTTTTTGAAATTCAGATACATCCAATTCAATTATTCGATAACCCGCAGCTTTTATTTTTCCGGCAGTTACCGGAAATCCCTTTGGGACAAGCACCCGGTCATTTACCCAAATACAGTTAGCGGCATAACTCTCTTCCAAAGGAATTTCAATTATATTGAACTTTTCGAATTCAGGATTAGAAAGAAACTCGCCGCATGCAAGAAGAGCATTATTCTCCAAATATGCAACCCCGGTTTTAAGGTGCAATACACTTTTTAATTCTACAACAGAACCTGTCATTTCATAGCGATTTAAAATTTTTATTAACTGATTTGCGCCTTCTGCGTTTGTTCGCTCCGATAGCCCAATGTAATAATGATCACCAACCATCATAACATCACCGGCTTCTAAAGTGCCTGGACTCTCTATTCGTTCAACCGAATTATAGAATTCTGCAATCGTATCTTTTATTGTGTCTACCTCCCCTCGTCGAGATGGTGCCCCCGGGTTGGTTATAATCGCACAACGAGGTGTTAGCAGCGCGACATCTTCAACAAATGTTGAGTCGGGGTAATTTTCATCTGCAGGTAATTCTAATACTTCCAATCCGCAGTTCATTAACGCACTGACGTACAAATCATGTTGATTAACAGCTTTGTCATAGTCAGGTAAACCAATATTAGCATTAGTCAATCCGTGAACAAGATTCTTGCATGGTTTACGAACAATGGCTTTGGTAAATTCCATATTTAATCCCTGAGTAACTTTCAGCTACTTATGAGTAACAATAAGATTACGATATCTTGCTAGAGTTGATGAATGCAGCCACAAACCGATAGAACCACTCTGCTCATCGTGTTTCAGATCATTTACAATAAGTGTAGGCTGTTCATTTCCATGCAGATACAATCTTGCCTTTTGACCTGAAACTTCAATTTTAACTTTTGTCCATTCACCGGGTACTAAGTCAACATATGATTCATAAACACCGGGATTCTCTTTCCTTAGCTTATGCCATGGAAATTCGGGATGCGCTACATATTGAACGGAATGATTTCTTTGTAATTGATTTTCTGCCCGTCCATTTGTAGGGCGAAGATAGAAGCAATCATAACTGGAACTATTATCAGGATCAATGTGAAAAGCAACTCCTACAAAACCCCTCATTGTTGGAGCCGCGCCCGGAGCGGGTTCGCCGGTTAACTCTAATTCGATGGTTCCATTTTGAAATTCAATATCCGGTAGCAAAACTATTGTTTCCCCTTCCTGGTAGTTGTCGGCTTTAGTAACTTTAATTCCGGTTTTACCATTATGATCAACAACCTCGGCTTTCACATTTTTTAATGTCAACCCGTCAGTCGAGTTTAGAGGAAGTTCTGACGATTTTTGCGCTATAATACTGCCAAGCGTAAAAAATATAAATAATATTAAACTTTTCATTATTCTCTCGCTTGCTAAAAAGGTAAGATTAAGTCGTATCACAAACTAAGAATTCCTTAAATAATTTGTCGCGATTTGTTATAGTACAAAAATATTTTTTCGGATTCATGATCTTTTTATTTGGAAATTTACCAAAATAGTTGTACCATTGTAATGCAGGGTACAACTGGTACGTAAAGGAATAAGAATTATGAAAATTGCGATTAACATAGAAGATTCAACGCCGCTGTTTGCTCAACTCGTTAAACAGATTAAGGAGGCGGTAATCACAGAGCAGATTCATCCCGGATCACCTCTTCCATCAATACGCCAGTTAGCTAATGATTTGGATTTGAACAACAAAACAGTAGCCAAAGCATATAAACTACTGGAGCGGGATTCGGTAATTCAGACAAGAGGTTACCGCGGCACTTTTATTCATCCGGATGCAAAACAAAACAGCCAGGTTGATATTAACGAATTGGTCGCAAATAAATTAAACGAAACGATAACCGCGCTAAAGGAATCGGGCGCAACAGATTCCGAAATCAGAATTGCATTCGGAAACCTAATGAATAAACGAAATATTTAAGGAAATCTATTATGAACGAAAATATATTTTTTTACATTGTATTTTTAAGTCAGATTATACTGCTCTCGTTCTATTATCCCATGCAAATAATTAATAGAATGCAGAAAGTATTGGAGGCATACCCGCCATCCGAATATCCAAAACTATATCTTAAGCCGATTGAATATTATACGAACAGGCAGAGAGTCTATAAGCTCATCAATTTTATAATACTATTGTTTGGAGTTTTACTTCTTTTTGGAATAGTATATCGTGATTACCAGATGGTAAGAAACCTGGATGAAACAATTCCGGTTATTTATTTCATACTTCAAACTTTCCCCCTGATTATAATGGAACTCTCCGGCTTCAGATATTTTAAGTTGATGAGAAAAGCAGACATTCGCACAACTCGAAAAGCCGATCTAGCGCCCAGACGATTTTTCGAGTTTGTTTCTCCGGCATTGGTAAGTGTCGCAATTTTTCTAAATATCGGCAGTATCTTTTACGCTTATATATTGAACGACTATCAACTGCTTGGCGATACTTTGGCAATTATTACTGGTCTTGTTTTAAGCAACGCTTTATACTCCGGAATAATCTACTGGAATTTATACGGCAAAAAGCAGGATCCTTACCAGGATAATAAAGACAGAAGAAGACAAACTGAAGCGACTATCAAATCGTTGGTGTCAATGAGTA
>JANQLA010000564.1 GCA_028280855.1 Melioribacteraceae bacterium
TGCCGCTCCCAGTAAAATATCTGGAGTCCAATGTTTATCCTCGTAAAGCCTACTCAACGTGGTAATCGCTGCAAGTCCGTATAATGCAATACTGGCATAAGTATTATTTAATTGGTGACTTAATATTCTCGATACTCCGACTGCAATGGCCGTATGACCAGAGATAAACGAAGCGTAATTATGTTCGGCGCCATTACCGAACTCAAAAACATCTTTGCTAAAACCCGAAGACGGGCGTGCCCTGCCGATTATAATACTGGCAGGCATCTGAATGATACCCACACTTAACACAAGTTCGCTCATAAGCAAACCTGTTTTTGAAACTTTATCGTTGCCTGTAATTTCCCCGATGCCGAACGTTAATAATGATACAGGCGCCATGACGAATGGTGATCCGTACAAATAACCGATTGGTTCAAGTTGATCAAAAGTTGAATTACGGCTTCTTGTAAAAGGTTTTCTAAATTGAGTATCATTAATATAAGCTGCGTACCAGGATGCAGATAGAATTGCGAAAGTGAGCAGATCTTTACCTTCCCATTGTAAGGGACTAGTGAATGTATTGGCTAAACTATTAAGTGATTTATTTAAACCTTCGCTGTTCGACTCATTTGCAATTGGTTGCGATTTAATCAGTGCGTTACAAAGGAGAAAAATCGTTAAGGCGTAGAATGAATAAATAATCTTTGAGGACATAAATCATTTAGAATAATTAGGGGTAAAGGTAATTATATTCGAGTAATGATGCGAGGGTAAATATTATTTTGAAAAGTATGATTCGTTACTTATCACCAAAAATAATTTCCCAGATATTTCGCTTTTTCTTTTCCCGCCAGTATTTTGAATAGTCCTTTTGGTTAACCAAGCCAATCGGGCCTTCATAAATGCCGCCGTCTCTGTAGCCGTCGTAAACCCTTACGGCTATTACGTTTTTCCCCGGTTTGATTAAGCCCCCGGGGATGTAGTATCCCCTGAACTCTTGCCACTCCTGGTCGAATGATATATAAAAATCGTCGTCGTACATTTCGCCTGTGCTTCCAATTCGAACACCGTTTAAATATGCTTCATCTATATCATCTATCTTGCCAAGAAGCATTACCAGCTTTTCTTTCGTTAAGTTATTAGGTACCATAAAGGTTTTACGGTACCATGCAAATCCGTTATAGTCATCGTAGCCCTGTGTTTCCCATAATCCCGGCACTAAAATATCGTCCCAATCCGAATCATTAAAGTCCGGATCTTTCCACTCTTTCTTATCGTTAATTCTGAATTTCCATTCGCCTTCAAGACTAAGCATTGCCTGAATGTCGTAGTATTTAACGTAAAGTCCTACATCACCGGAAACTATTCCACCGCCCAATTGTGAATCGTAAACGCGCACTGCTATAACATTTCTGCCATTTAGATTTAATAAGTTCTTTGGAATTGGATATACTCTAAACGCGTTATAAGCAGTTTCAAACGTTGGTGGGAAGTCTCCCGACTTACCGACAAGTTTACCGTTTACGTATACTTCGTCCGCGTCGTCGATATATCCCACCCGGAGGTACATAGTAGAATTGATCCGAGATAAGTTCAGTTCAAATTTCTTTCGGTACCATGCATAGCCGTTGTACCCATGAAAACCCTGGTTTTCCCAGGTTGAAGGAACTCTTATATCTTCCCAGTCTTCATCGTTGTAATTAGGTTTCGCCCATTCAATATCGTCGCCGATAGTAAATTTCCAATAGCCACGAAGGTTTTCTATCCGTTCCCATTCATTGCCCACCACAGTGCTGAAACTTATTACCAATAAAATCGATATGTTTTTTAATAACTTCAAAAAGAGTCCATGTTATATAATTTGATAAATGTACTGCATGTAAAGCTAATTAGTTATCATATTTTTGTAATTAATTGTCATTAATTGTCATCAAAACTTTCTTAATCTTGAGCTAACTGAGTTTCCTGAGCCGATGAATTTACTAAAACAAAAGTTTCGTATATAGCGCCTGCAATTCTTTTGACTTTTGCGTTTGAGTCTGATTGCGAAATCTTCAACACTGCTTCCATTCCGAAGGGGTCGCCAATTCTGAACAATGCGTTTGCAATTAAGAGCCTGGTATTTGGATTATCTTCTTCTTTTAATTGGGCAACCAATGCTTCAGTAGTTTCTGCATACTCATACTTTCCGGCAAAATAAATAGCGCTTCTTCGCAAACCTTCGTTCTCGGAATTAATACCTGTTATTAAATTATCAATGGCATTTCGGGAAACCGGTTTTTGTGCAAATGTTGTTAATGATACTATTATTAATAACATTGCTGTGACAAGAAAGGTTTGTGATTTTTTGTATTTTAGGTTATTCATTTTTATCCTCTCTAATTTACTTTGTTAAAAGTTCATTACAAAAGACGCCAAAATGATTGTAATTGTTGTCAGGAACAGGTCAGGAGTTGTCACGAATTGTAAGAGTATGAATAATTTTTTGAACACACATGTTTTCAGTAAAGATCATAATTTTGTATAGATGATTCCCAATTGTTGTTAAAGCTGCTTTTTTAGTTGGCATGAAACTGGGGAGGAACGAAAAATTACGATAAACAATATTAGGAGAAAAAAATGCAATCAATATTAAAACCGGTTCTTATCAGTTTATTATTAGTATTTATGATAGTTGCGTGCGGGCCCTCGCGCCAGGTTAGCCGAATAGACACAAAGGAAGTTACCGATCTTAGCGGACGATGGAACGATACTGATTCGCGTTTGGTTGCCGAAGAGATGATAACCGACGTGTTGCAGAGGCCGTGGCTCACAGACTTTATGACCTCCAAGGGAAATAAACCTGTGTTAATAGTTGGAAAGGTAAGGAACAAGAGCAGTGAGCATATCGCTATTGAAACATTTACCAAGGACATGGAACGCGAGTTGATTAATTCCGGTAAAGTTACTTTTGTTGCATCGAAGGATGAGCGCGAGCAGATTCGCGAAGAAAGGAAAGACCAGCAGGATTTTGCATCACCTGAGACTTTCAAAGAATTTTACAAAGAAATAGGTGCGGACTTTTTGATGACCGGTGTAATCAATTCAATTGAAGACGCTGTTGAAGGAGAGAAGGTTGTTTTTTATCAAATCGATTTGGAGTTGATAGATATAGAAACAAACACAAAGGCGTGGATAGGCAACAAGAAAATTAAGAAGTTTATAGGCCAGGATAGATATTCATTATAACAAGAAATTTAAATGCGGGTGTTTATAATTCACCCGTATTTCTTTTCCCGGGTTGCTGAACATGAAAACGATACGAATTTTTATTGTGGCGATTGCCGCCTTTATTGCCGGTTGCTCTTCGATAATGACCAACACAGAGTTTTACTATCCTATTTTGCATAACCTTAGTATTGGAAATTACGGTGAAGCCTCAGAACAACTAATTGCCGCTGAGCTAAACGGTGAATATGCCGATAAAGACAGGGTGCTTCTACATCTCGATAAAGGAATGGTATTTCACTATATGGGTGAATATGAAAAGAGCAACCGCGAATTTGAATTAGCGGAGTTTGCTATTGAAGAGCTGTTTACTAAAAGTATCTCGAAAGCAGCTTCATCTATGCTTCTTAACGATAATGCATTAGATTATTCAGGCGAGGCTTACGAAGACCTGTACATCAATATTTTTAAGGCTCTCAATTATCTTCATCTTGGAGAATTTGACGGCGCTTATGTAGAAGTAAGAAGAGTAAATAATAAACTTAATCTTCTAAAAACAAAATACGAGGAATATGTTGCATCGTTAAATGAATCTGAGGATGCCCGTATAGAGATTCAGCCTGAGGATTTAGACTACTATAATAACGTGTTATCAAACTACTTGAGTGCGATTATCTTTGAGGCTGACGGTGAAACCGATAATGCACGAATTTCGCTGGAGCAGTTAGACAAAGCATGGGAAACTTATCCCGATGTTTATCCTTTCGATAAACCTTCTTTTTTATCCGACACCATGAGAGATGCAAGGAGTAAATCGATTCTCAATATTATAGCGTTTACAGGTTTGGGCCCCGTTAAAGAATCTGTAGGTGCTCGCATAACCACGTTCAACGATTTTATAACTATATCGGATCCTACAAATTTTTGGGTAGATGCAATCCCGTTTCCCGGCATAGAGTACGGCTGGAATTTCAAATTTGCTTTCCCGCAACTGGTGGTAAGCGGTTCACAGGTCGCAGGTATTGAAGTATACGTTGACAGCGTTTATTACGGGGATTTGGAGCTGTTGGAAGATATGTCCAAAGTCGCTGAGAAAACATTTGAAACCAATAAAGGTATTATATTCTTTAAAACGATTACCCGTGCAGTACTTAAAGGAGTAGGCTCAAGTGCGCTTGGCAGGGAACTGGCCAAGGGTAAAAGCGAAGCCGTGGGTAATATTTTGGCAGCGCTTACAAACGCTGTTGTTGACGCTACGGAAAACGCTGACTTGCGCGGCTGGCGAACTATGCCTGCTTATTGCGATGCGGCGCAAATAGAACTGGAGCCTGGAGTTTATGATATTGAACTTAGGTATGTTGATTACGAGGGAAATAGTATGAAATCCGAATTCTATGACGACTACGAAGTAGGCAGTTCATTAAATTTAATACAGACTTACTACTTGAAGTGAAATTAATCATTGGTTCTTTATCAGATAGATGATCACTTCTTCCTGGTTGCGGGAAAGGCTGCCCGGATAGACTTCAATAAAATATTCGCTTTCTTTCGTGACTAATTTTGCAGCAGCCAACTGGTTAACATCCAACTCAATTTTATATTTGCCGGGCTTTATTCCGTAATAATAAAAGGAGCCGTCGTTAAAAGTAGCAGTGGAAAAAGATGTATTATCCCCGGTGTTTAAGAATTTTACCCTTAATCCCGAAACAGGGTTCTTGTACCCGTTAATTTGACTGTACACATAACCGTCAAGTTCGCCCGATTCGTAGAACGGAATATCGATAACTTTAAATGGGTTTGCATCGGTTTTAAAGGCAAAGGCTTTGTACTTTGGAATCAATAAAGGATTTTTTATATCTTCTTCACTAATCGATACTTCGTATCGTGTATGAACATTTAGTTCACGCGCCCTTATTATTCCGCTTTTATCGTACTCAATAATCGAAGTACCCAGGTAAATCTTTGCACCGGGCAAAAGCCTGTCGCTTGCATCGAAAATGTTATTCGCGTTTTCGTCTACGTATGGTCTGAAAATGGCAGTTGCTTTACCTACCTGGTACTGCTGGTAGAAGTCGATATCATCCGTTATTTTATTGTAACCTACCGAACCTACAAGATTTTGAGATATGAAATCGTTTGATAGACCGGCGGAGTATTGAAAATCGGGAAAATATAAACGGACTTGCAGCTGAATGCTTCCATCCGAAACATTAAAATTATGCAGGTAACTCAATTGCGCACGTGCAAAGGAGGAAATTGTTGACGATAAATTAGCAGACAGGATTAAAAATTCGGAATTGTTTAAATCAAATGTTGTACGAACAGACAATAGATTTCCGCTAAGCTTATTTAGAAAGAACGGCAAACTCTGCAATGAGTAAGAAAATCCCGCTTCTAAAAATTGATTTGAAAAACTACTACCGGTTTTTACATTTGAGTACGTGTAATTTATAAACGGATTCAGCATAAACAAAGATGAGCTTATTCCGAAGTCATAGTTATTCCATATTGAATTTTGTGATTCAGAATAATCATATGCAGCTCTAAAATTTATTTGAAAATTTTTGAGATGCATTGGATAAAATAATCCGGCGCTGAATTCATGGTTAAATCCTGCCGGATTGAAAAAAGCAGTTTTGAAGTACCGGGTATAATCCAGGCTAATTGAGGATTGATTAAAATAAACCGTGTTTGAAGATAAGCGATAAAACGACGAAGGCGCGTACATTACATTAAGCAAATTGTTGCCGAACAACCTCGCCGAAGATGATGTATAAAAAACTGGCTTGCTAGAATTTGAATTCTCCTGGTATTCAACTCCAATTTTTGTTGTAAGCCAATTCGCTATTCCGTAACCGCTATTTATATTTACGATATCGTTGTTTGAAAACCGCTGCTTACCGAGACTAAAGTTGTAAATAAACTCTCCCGGTTGAAATAATGTAAACGGCGTTTGGTATAGTTTATTCCTGCTCCTGTATTCACCGTTTAAACCATACTCTCTAAGTTCTATTAAAGTTGTACCGTAATTTAACGGGAGGTTAAATGTATAATTGCCAGATGCGTCGGCTTTTACTACATCAAGAAGGCGGTTATTTATGTATAGCTCAATTGTCCAGCTTGGCTCGGATTTATCATGCACAAGTACAGAAGCATGCTTTTGCCTTGGTTCCACGGGGTTATTTGTCACCTTAATTCCGTTAAAATTGAAGAACTCAAGCCCATCGAAACCCTGGCTCCCCAAAGTTACTCTGGAAATATATTTGTTCTCATCGAATATATATCTCCAGGATAAGTCTGTTTGGCTGTTAAGAAGCTTATTATTGATATAAACTCCCCGGGTATTAAATGAAGTCTCACCGTAAAGCAATTCTCCGCCAACGCCAAAGTTATAATTTCCAAGAGGCGAAGAAAACTCGCTCACATTATAATTAAGTGAATAATCGACTACTCCAAAATTTAATAAGGCGCGTTCCGAATCGAAAATCAACGGTAAATCCACGGTACTTTTGTGCCTAATATTTTCATAGCTTTTGTTTCTTATATAGCGGGCGTAGACCGGCAAGTCTATTTTTGAGTAGGTTTTAACAACCAGTTGATTGAGCAATAACAGGAATTCTATTCCAAAAATTTTATCGTAGATGCTGCTTTTCAGAAAGTAATCAAAATCTGTTTTTATTATTTGAGCACTGTCGAGTGAACCTTCCGATTGCATATAGTTATAGCTATTGCTATTTAAATCGATTACGTATTCATCTTTTTCTTTCGGAAAAAACCCGGTGATTCTATGAGACTCCGGATTAAAAGTCGCCTGGATCTCAAAGTAGTTGAAGATTTCTAAAATAGGAAGGTAAACATCATGATTATAGTAAAAGGCGATTATATCTTTGTCAACAACATTCGCATATTGCAGCGTTAGGAAAACTTCTTCGGGTGCATCAGAGCTAAACGCGATTAAATTACCGTGATCAAGTTCCGATGCGTCTGTAGTAAAGTAAAAATAATGCGAGCTAATTTTATTTTCATGTTTTACATCAGCAATAACCCGCCACCTGTAATCAGAGTTGTTTTCGAGTACCGACTCTTTCAGTAAATAAGTTGTAGTCAGGATTTTTTTTTTACCGGTCTCAAAAATCCTTGAAAACTTACCGTTCTCCAATTTTTCTACAACAACGTTGTAAGAATCCACATCTACTGCTCCCCGCCATCGGAAAGTGGGATTAAGAGTATTAATTTTATTTCCACCCGGCTCAGCAACGCCGGGATTAAGCAAAACGAGTGGGTCTCCTTCGTCAGAAACGCCGAAATTAAAATACCGTCTGCTGCTGAATTTAGTCCAATTGTTATTTACTCGTGCCCGAATGTTCCAACGGTAGGATTCACCTCGAGAGAGTAAATTTTGTGGAATAGTAAATACGGTATCAATTATTAAACCCGATGTTTCCGAACTGAAAAGTAATTGGTATTTTCCACGTGCTGTTTTGCGGCTGATGTAAAAGCCGTACCCTTCTGCATTAGCAACGGCTTTCCATTTAAACTCCGAGGGAAATTCATTAAGGTTCTGTCCTCCCTTGTTTAATGAACCGGGGCTAATGCTAACAGGCTGCTTGTCCTTAGCAGAAAAATCAGGTTCAAATTTCACGGACTTGCTGTACTTTCCCCAACCGGCTCTTCCGTAAGCTCTTACTACGACAGAATATTTTTCAGTATTATCGAAAAAAGATTTTGCAATTGAATAAGTTGTATCCCTAATAAGCCCATCATTTTCTGAATTAAAAACTTCCCTTTCAGAACTTTTCCCTAGTCTTTTAATTAGTAATCCGTACCCTCTCGCGTTTGCAACCTGGTTCCATCTAAAACTTATGCCCCCTTCATTAGTCTCACCGGGTATGGGATAAACCTGAATTTTATTCGGGGGCAAAGGAATTTTAAACAGTTGCGTATTAAAATACAGGTAGCCGGATTCCAGTGTTGAAACTTCGTTGTGAGCGACAATTCGCCACCTGTAAATTTTATCGTAGTACATTATTCCATCAGGTATCATGAAGGTTGTATCTTCGATTCGCAAAAATTCCTCGGAGTTAAATACTAATGAAGCTCCGGAATCAGTTAGTTCTTCTACTAAGATGTTGTACCAAGCAGCATTTCTTGCCTTCTGCCAATGAAACCTTGGCGTGAGGTTTCCAATTACTTTGCCGGGTTTTTTTAACTCGCCAGGGTAATTGATTTCGACGGGAGAAATATCATCCGAGCTCCGGGTATAAAAGTATAGACGCGGCGAATATTCTTCTTTACCGTTGGGATATGTTGCTTTAAAATTCCATCGATAGTTTGCTTCCTTTTCAAATTTTTTTTTGCTAAGCGTGTAAATGGTATCTGTCAGGCTTAAGGAATCTGCAGAATCATGGAAGAGTTTATAATTATTACCAACCTTTTTACTAATGAATACATTGTAGAAAACCGCACCGTCAACCTTATTCCATTTAAAAGTTACTACGGGATGATGACTTTCCAACCCCGGCTCATTCATTATCCCGGGAGACAAAGGCGTCAAATAATTCTGCCCTCGCAATGTAGTTGATGAAACACAGAGGAGGGTAATTAAAAAATAATTATGGAACTTCAAATTCGATTGTTTCCGTTATTGTCGGAAATACTTTTAAGTCGCTTTCAGGGATATCCTCTTTTTCATTGTGCTCAATAGTTAATTCAGCATAGTATTTGCCTGCACTCAAGGAATTGGTGGGGAGTTCAATCCTTTTTACCAAGCTATAAAAAAGCGATACAAATTCTTCGCGCTGGTCAACAAGGACATTTTCGCTGTCTAATATTTTAAGCGTGACATCACCATAGAAAGGGGAATTACCGGTTCTTTTCACTGAAGCCAATGCACTGATCATAGAGCTGTCTTTTATTAAAACAAAATTTTCAAGTTCAACACCTGCTTCTGCAGGATGAAGCCTGTAGAGCACGGTAGTAACCTGATTTAATACAAAGTTTACCCTGGCTCTAATACCGGTTGTATCCGTACCTACTTCTGCCGCTTTAGGAACGGCGGAAGTAACTATCCTTGACCAATATGTGCCGGGCTGTAATGTGTCGGGCGGGCGGGCGGTCATTCTTATAATTTGCTTTTGTTTAGGTGGTAAAATAAAACGACGCGGAAATGCTTTTACCCAGTTAACAATTGAGTCGGTTGTATCGGGATTTTCTTCGAAGTATTTCATTGAGCCTTGTCCGAGTGAATCGCTTACAGGGTAACCGAAAACGAATGAAATACTTATTTCGTATTCTTCGTTTGATTCGTTTTGCACGATGTAACTTCCGAAGCGGTCCTTTGAATCGATGTACACTATATAAGGTGATATTATTACCTGGGCTGTAATAGTGAATGAAAACATTAGCAAAAGTGATGTAAGTATAATTTTCATAATTGATATAGTTAATATGTTATAGTAATAATTATATTGCCTGAGTATTCTCCGGGAGTAAGACCTTGAGTTGTGGTTATTTTACCTCCCAGCCAAATATAAACAGGTGTATAAAACCATACTCTATTAATCCTGAGTCTTGAATAAGGATCAAAATTCGTTCTGCCGCCGAGCTGGTCGTTATAAGACCATGTTGAGTGTGTTTGGTTGAATTCTATGGGTATGCGGTCGCCCGCATTTTCAAGGTAGGATGGAAGCGCGAAACGTATAGAAACATTTCGTCTGAACCATCTTGTATGATAAAACATAAATTTAGCAGCGCCAATATCCGTATCAGTAATTTCTTTCGAATGCCCCATAAACACATCTCCAAATTCCAGGTCGCTGGTTTTTGTTATGAATGCTGTTTGAGCGGCATTAAACGTACTTATAACGAATAATGCAAAGATTA
The DNA here is from genome assembly GCA_028280855.1 of Melioribacteraceae bacterium. GTDB lineage: Bacteria > Bacteroidota > Ignavibacteria > Ignavibacteriales > Melioribacteraceae > PGYT01. The sequence goes on from JANQLA010000564.1 coordinate 10,072, forward strand.
CCCGAAGAATAAAACTATACACAGATTCCATAACTAAAAATTAGAAAAATATCAATTGATTAACAATTTGCAGGAAGAATTAAACTAATGCTTTCTTTTATGAAGTTAGTAAGATATCGTAAGGGTTAAAGTTCCCTGGTAATTGCCGTGTGGGGCGTCTTTATCAATTTCAAGTTCTCCACCTACCCATATGTACTGTTTGCCGTATCCGTTATTATCAGCCAGGGTCATTGAAGAACTTGATTTCAGTAGCGAAGTTTCTATATAATTTTGATCCGGTGAAGAAGTGAGAACAGGGTTAAAATTAATAACAGGTTCGTTAATACCAACAGCATCAAAGTTTGCTAATAAAGGATTTGTATATTCTACAATAACGCTTTTTCCGGGATGTCCGTTTACCTCAATTAATACACCTTCACCTGGTTTCTTGGTTAATTTCGATGATACTCCCGACTTAACAATTTCGCCAAAATCCAGATCACCACTGAGCGTAGAAACTTGGATACCCTTTAGCAGCGAAACATTTATTGGTATATTAGCCGTACTTCTGCCTTGACCTTGAATCGAAATGAATCCCAGGAATAAGATGGCTGGAAGAAAAGAGGAAAAATACTTTTTCATTAGCGAAATTATCAAATTGTGATTCAATATAGATCAATAAATGAAAATTGTCAAACAAAAAATATTATATGTCTTTTATTCTGCGTAAATATTATCGAAAAATACCTGTGAGTGTTAACATCGATTACTCAATATGTAACTGTCAATGTGAATGTCCCTTTGTAATCGCCGTGAGGCTGATCAGCTGCAATCTGGATTGTTCCCCCGGCCCAAATTTCAAACTCTCCAACCTTTCCGTTTTCTTCTAGTATAAACGTGTCACCGCTGGAAATACGAACACCGCTATTGCTTTGCAGACGCGGATTAAACCTCAATGTACCAACCCGATCGATTATCTGGGGCGAGCCTGAGTTGGTCAGTGTGATTGAGTTAAAAATAATACTGATCTTTCTGCCGGGGTGACCATTTATAATAAATCTTTGTCCCTTGTTTGGTTGAATTCTCTTTCTGATAGATCGACCGGTAAGAATAATTTCACCGAAATCCAGGGAACCTTGAGTTGCAGTAATTGAAAGTGGAACGATCAGGTTTACACTTGCGGAAGCTGCTTGTGTAACTCTTTGAGCAAAGCAATCGGAAATAAAAAGTATTATAATGCTTATTATTAGTTTTACCAGCATGTTAAAAAATATGCAAAAATATTTAAAATGGAAACGGCGTCTCAAGTTACCAACTCTTTGACGCCGTTTTACTGAGGACCAATTTTGAGTTAAACTTTTAAATGGGCCTCGAAATTAAGAACTTTATTACTATGGATAAGCTACTGTTACACTTAGTGTTCCTGTATAATCACCATGCGGCTGTGTTTCGCTAATTGCAATTTGACCGCCAATCCATAAGTAAAGCATTCCATTACCTGATACATTTGATGCCGTATAATTAGATCCCGAATTTATAGTAACCGGGGTTCCTGAGTATGTACTGCTCGTACCTGTGTGTTCGATGTTAGGTACAAATGTTAAGCTACCTGTATTAGTGCTGCTATGGCTTGTTGCCCATGCATCGTTCGTAAGAGTTGCGTTTGCAAATGAAATTGCAACATCCCTGTTTGGGTGAGACGTAATTGCTAGGTTTACCCCGTTTGACGCACCTGGGTTAATAGTTTGATTTGTAGCCGCGCCTGCCAGAACTATTTCGGAGAATGCAACTGAACCTGCTCCAACATTGCTTACAGAAATACCTCTTTTAAGCTTGGCGGTTACTGTAACGCCCGTGTTTACTGACGATTGAGCAAAAATAGTGGTAGTTAGCACTACAGTAAGAAAAATGTAGACAGCTGGTTTTGTGAATGATTTCATTTTGGTCCTCTTATGTGTTGTTGTTAATTAGTTTTGGTTAATTACTTTGTCGGTATGATCTTAACAACGAGTGTGCCAATTGTAAAACAATTGTGAAAAAATGGCTGTAACTGGTTAAAAAATAATAAGTTGGATGGATTTTATAACAGCCTGTTTAACGAATTTGTGAAGTGTTACATTTTGTATCAACTATTGGGAGTGTATCAAAATGAAATAAAAATGCGGCGTCAGAATAATTAGTGACAAAGTAATCATCTAACGCCGCTGAGGACCAAAACTAAGCTGTTTCCAGCTATGATTTAATAATCGAAAAATATTTTTAAAAGTAAAGTTAAAAATTCAAAAAAATTATTTAATAACTAGTTTATTGAATAATACAAAGAAGAATCAGGTCCCAGTGGTAGTCCAAAGAGCAACCATACTATTAAAAGTATTGACCAAACAATTAAAAACGCAAACGTATAAGGCAACATAGTCGAAATAACGGTTCCTATACCGGCATCTTTTTTATAGCGCTCCATAAAGGCAACAATAAGTGCAAAGTACGACATCATGGGCGAAATAATATTTGTAACGCTATCACCGATTCGATAAGTACCCTGAACTAGTTCCGGCGAGTACCCAAGCAGCATAAACATTGGTATGAACACCGGCGCCATAATAGCCCACTTTGCAGATGCACTGCCCATAACCATGTTAATTATAGCCGAAAGAAAAATGAATGCCAGCATAAGTGGAATGTCTCCAAGCCCCGAAGCTTTCAGGAATTCAGCGCCTTCTATTGCAAAAATTAGTCCCAAGTTGGTCCACTTAAAGTAAGCTACGAATTGAGCGGCGAAGAATGTAAGCACAATGTATATGCCCAATGTTTCCATTGCTTTTCCCATGCCTTTCA
>JANQLA010000566.1 GCA_028280855.1 Melioribacteraceae bacterium
TGGCGAATTATGGGTGTTTAAAAGTAAAGATAGAGGAGAAATTCCTAAAGATGATATGGGTTAAATCCATTTAATAAGACGCGGATTTCACGAATTACACGGAGTAAATATTTGTCTAAAATAATCTGTGAAAATCAGTGTAATCCGTGTCTTAAATAATTTTACAAATCCACAATCAAAATAACTTTTTCGCTGCCGCGCATTACATCAACACTTATTCTTTGACCCGGTTTAAAATCTGCGAGCCTGTTCATATAATCATAAATGTCGTTCACGCTTTTGCCTTCCATTGCAATAATAATATCGCCTTTTTTCATTCCTGCGTTATGTGCAGGACGTCCTTCAATTATTGCATCGGCGCGTAAACCTTCTGTGTCCGAGGAGGCAACATCAGGCATTATTCCAAGCGTAACTTTGAAACGTCTGTAAGTATTTTTTGGTTCTTTTGGCCCTGCTTCCTGGTAAACGAGCGCATCGCTCATGTTTGCGAGATCGAATGCAATATCATAAACGAGATCGGCAACAATTTTCTCTCCTTCATAATTTATTAAATGAGCATCGTCACTTGGTTTATGATAGTCCTCATGAACACCGGTAAAGAAGAATGCAACAGGAACATCTTTAGCATAGAATGATGCATGATCGGAAGGCCCGTAACCTTCGCTATTGAATTTTACGTTCAATCCTGATTCGTCAACATGTTTCTGTAAAATAGCTTCAAGCCCAACAGCCGTGCCCGTTCCGCCAATCGTCAGGTTTTTAGTTGAATCATTCAAACGACCTACCATATCAAGGTTAAACATGAAATGTAAATTTTCGAGATCGATGAAAGGATTATCCACAAAATACTTTGATCCTATTAATCCCATTTCTTCAGCAGTAAAGGCGAGGAACAAAATACTTCGTTTTAACTTATCCTTATTACCCGCAAACTTCTCAAATACTTCGATAATAGCTGATGTACCTGACGCATTGTCGTCGGCGCCGTTATGAATAGCGTGCTCATCGGGAGATCGCGAACCGGAACCAACGCCTCCGTATCCAAGGTGATCATAATGAGCGCCGAGTATAACATATTCGTTTTTTAACATTGGATCATTGCCTTCGAGAATTGCAACAACGTTTTTAGTTTCGGCAGTCGTTTTAACCAAATCGGTTTGAGCGTTGAGTTTCGCATTTATCGTAAACGAAACTGGTGATTTGCTTTCATTAAGTTCTGCTTCCAGGGTATCAATAGTTTTGTTGCCTGTAGTAACAATCTTATCCGCTAAACTTCGCTTAATTTGAATAGCAGGTAAACCAGCTGATGTTTCTCTCCGGGAAAACGAAAGTTCGATCAGCTCGTCGGCTTCATCAAATTGCTTTCCCGAAACAAATAAAACTCCTGCTGCTTTGTTATCGCGCGCAGTTAAAATCTTTTTACGTAATGAAGCATAATTTGCGTAAGGATCAGGACCATGTCCACCGCCGCTCGGCGAACCGCGGAGTATTAACACCCATTTACCTTCTGCATTAACATCAGCGTAGTCATTCCACTTTAAAGTGTCTTCATCAAATTGGAAACCATAACCAACAAATACAATATCGGCTTCGACTTCTACATTTTCCGATATATTTAAAGGCACGAAGTCCTCGTTAACCTTGCCCGCAACATCGCCAAATACAAGTTTATTATTGTCGCCGGCCTTCAAATCGGTTACTATTTCCAGGGTCTGGAAATATGATCCGTCAACTTTTTGGGCGTCAATAGCTTCAAGCTGCTCAACAATGTATACAGCCGCTTTCTCGATGCCCGGTGTTCCCGGTTTCCTTCCTTCAAGTTCGTCGGATGCAAGATAACCAATATGGCCTTTTAACTCATCTACCGTAATTTCCGGTGTGTCGTTTACTTGTGCTAACAATACGCAGCTTAATATAACGAGCAGCGTAAATGTATATCTAACCATGTGTGAAATACCTTTAAGATTATTTTAAATGAGACATTTAATCTACAAAACTATCAGATAAATTATTGGAATCACTATCCCGGCAATAGTTAACCAGGCCCCGCGACCGGTAATTCCCTTTTTACCTTTTAATACGAACAAACCGGTAATTGCCAGGGCAATTAATGCAATTGAATAGGCGTCGGAAAAATATGTCCACCAAACATTTGGGTTGTAGTGAAGAAAGTTGACTTCAAAAAAAATCGGTCTCCTGCTAACTGTTTCAATAATTCCTTGTTTTGTGTTAACGTCCATAGTGATGGTGGAGTTCTTAAAAAAAACTTTTAATGACGTAGAATCGGGATAATAGTGACTTTTGTAATCGGCTTCATTGACAAAGTCTCCGAATGTTTTTAAGACATCGTCTTTATCAAGCGTCTCCAGCCTTTTATCGGCATTCAAAAAAAATTCATTTCGTTCAATTATATAACTTGGATTCCAATCTTTAAGATGATTGAGAGCGATTCCGGATAAAGCGTAAATTATGGTCATTCCAAAAAAGAAGTAACCGAAGTCGCGGTGGATAATATTGTTAATCTTTCTCCAGTTCATTAGATATCTCCGGACACTAGTTTGATTACAAAAAGAAAACCCCGATACAAAGTTAGTTGACCGGGGCTCATTTTAAAACTGTTATTCTTTGTTGAATTAGCTAACTACTTTTTCTTCGAAATTCTGGCATTCTATTGAATAATTCGAGATAACTTTTTTCCCGGTTTCTTTAAGTTCTTTTCTTAGGTTAGCAATTTGTCCTAAGTTTTCATGATGTTCCTCAATAACTTCGCCGGCTTCTTTTTGTTTAGTTACATCAGCTTTTAGTTCCGCTTCCCAGTTGTTTAAATAAGCTTCATCAATTCTTTCAACACGCACAAAACCTTCTACAATAACTCCACTGCCTTCAAGAGCTTTATCGAACATAGCAACTTTGTCGCTGGCTAAAATAACTAATTTGTAGTCAGGATCGGTCCCGACGATATGCATTTTTTTGCCGCCGTGTTTGCAAGTGTGCACACATGTACCCTCAACTTTTACATATTTGTCAACATACATATCCGGGTTAGCTTTGAACTCATCGAAAGTAATCGTAATTACTTCAGGCGCCGCTTCTTTCTGTTCAGCCTGTTCTTTTGGCTGTTCTTTACTGCATGCAGCTACCAGCAGTATTAAAAATAAAATTGAAACTAACTTCTTCATTTCCACTCCACATTTTTGGTTTGAATTCAACATTTAAAGATAGCAAAAGAGATTGGTGTGTCCAATTAGGAGCCGGTATCCTTTTTGGTGTGAAAATTCAAATCCACAATGGAATATTCATTAAAGATTATTTTTCTTCAGTTTGCCGCCATTTATATTTAGTGGAGGATTAGGTATCTTGCGTAAAATTTACAATATTGCAAAATGCTAATCGATAAAACGAAACTACCAAAATACGAACTACTTGATTCAGTTAGTAATAAAGTACAAGTTAGCGGAGACAGAACTTCGTTTTTTACTTTTTTTAATGAAATCATGTCTCACTTCACATACGAGAAGGCGGGGTACTCTAAATTAAAATTAGCAAATAAAATTGATTTCAGGAAAAGGCTGAATAAGCTTTATGGCAAACCCGGTTGATGAATCATTGAAGAATCTTCATAACTTTTGTTTATCAAATAGTTTCGACTACGTGATTATAGGCGGATTAGCTGTTATTGCGTATGGTGTAAACAGAACTACCCAGGATATCGACGTAAGCCTGGTAATCGAATTAGAAGATATAGCCGGAACTGCTAAAATCATAACGGCTTTCTACAAACCAATTTTTGACAAACCGCTTGAATTTTTCGAACAAAATTTTGTGCTGCCGGCAATTGATAAAAAAACCGGTTTAAAAATAGATTTTACAGCAGGATTGACCGAATTTGACAGGCAAATCATTACACGAAGAAAGCTAAAAAAGTTTTCGAGTATAGAATTTTATATTCCTTCTATTGAAGACTTATTACTTACAAAACTGTTTGCAAATAGAAATCAGGATTTATCCGACGCGGAACTTATAATGGAAATGTACCTTCACAGCATGGATCAGCAGTACTTACGCAAAATGTTTGAAGAATTTGAGGAACTGGGCAGGACAGACATAGCAGATATTTTTCATCTAATCAAATCAAGAATAAGCAAATAATTGGAATACTACTTAACTAATACCCAAGAACCGCAAACCATTAACGGTAATGAACATCAACCCATAAGCAATAACTGTGTAAGCGCCCAACTGGATCAAAGGAATACGCCAGCCTCCGGTTTCTTGCTTGGCAACTGCAACTGTTGACAAACACTGAAGCGCAAATACAAAAAAGACTATCAGCCCGATTACCGTAGCAGGTGTAAATATCTTTTGGTCGGAATCCTTGAATGTAGCATTGCGCATAGAAGAAAGTAGCGATGCCTGCAATGCTTCGCCAGTTACTTTGAATATCAGTGCCAGAGAACTTACGAATACCTCGCGTGCAGCAAACGCTGAAATCAGCGAAACACCAACTCTCCAATCCATTCCGATCGGTTCCATTACCGGCTGAATAAATTTACCTAGCTCCGATGCGTAAGACGTTGCGACTCGCTCTATCGCAACTTGTTCCTCAACTTGATCCGGCGTAAGTCCCGCTGCCTGAACTTCAGGCGAAGTATTAGGGAAATACGTAAGAAACCAAAGTACAGCCGAAAATGCGAGTATAACGGGTCCGGCCTTCTTTAAATATGACCATGAACTCTGTGTCGTATTATTAATTACCGCTCGAAGTTTTGGAACTTTATAGGTTGGCAACTCCAGTATAAAAGAGGATGAATCATCTGCACGCAAAACTTTTTTGCTGAATTTATTGATAATTCCGGCAACAAGGGATGAACTCAAAACGCTGAAAAGGTATATACCGGCAAGCAATAATCCGCCGAGCCAGGCTTGATCTATTGGTAACAGGAACCCGATGAGCAAAGCATAAACAGGGAGCCGCGCACTGCAGCTCATTAACGGCAGTATAAATATTGTTAACAATCTTTCACGTTTGTTTGGAATAGTTCGCGCAGCCATCATTGCTGGAATTGCGCATGCAAAGCCGCTTAGCATCGGAACGAATGATCGTCCGTTTAACCCTATCTTTGATAGAGGTTTATCAATCAGCATAGCCCCGCGCGCCAGGTAGCCGCTGTCTTCGAGCAATCCCAGGAGGAAAAACAGGATAACAATCTGAGGCAGGAAAATTACAACTGAGCCTAAGCCGCTAATTAAACCGTCTGCAACTAAATCTGAAAGCCACGTTGTTGTGATAAATGAGCCGGCAATAGATGACAACGCGGCGAAAGATTCGTCTACCAGGTCCATCAAAGGCAAAGCAAGCCAAAAGATCGATGTAAACAGAAGCGACATCGAGAGAAAGAAAACCAGCAGTCCCCAATATTTGTGAAGAACAATGCGATCAATTTGTAACGAAATATTATCAAGCGAGCGACTTTCTGAGGTATTATTAATTTTCAACTTGTAGTTTGCAGCTTGAACGTTATTTTTAACGTCAGTGATTTTTAATAAAACTCTTTCTTCTATTCCTTCAATCTCGTCAAAAATTTCAAGCAGTGTTTCAGTTGTTTCATTCAAATCATGGCGTTCGACTTTTGTTTCGTTCGTAATTTCATTTATCCATTTGGAACCGCGTCTTAGTAAATCATTAATCCCATTTCCGGTTTTACCGTCAATTTTGCATACCTTGCAGCCAAGCTCAATTTCCAAAGAGTGTGTATCAATCAGAAATCCTTTGCGTTCCAAGATGTCGTTCATCGTAAGTGCAACAATCACAGTAAATCCCGCTCGTATCATTTGTTTAACAACGAGTAAGTGTCTTGATAACTGGCTCGCGTCAACAGTTGCAATTACAAGGTCAGGAGTACCGAATTTTGAGTGAGAGTACAACGCATCGATGGCTACAAGTTCGTCAGGCGAGTTCGGGATTAGACTTATAATTCCAGGCGAATCTAAAAGCACAGCCTCACGATCATCTAACTTCACGTTTATGAGCGAATAAGATACGGTAGAACCCGGGTAGTTAACTGTTTTGTTGTTACTACCACTGATATAATTAAACAATGTGGTTTTACCTGAGTTTGGAGGTCCGACAAGTGTTATAAACGGTTTAACTTTTACAGCGGGTTTTATCATTGTACAAAAATGGAATCTGCTTCGGATTTACGAATAGCGATTACACTACCTCGTAACGAGAAAGCAAGAGGATCGCTGAATGCTGTTGAATTAATAAGCTCAATCTGTTGCCCCGGAGTAAAGCCGACTTCAAGAATTCTGCGCGCCGACGGATGCGAATGATCGATTCCGGTTATTATTCCATATTCGCCAAAGTTTAGTTGAGATGCTGTTTTCAATATATGTCCTGAATTGATCAAAAATGCTTATTTAGACTTTGTAAAAATAAATAAAGCATTCATGGCATTCAAGCTATAAAGCAGGGCTTTAAGTGCAATTTTAAAAGCACAGATAAGTTATTAGAAAGCGTTTAATAAATGAAAAGCCGTCTTGATTTCATAATCCGGTTTAAGCAGAG
>JANQLA010000003.1 GCA_028280855.1 Melioribacteraceae bacterium
GTTATTGTTTGGGTTTGATCTGCTTTTACAGAATAATAAGTAGGTGAAACTGCAGGATCTTGATCAAGAAAAACTCCTTTCTCAGTGGCGTCATATTTACCCGTAGGTTCGTATGGTGCATCGAACGGTAAAAAGTTATCCATGCCTAGCTGGTCGTCGTTTGCATTTGTTACGTACCAGGGATCGTTAAATTTAATTTGATCGTCGGGCGAGTTGATTTCGTGGCCATCTACGTGCACGCTTATCCTGGCATAGTCCAAATCTAAAAAGTTGGCGACCTGGTCGCTACCCGTCTGAGCAGTAAAATTGTTGTTCAATAAGTATTTTGATCCCGTTGCATTCCAGTTATTATGTTTACTTAAATCGCCTGCTGAAAATCTTTCGTTTAATGTTTTTACATTATTCGTTGAAGATACAATTAAACCTAATTCATCGCCGGATTGAACTGTATCGTTTTGGTTAATTTCCAACTGGCCGCCCAAATTAACGGTATTTTTCCTGTTTGAAAATTCAACTAAAGCATAGTCAGTTTGACCGATACTTACGTCAATACCTTTCCCAATCTTATAATCGGTAACTGATTCAATAATAACCGGTATAAGAAGAAGCTCGTGGTTTAGAAAATAACCTGCAGCGTCCTGGTTTGCGTCCAGTTCTATTTCTACAATTTCTTCCTGGAAAAAAATACTACCGTCCGAATTAAATCTTATCCCGCTTACGTCGAAATCTGCGTCGTTAGCTCCGTTTACATCAACGCCTATTATATTATCAAACGGCGCTTCTATTAAAGCTGCACCCCCGGGTCCTAATAAATCGAACGAAAAATTACCGCTGCCTGTATTTATTACCGAAGTAGAATAATCGGATGCATTATGAAAATGAGCGCCCAGGCTTCTTGTGCCGGTAAAATACCGCCATTCGGAGTAATTTCTAAACGCGTCTTTCAGGGTAAGACTGTGCCTTGCATTAAGCACGGCGTCTATGTCGTTAAAAACATTATCTCCGGGGTTTAATTCCATCTGCTCCCATATCTTTTTTATTATATCGGCGTCATTAGTCCATTCATGCAGGAACTGCAGCCAAATAAAACCTGCGTATTGATAGAATGACTGAGTTCCGGCGTAACCGCTATGATAATCAATACGAATGTCCATATTATTAAGCGGGTCATGCCCCAGATACCTTTCGTAATATTTATATTGCCAGTTATAGCATAGTTCGGCAATGTATACCGCAGTATTTTCATAAAACCAAAGACCGTCTTTGTAAGAATAACTTAATTGAACAGCGTGGTTAAATTCGTGGGCGGTTACCATTTGCCGCGTGCTTAATTCCGTAAGGTCGATATCCATTTCTATATAGCTGGGCGCCCATTCTTCGGTCCAGCCGGGAAGCTCCTCGGGGTGAGTTGTTCCTCGGTCTGTTATATCCAAAATGTAAATATCGTAACGGTTGTCTCCGCCGCGGTTACCGTCGGGAGGCGGAACTTTGAAACCCATTTCAACGCACTGTTTTTGGTATGAAAATTCCGCAGCGTCCAAAACATCCTGTGCATAACTTTGCGTTACCTGGGCAATGTCGTAGTGAACAATGAAGCGTGTTGAACTTAACTGGTCTGGCAGTACCGGCCTGTTTCCCTGTGTAGTTTTAACGCATGTACTTCCATCCGCCGGCAGCCTTTGCTTTGTAGTGGATTGCAGATTAGTATTTTCATTAATATTTCCCGTTAGCTCCTTTCGGAACATTTCCTTTTCCCAGTACAGGAAGCCTTTGAATAACCTGCAGAAGGAGGGCGAAGCATAATAAAATATTACGGTTTCAGAGTTGTTTTACTTTATGCATCATCAAATTCTTTCTAATATAAAGGTTATGCGAAGCCTTCTACTATTATTGCTTTTTTTTTGTCGTTACCTCCTATGTATAATGTTCAAGAAATGTTTTTTATCTCAATGAATCTATCATATTCAAATTCACGACCCTCACATCCTGTTTATAATTGTTAATTCCTAATTCTTCATTCTAAATTCTGTCTTCTAAATTCTAACTTCTGAATTCTAATTTCTAAGTTCTGAATTCTACCTCCTTCCTATTACTACAATTGCTTTGCGGTTAAGAATATCGTAGTCCTTCTGCCCGGTTAAAACTACAAGGTCGTCAGTTACGGCAGCGCTATAGAAATAGGAATTGTTATCTTCCAATTCAGACACCCTTTTCCAAATCACTCCGTTGAAATGAAATACTTTTCCAAACTCTCCCGCAGCTATTATATCATTGTTTCCCGTGCCTCTTAGCTTGTGAATAAAGCTTCCGGCATTTTTAAGCGTGACTCTTACTTTATAATTGTTTAGATTAATACGAAACAACCTGCTGCCTGCTGTTAGGTAGGCTAAGCTGCCGTTCACATATACACTTGCCAGCAGCCCTCCAAGGTAACTTGCATCACCGCTTGAGCCTTCCCATATGGTTGAAAAACCGTTTCCTTTTTTTTCCAGCAGAACGCTTCTTGACCAATCATCTTCATAACCAACCACTAGCAATCTATCACTGTTATTATCTCCGTATATATCTCTTAAATCCACTTCCGTCCCGCCTGTCCCTATGGGGCTTTCTACCTTTCGCCAGCCGGTGCCGTTGTAGTGGGCGATGGAGCCTTTTCTTCCAACAAAATAAATATCGGTTGGTGATGATCCCCAAATACTAACAACTCCACCATCCGTTTCATTAAGAATTCCCATGTCAAACAAATGATATTGTAACCATTTATTTCCGTCCCAGTAGGCAGGAACTCCCGAAGTAAACCAAAGATCGTCAGAAGCAAAAGCATGGATACCTTCCATGGCTGGTGAAATTTGATTGCCTCGGAATTCTAGTGAAATCCTTTTAACGACCCATTTACTTCCATCCCACTGCAACGAATTAAAAAGCACCGGATCTTCGGCTCCTGTAGAATCATTCAGAAAGATTGTTCCTACAGCCCAGATGTTGGTTTCACCGTTTTCGCCTTCTATTATTGCAACGTCGCGCAGTATGCTGCTGCCATGCTCGCCGAACTCGTATATCTCCCAGGTAAAATTGCTGCTCGTTGTATCAAGAGCGGTTACAAGCAGCTCTTCGCTTTCTAACTTTTCGTTGTTCTTTAAGTAAGCTTTGTAAACATAGCTTTGGTTAGGCAGCAGAAGACTGTCGTATATTACTACGGAAGGTTCGGTTAACGTGTACTCTGCAAATACGGTATCGGCTTTTT
>JANQLA010000058.1 GCA_028280855.1 Melioribacteraceae bacterium
TGCCGCGTGTTGTATAGCCAACTGTCTGATCATCAGTTCCGTAAACATAATTGTTGAACTGAGTCATGTCAGCCCCAAATTCCCTAAAAATAATTGAATCCGGTGTTTCTTTGCCCAGTGCTCCGTAAGGGTAAATTAACAAGTTGCCGAATGAATGATAATTTAGACAAGCTCGGATTTCATGCGTAATTAAAAATTCTCTTATTGCCGCGGTTTCAGGTTCCGAGAAAGGTTCGGTTCCTCTGTAGGTATTGCTTTGGGGATCAAGACTAGATCCGCCGTTTGGAGAATCCCAGTAATCCATTGGCCCGTAGTTACGGTTTAAGTCAACACCAATAGTTCCGTTGGTGTTTACACGCATATTCTTACGATGCATACCTCCGCCGTTTGAATTGATTCTCCTGTTTTCTTCATAACCATCAGGATTTACAACCGGTATAAAGTACATTTCACGGTTATCAACGAGGTAAGTAACTTCGGCATTAGTGCCGTAATTTTCGAGCAGGTAGAACATAAAATAGATCATCTGCATCATGCTTTGAGGTTCGCGTGAATGATGAAGCGCAGTATACATAACTTCGGGTTCCGATTCATTCATTGTCGGGTTATCCGAAATTTTAACAAAATAGATATCGCGGGATTCGTAAGAAATTCCTATACTTTCTTTCCGTGTAATAAGGTTAGGATATTCTGAATACATTTCATCCAGTTTCTCGTATACTTCATCCAAAGTATAAAATCCGCCCATTGATCCAAAGTCAAAACCGTTTACTCCATATTGGAGCGAAGTATTTGCAAGCTGCTCTTTCAACTCTGCTTTCGATATTTTAGCTTGACTCTCGCGGTAATGCCTTATCCAATCGTCAACAAGAATTTCAGTTTTTAGGCCTTTTTCCTCGAACCCACTAAACTCCTTCTCCGAAACATAAACAACGATTCCGCCGTCCTTATCTTTCCAATAATGATCAATACCAACTTCCGCAAGTGTTTTATATTCCTGCTTGCCCGAAGGATAAACTTTAACTTTTTTGAAATTTTCCGATGCTACAAGCAGCAATGATGAAAGCAAAATTAGCCAGATAACATTTTTCATTTTGTTTAATACCGAATTTTTCAGAATCATTAAAGAATTATTTTATCACTCTTATTACAAAAGGATAACGATATGCAATACCGTCGTTTGCTTTTATACCCGCAATTACAGTTAAAACAAATGTAGCGATAAAAACAGCAATTAAAAGTGCAATTCCTATTATCACTAAAATTAGCAGTGTCGAAACGAGTCCGTAAATTGTCATTGATATTTGAAAGTTGAGGGATTCCTTTCCTTGGTCGTCAACGAGCGGATATTCATCCTTCTTTAACAACCAAACAACCAGGGGGCCGAGAATATTTCCAAATGGAAACACAAAGAAAGCAAAAGCAGAGAGATGTGAAACCATACCCCAAATACGTTCTTCTTTCGAATAAACTTCATCCATGTTATTCACCAATTATTATTTACAATTTGTTAAAAATAAATTTAGGAGATAATATACTTAATGAAAATCCTCGTATAAACATAAATAATGTTAGTGCAAGCCACAATGCATTGTTACCCAACGCGTAGTTAGTTAAATAGTAGACCGGTAAAAAAAATACAAGTGTACAGAAAATCATTGCGTTTCGCATTGGTCCCGTTGCAGTTGCGCCAATGTAAATTCCGTCCCAAATATAACAAATACAATTAATTACCGGTGCAAAAGTTGTCCATAACATAAATGAGAGTGATATTCGGAGGACTTTTTCATTATCTGTAAATATGAAAATTAACTTATCATCGAACAAGAAGATAACTAAAGAAAAAATTATGGCAAGAGAAATGCTCCATGTAAACAAGAGTTTAACAGCCAACTTCAGTTTTAATTTATTTGCGGCACCAACATATTTTCCTATCAGACTTTCTGCGGCAAACGCGAAACCGTCAAGTCCATAAGCAAATATCGTCCAAAGGTTTAAAAGGATAGTATTTGCCGCGAGTACATCATCACCGTATTCAGCAGATTTTGCAGTAAAAAAACTAAATGCGAATACAAGCAGTAAGGTGCGAATAAAGATGTCAAAATTAACCGTCATAAAACGTTTAATCTTGCGGAAGTCCAAAAGTCGATCCCAACGAACCATTATTACCGGTTTATTATTCGAGCGAATAAAAAAAACAACTGCTGTTACCAACCCCGTATACTGTGCACATACTGTTCCTAATGCCACTCCGTCGCTTTTCATTCCTAAACCATAAACAAAGAATAAATTTGCAATTATATTTACAACATTTGTAAGAACAGTAAGAGCAAGCGGGATGCGCGCATTTTGAATACCAAAAAACCACCCATGAAAAACATACAGGGCTAAAGTTGCTGGCGCTGCGAATATTCTTATTTCGAAATATGATCGCGCATAGCGTTCAACATTACCTGATGCATCAATAATGAAAAAACTTACATCTGCCAGGAAAGATTTAAATAAAAGAATTATAACTGCAATGCCCACAGCAATTATCAATGACCGATAGAATATTATTACTACTTCGTCATTATCCCCTTTTCCATACGCCTGGGCGGTAAGACCTGTTGTTCCCATGCGTAGAAAACCGAATCCCCAATAGATAAAGTTGAATATCATTGAGCCGATCGCTATAGCCCCGAGAAAGTAAGCCCCTTCGAGGTGACCGACGATTGCAGTATCAACCGAGCTTAGCAGTGGTACGGATAAGTTGCTAAGTATGTTCGGTATAGCCAGCCTGAGAATTGCTTTATTCAAAGTCCTTTACTTTTAGTCCGTTGAATAAAGTGTATTAGCTTTTTCCGCCGAAGTAACAATGCCTTTAATTAGCGATGAACTGAAACCCGAGTGTTCCATTTGATTCAACCCGCTTATTGTACAGCCTTGTGGTGTAGTAACTTTATCTACTTCGCTTTCGGGATGACTGCCTGCATGAATTATCATCGATGCGGCTCCTTTGGCTGTCTGCGCCGCCATAAATAATGCGTCTTCCGCATGAAAGCCGATCTCTATTCCGCCCTGCGACGCGGCGCGAATTGCACGCATAAAAAATGCTATGCCGCATGCACAAAGAGCCGTTGCAGGTACCATAAGGTCTTCGTGGATAACAACATTTTGCCCAAGCTTTTCGAATACTTTCAAAGTAAGCTCCAGTGCATCTTTATCTGATTCATCTGCGCTAATGCACGTCATCGATTCCTGGATTGCTATGGCGGTATTGGGCATTACACGTATAACCGGCAGCGACTTTCCGATTTTATTTTTCATCTGTTCAATTGATGCACCCGAAACTACCGACATTACTATGTGCTTCGATGTGTCCAAAGAGCCCTTGACATCATCTAACAGAGAATCAAGTTGCTGAGGCGTTACGCCGATTATAATTATCTCACATTCTTCAACCGCTTTTATATTATCGCTTGTTACGTTGAATCCTCTTTTTTCAAAAGAACTTAAGTGATCGATACTTCGCCTGGTAACATATATGTTTTGTGATGTAATTTCTCCAGACTTTACCAAACCGTTAGCTATCGCCGAACCAATATTTCCGCAGCCAAGTATTGCAATTTTTTTATTCATTATTTCCCCCTATACCTTTAATTTTTCGCCTTCGGTTTTAGCTATGATTACTGCACCACAGCTATCACTCCAAACATTTACAGTTGTTCTGCACATATCTAAAATTCTGTCTACCGCGAGAATAAGACCCAACCCCTCCAACGGTAAACCTACAGCAGTAAGTATAATCGATATCATCACCAAACCGGCCATAGGTATGCCTGCTGCGCCAATTGAAGCCAGAAGTGCGGTCATTACTACAATTACCTGCTGCAGAAATCCAAGTTCTACCCCGTATGCCTGTGCAATAAACATAGCTGCAACACATTCGTAAAGAGCAGTACCATCCATATTGATTGTGGCACCCAAAGGCAAGGTAAAACTTGTAACTTTGTTTGATACTCCTGCATTGTGCTCAACTGCATCCATTGTTAAGGGTAACGTTGCATTGGAAGATGAAGTTGAAAATGCGGTTAGCAACGGTGTTGTTAATGCACGGAAATGATTTTTCGGATTAACATTACCTACAAATTTAAGCAGGAATGGAAGCGTAATCGTAGAATGGAACGCTAAGGCCAGTAATACCGCAAGCATATACAAACCAAGCCTCTGGGCCACATTCAGCAAATCCGATTGCTCGGCAACAGTATTGGCAACCAGTCCGAGTATTCCGAGCGGTGTAAATTTTATTACGAACATTGTAATACGCATCATAACTTCAAAAGCGGAATTAAAAAATTCCGTTAAGTTGGCGCTTGCTTTTTTATTAACCCTGGTAATAAAATAGCCGAAAATAATTGCGAAAAATATTATTGATAGCATCTGCCCTTCGGTAAAAGCAGTGAATATGTTGGAAGGAACTATTTTCAACAATGTATCGCCAAACGAATCCCGCGCAGCGCTTAATCCTTCTACTTCTTTTGTGAAACCCAGGTCGGCTCCTGCACCCGGCTGAAGAATGTTAACAAAAAACAGCCCCATTACTATAGCAAACAAACTGGTTGTTAAATAGTAAAACATTGTTTTTACGCCGAGCCTACCAAGGTTCCCTCCCGAGCCAATATTTGTTACGCCCGATATGATGGAAGTAAGTATAAGAGGTACTATAACCATCTTCAAACCGCGGATGAATATATCTCCCATCCATTTAACATATTGAACATATTCAGGCAATGTAACACCGTAAATTACAGCAATAACAAGGGCAATAAGTATTTGCCAGTGTAATTTAAGTTTAAGCATGTTGATCCAGTTTAATAATTAAGAAAAGTGAGCAAGGATTTCATCGCAAAGCGCATACCCACGGGTCGTAAATTTAATAAAATTATTATTAGAAGTTAGCAGCTTATCGTTTACTAGTTTTCGAATAAACTTTTCGTTTCTTTTTATCCATGCACTTCCGTAAAGATTTGAAAGTTCATATAGGGAAAGTCCGTTGGCGCGTAAGTTCAACATTATGTATTCATCCTGCATCTCTGATGCTGTAAGTATCTCTTCATTTCGCACTGCGTTTCCTTTTTCTTGAATGGCAGCTATGTACATTTTTAGGCTTGAGTAATTCCACCATCTTTTTCCGTTTACAAATGAGTGAGCGGCAGTTCCTAATCCGACATATTCTTTATGTTCCCAATAAGTTAAATTGTGCCTGCATTCAAAGCCAGGCACTGCAAAGTTTGAAACTTCATACTGTTTAAATCCCGCAGCAGAAAGATGTTCAATTGTTGTTTCGTACAGGTTTGCATCAATTTCAATATCCTGCATCTTAACTTTACCATCAAGTACCATTTTGTTAAGGATTGTTCCTCTTTCCAGGATAAGACTATATGCGGAAATATGTTTAACGGGTAGTTCCAAAGCCTTGTTTAAATTTGATTTCCATTTTTCCGAGCTTTGTCCCGGTAAATTAAAAATAAGATCGACACTCGTATTTTCAAACCCAACTTCATACGCATGACGAACAGTTTCAGCGGCTGTCTTTGGGTCATGAATTCTTGTTAAAAATTTTAGTTCATCTTCGTTGAAAGATTGAATACCGACTGAGATTCTGTTTATACCAATATCTAAAAATGAAGCTAATTTTTGTTTATTAACAGTGCCCGGGTTTGTTTCAATCGTTACTTCTACATCTTTTGAAATTTTGAATGAATCATTTAAGTTTTTTAAAGTGCTTTCAAGAAAAATAACATCAACAAAGGATGGAGTTCCTCCCCCAAAGAATATTGTTTTTATTTGGTATTCGTTTGAGTATTTAGCCGAGTAGTATTCAGCCTCTTTTTCCAGAGCAGCAAAAAAAACGTTAATATTCTTATAGCTAATCAAGGAATAAAAGTCGCAGTAAATGCATTTATGATCACAGAATGGAATATGAATATATAGAGAAAGTTTTTTCATAAATCCGTTTTTAAAACCGTTATTATAAATCAAATTATTAAGAAATGTGAACCATATCAATTTAATAAAATATTATTTTGCATTTAGGGTGTTATCCGTTTATATTCATCTTCAGATCATAAATCTCTCGTTGACGGGCATTCTCAAACACTAACATAAATCATAAACTTAACAGGAGGTATAGATGAGACAAAAATTTACTTTTTTTACTCTCATCCTGATAACTTTATTATTTACAAATATCTTTGCGCAGGATTATGGTGCATCGGTCAAAGTTAGCACACTAGGCATTACCCTTGAAGGTATGCGTTCGTTCGGACCTTCATTTAATACGCGACTTGGAGCATCGTTCTTTAATTATAGCCACGATGGAGGTGGAGGCGACGAGGACTATGAATATAGCGGTGATTTAAGCTTGTTTTCAATTTCAGCCCTTGCAGATTATTTCATCTTTGGCGGAAATACATTTCGAATTACAGGCGGAATCTTAATTAATTTGAACGAAGTAGACGGCAATGCAAGTCCGGCCAAAACTTATGAAGTTGGCGGTGATTTTTATACACCTGAATTACTTGGTGATTTAGACGTACAAGTTGAATTTAACAAAATATCTCCATACCTAGGAATTGGTTTCGGTAACCCGCTTTCGGGTGATTCTGGATTGAAATTTAGCCTTGATATCGGCACTATTTATCAAGGTGCACCAAATGTCGATCTTACGGCAGTAGGACTTTTGGAACCTTCTGCTTCACCTGATCAGGAGAAACAGATAGAAGAGAATATTGATTGGTTTCAATGGTACCCTGTTTTAACTTTTGGCTTAACTTACAAGTTTTAGGAGAAAACCGTTATGAAGAATAAATCGATTATTAGTATTGCATTTTTGTTGTTGGTCGCGAGTATATCCTTTATAACTTCTAGTTGCGATATCAAAAGTCCTATTGAAGGTTTGGAAGTTAGATTCACTACGATTGGAAGAGCAACTAATGTATCTGTTGATTTAAGAGATGCAAATACAGGCAACCAAATTTCCTCGTCAAATATAGTTGTCCGCTTTGAAGGTAAAAACAAAAATGACATTGTAAGTGAATTGAATGAAGAACTAAGTTCGATATCAACTGATGTTGGGATGGTAAACTTTTCATTGAAGGACGGCGTTTTACCTACCCCCCAAAATCCTGTGGAATTATTGTTAATTATTGAAGCTCAAGATTACGTTACAAATAGTAAATTAATTAAAATATCTAAAATAGGTTCGAGTTCGTTCCTTGTTTATTTAGTAAATGAAAATAATAAGCCAAGCGGTGTTACGAAAACCGAAGTAATTGGCGGTACTGCTAATAATTCAGGCGAATTGCAAAATAATTTATCCGTTAAACTCACTGATCCTCAAACAAATGGAGATATTGCAATAGATATTCCAGCCAGTACTTCTATAACTAGTGAAAACGGGAATCCATTAAGGGGTAATTTAAGAGTTGAAATTGAATATTACAGTAACTTAACAGAAGATGCACTAAGAGCATTCCCCGGCGGTTTTAGTGTAAATACGATCAATGCAGGCACGGAAAGTTCCGGAGTTTTTG
>JANQLA010000093.1 GCA_028280855.1 Melioribacteraceae bacterium
AACGTTGCTCCCTGTTACCTTCTGTTTGGGTAGCTTGAGCTATCCTGTATATTCCGTCACCATGAACATGAAATTTGTCATAACTCAATTCCATCAGTATAAAGATTAATATCATTGTAACCGCGGCTAAACCTAATGAGAGACCTATGATGTTAATCAAGGAATGGAACTTGCTGCGTAAAAAATTTCTGAAAGCTATCTTAAGAAAGTTTGAAAACATCTTTTCTCCATAGATTTCAAAAAATTATGTAGTTAGATAAGAAATAGACAAATCAAAGTATTTTGTGAAGAAGAACCTGAAAAAAGCTACACGACCTGAATTCAAGTTTATTAAGTGCCAGCTAAATGTATAATAAGAATTACAGCCTTCTCAGATTAAGCAGGATTATAATTATCCTCTTAATCCTACTTATACTGCTCCTCGTACACATTTACAATATACTCTGCAACTGCCTGGGCTTCGGCGGGTTTTAGTCCCTGGGCTGGCATGGGCGGATAGTTGGGATCTACCTTTACGGGATTAAGAATATAAGCAACCAGGCCGGGTAAGTTGCCTTCGTATTTTGGGAGTACATCTTTATGCGGCGGTCCCACAAGTTTTTGTTCGAACTGGTGGCAGGCAACGCAGCGTCCGTTGTAAATTTCTTCCCCGCTTATTACAGTTCCGCCTATGCCGAGCTCTTCGGCTACCTGGCGCTGGTATTCCTCGTAGTTTTCAACCAATGCGATAAACTGTTTTTGGGATGAGGTATCGAACGCCATCTGGTCTTTTATAACCGCAAGTACAAAAAATATTATAAGCAGGAATACAATGCTGCCGGAATAACGGGTGTTCGAATTCTTAAGCATGTTGTAAAAGAAACTTGCGCAGATGACCACTATTAACATCAAAAATATAAATAATGCGAATATGCCGGCGGTTAAGCCTAAGCCGGGTACAACAAATATGTTCAGAAGTAACAGCAGCGGCAATATAATTGAGCTTACTAATCCTGTATTTAAGGCGCTGTTTTTAGCAATCTCTTTTATGTCGTTAGAAGTTTCACCGAACTCATTATTCGGCCTGAAGTAGTAAAACAATACCGCACACGCGGTAGTGAATAACGACAATGTAACAAAGTAAACGAAGTTAACAATTGTTCCGATTGAGAATACAACCCCTACTATTGATTCAACATGTTCCCAGCGCGTTGAGTCTGATGCAAGCTTAACGCTGCCCACGAAAACCAATGCCGTTAAAAGCAGGAAAAACAAGCTGTAGTTTCCAAACTTATTATACGCGATTTCGGTTTTTTCGGACATGTTATTAATATCGGTTTTTAGCCGGTCGTCCAGATTGCCGGAACCTGATGCGGCTTTAAGAATATCCCGAAGATGGAAACTGTTCTTATAAGAGTATAAAAAAATTGATCCGATAACAAAAAGTATTGCCGCAATAAAAAGATAGCCTGAGACATTAACAGGTGATAAATGAAGGAGTTGTGCATAACAGAATGCTGCGCTTATAAGGGGAACAACACCGAAGCCGATGGTTACTGAGCGGTTAAACGTAACAAGATCAATAACATCTTTTGCAAATTTATATGCAGCAGAGTCGCTGTTGCTGGAAGCTTTTTTATTATAAAAAATTGCAATTATATTGGTACCGATTAGTAAACTTAAGTACGGAATAAATATCAGGTACGTAAGCACCAACAGGTACTTTAACAATTCCATGTGATGAGATGATTGTGGGAGCACTAACTCATCTAAAAAATTCATATTAAAACTTCCTTAAATTTCAGTTAACAATAACTTATCGAGCGCAAGAAGCACAACTACAAGTAACACGTAAATATTTATGAGCATAAATGACTTCCTGATTACAAGTCGGCTCGTAAAACACCTGATAATATCCCATGAACCGAACGCAAGGTATGCGCCAAGTACTACCAGTAACACAGTCGTAACAAAGCTCGAAGAAATACTAAACAGCGGGATAAAGAAACTGCTTATTGCAAGCGCTATTATCCAAACGTAAGTAATCCTGCTAAGCTGCGATTTATTAAAAATCTTGGTTAGCGAAGGATAACCCGCATCTTCGTATTCTTCGCCGTGAATTAACAAGAGCAGCCAGAAATGGGGTATCTGCCATATGAAAAAGAACAGCGCAAGGGCAAGAATTTCGGGTTCGATGATGCTGCGTCCAGTAGCCGCCCACCCTATTACCGGGGGTAAAGCGCCGATTATTGAACCGGGTATTATTGCGAGAGAATGTATTCTTTTGAGCGGCGTATAAATTACATTGTACCATATTAATGTAGCTACACCGAGCGAGAGGCTTACCAGATTAGTTGCGGCAAATAGTACAAGGCATCCCATGCCTACAAGCAGCATCGAATAAAGCAAAGCGCCTCGGGTTGATATATCACCGCTTGGAATCGGGCGGTGCATCGTACGTTTCATCAATGCATCGTATTTGCTTTCCTGTAAATGATTGAGCGCCGATGACCCGGAGGCAAGTAAAAATACTCCGAGTGTCGTCCAAAGCATCTGCACATTGAATACACCTGCCGCCAGCAGGTAGCCGATGGAAGTAGAAAACGCAACGAATACCGTTATACGAATCTTCGCCAGTTCGAGAAATATATTTAAATACTTCCTTGCCGTCACTCCCTGCTTAATATTTAGATCAACGGTCGTCAAAAAAATTATTCCTCTTTCCCTGATTCAACCAGGTTCTTTACTTCGGATTCGTCATTGTACCAAGAAGCAAACTCATCGTTAGGCATCACAATAACTTTTGTATACATCATGGAATGATTCAAACCGCAATACTCTGCACATGCAATATCAAAATCACCCACTCTATCGGCCGTAAAACCAAGAAAAGTTTCTTTGCCCGCTATTACATCTTCCTTAATACGGAATGCAGGTATATATAATGAATGGTTAACGTCTACGGATTTCATTAAAAGTTTTACAGGCTGACCGAGCGGAACAAATAAAGTGTCGGTTTGCTTCCCGTTGTCATAATTAAAATCCCATTCCCACATGCGCGCTGTAACGTCAATTTTCATTGCATCGTCGGGTATGTTTCGCAGCTCTTCGTAGCCGATATACCCGAAATAAAACATGGAAAGCACAAGAACCGTCGGTATTGCAATCCATATTGTTTCAAGTAAAATACTTCCGTGGATATCTTTTGGTTTATGCCCGTGTTTCCTGTGATACTTGAAAACGAAGTAAACCATGACAGCCGTAATTCCGAGCAACAGGATTACGGAAATACCGACTATGTACAACATCACTAAATCAACGGTCTCTACGTGACCAGTTGGTCCTTCAAACATTTATCATCCTCACCGATATGTGAAATCAAAAAAGGTTAGCGCGAAAATCACCAGTAACGTCAGCCCGCTTAATATAAGGAATACCTTGAATATCAGCTCTTCATATTTTATGTGCATAAAAATATTTATTACCAGGTACGATTTAACAGCCGCGATAAGCAGTGCCACGGCTAACGTGTAATCACCAAGACTTATCCCGGCAATTGTTACGGTAATGGAAGTAAGGGCAATTAATCCCAGCCAAACATACACGTAAGTGCTGTAGGGAGTTATATGATGCTCATGTTCGTTTTTATGTTCTTGATTATCCATTTGAACCCTATTGAATTAAATAGAATAACGGGAATAAGAAAATCCAGATAAGGTCAACCAGGTGCCAGTATAGACCCGAATTTTCAAGCTTAACCAAATCTGTAGAAATAATTTTGTCCTTTATAATCATAACCAGGATAAAAGTTAATAGAACTATCCCGATTAAAACATGAAGCCCATGCAAGCCGGTCATTACATAATACAGGCCGAAGAATAAAATCTCGCCGTTTTGTTTATTAAGCATTTCTTCGGAGCCGGGATATATGCCGTGACTAACCTTTGCCGACCATTCAAAATATTTATTAACCATAAAGAATAAGGCAAAACCTATTGTAATAGTCAGCATAATAATTGAAAGAAACTTGTTTCCTTTTTGAAGCGCGGTTATTGAAAGAGCAACCGTTAAACTACTGGTTAACAAAATTATCGTGTTAATCGTACCAATGGTAGTGTTTAATTCCATCCCTGCAAAATGAAACTGCTCAGGGTATTGGAAACGATAGACCGCGTATATAAGGAACATTCCGCCGAACAACAGCAGTTCGGTAAACAAAAATAACCACATGCCCATCTTTGCGCCCACATCGTCGCGGTGAACGTGTCCGTGTGATTCTACTGCTTGTTCATTATGACTCATTCTTCATTTCCTCGAGTTGACTGAAATCATAAGGCTCGTGTTTTACTGTTGGTATTTCTTGAAAATTTAGAAGAGGCGGAGGCGATTGCGTATGCCATTCAAGTGTTACTCCACCCCACGGATTCGAAGAACATTTTTCGCCTTTGAATATACTATAGACGATATTACCGATAACAAGTATTAAAGCGATCAACATGACCCACGATCCAACGGTTGAAATTAAATGCCAGCTTGAAAATTCCTGAAGGTAATCATAATATCTTCTAGGCATTCCC
This sequence comes from Melioribacteraceae bacterium, assembly GCA_028280855.1. Taxonomy (GTDB): domain Bacteria; phylum Bacteroidota; class Ignavibacteria; order Ignavibacteriales; family Melioribacteraceae; genus PGYT01. The sequence continues at coordinate 4,557 of JANQLA010000093.1, forward strand.
AGATAACCCATAATGAATTTAGGGAAATACAGAAGGTTAAATGCGACAAAAAATAATCCCACTCCCCAATTGGCAACTTTTATGTTATACATTCTGCCAAACATTTTGGGGAACCAATAATAAAGCGCGGCAAAAAATATTGTCCCTGTTCCGCCGAACATAACATAATGGAAATGAGCAACGACAAAGTAAGTATCGTGCAAATGAATATCTGTCGCCAGAGCCCCAAGTACTAATCCTGTTAAACCACCAATTGAGAATAAAACAATAAAAGACATCACCCACAAAAACGGAGGTTTGGGATCAATTGATCCCTTGTACATGGTGGCAACCCAGTTAAATACTTTTACACCGCTAGGCAGTGCTACAATAAAGGTTAGCAGTGAAAATATAATCCTCGCTGTATCGCTCATACCGCTTGTAAACATGTGATGCGCCCAAACAAGATATCCAACAAAAGCAATGGCCAGTGACGACATCGCAATTGCGCGGTAACCGAAAATGGTTCGCCGGGCAAAAGTGGGGATTATCTCTGAGACAACGCCCATTGCCGGAAGTATCATTATATAAACTGCCGGGTGCGAGTAAATCCAGAATAAATGCTGAAATAAAATCGGATCGCCGCCTAACGCCGGATCAAAAATTCCAACACCGAACATTCTTTCCAATATAACGAGTAGTATTGTAATCCCGATAACCGGTGTGGCAATAATTTGGATCCATGCAGTAGCGTAAGTAGCCCATACAAAAAGCGGCATCTTAAACCATCCCATTCCCGGCGCACGCATTCGGTGAATAGTGGTAACGAAATTTAAGCCCGTAAGTATTGATGAAAAACCAAGTACAAATGCGGCAAAAATCGCAAGCGAAATGTTTGTCCCAGATCGCACGGAATAAGGAATGTAAAAAGTCCAACCGGTATCAATCGGCCCACCCGGTAAAATTAATGAAACTAAGACCAAAATCGCGCCGACAATATAAATCCAAAACGACAAAAGATTTAACCTTGGAAATGCAACATCCATTGCTCCAATTTGAAGCGGCAGAAAGAAGTTACCAAACACAGCAGGAAGGCCGGGAATTATAAACAGGAAAATCATTATTACACCATGGAGCGTAAATATGCTATTATATGTTTGGGCTTCCATTATTGTTTCGCCGGGTGCTATCAATTCGAGCCTCATTAAAACGCCAAGAATCGCTGCAACAGAAAAGAAAATTGCAATTGCACCAAGATACATCAATCCGATTCGTTTATGATCGGTACTGAGCAGCCATGACCAAATTCCTTTGTTAGATTTCGTTGTGCCTTCTTCATAGAACGTCTTTAAATTTGCTGCTATCGTTCCGTTAGCCATTTATATTAAACTCCTTTGAACTACTTACTTAACTTTTCTTTTTTCTGATTAAAAATACAACGAACAATCCAACGCCCAATAGCATTATAGAGCCGACAATTCTTGTTATATTCAGTGTGTAAGTTCTTCCTTCCGGATCGAAACTGAAACAAAACTGAAGAACTTTTGCAATAGTAGGCTTAGTTTTTCCTGCTTCTGCATCAAGAAGCGCCATCTTTACATCAAACGGGTTGAATTTTGTGCCGAACAAATAACGTGAGATTTTTGATTCAGGCGAAACCGAGATGATTGATCCTGCATGAACGAATTCATCCCGAGAAGGCTTAAAGTAAAATCCTGCTGCATCTGTTACTTTCTTAATGTTCGCACTGTCACCGGTGAGAAATATCCAATCTTCAGCCGGAAATTTGTTGCCGACGGATTCGAGATAATTTGTTTTCCACTTTGCTGCAACTTCGGGAGTCTCTTCGTGATCAAAACTTAATGATATCACTTTGAAATCCGTTCCCGGTTCAAGATCAACTTTGTTTGCCACCCATGCTAACTCAGTGAGTAACGGGCTGCATATTCCGGGGCATTCATAATATACAAGCGAGAGGAGCACGGGTGTGTCTATCAATTCGCCGAGTAACACGATATCCCCTTCAGATGTTACGAACTGAGCATCTTGCGGCAAGATTGCTCCTAATTTTTCATCAATACCAACTTCGATTTGGTCATCACTTGCATCAACAATTAACGGTAAGCAAACGACACAAAGTATTGTAAATAATATTTTTAACTTCATATTCATATATCTGGTTGTAAATTCCAAAACTCAAAAAGCAAATTACAAATAAATCACAATGACCAAATAAAAAAAATACAAACAAGGACAACGGATAAATAAATCACAAAAACTTTTAAAAAACAATTACTCTGACTTAACTAATATAGAAGAGAATATTTTTTTCAATTGATCAGCTTCGTCCTGTAATCTTCTTCCTTCTTTTACATCAAAATTTTCAGTTGTTTCATTTATCAGTCGTAACCAGTATTCAGATTCTTTTGATTCTTTTCTACAAATTTTTATACGCATTATAAAATCTTTTTTACTTAGAGCCTCATTCGCTTCTCTGTAATTTGCTCCAACAGATCCTGATGATCTTACAACTTGTTTTCCATACTCAATTGTTACTATATCTTTCTGCAACGATTTAACAAATGAAGCAACATCCCTTGCAAACCTAAACGTTCTTTCTTCAAGATCATATTTCTTCTCGTGATCCAACTTCGATAATTACATTTATGAACTGTTTACGCAATTGTCTAATTAAATTCCAAAATGCAAATGACAAATTTCAAATAAGTCCTAATTTCTAAATAAGAAATTTCAAACGAGTACTTCCACTCAGATTTTACAGATACGGAAAAGATTTTTAGTTATTTCTTTAACTACGAATTTCCTATTAGTTTGATTATTCAGTTTTGTGTTTTGTTATTTATTTGCTATTTGTTTTTTATAATTTGCTATTTACCCCGCTATGAATCTGCTAACATTGCGAATCCCATCAAATAAGAATGCAGGCTCTGCCAATCAGATTGATTAAGAGCAACTACTGAAGACTTAAATCCAAAATCAATGGGAGCAAGACTTATTGAAGTAATAAACTCATCAAGATTATTAGATATCTCCCCTCGAACAGAGCTTCTTATAATTGACTTCGGAGCGTTAGTGTATTTGTTAAGCAACCGTGCTCCCTTTGAATCTTTAGCGCTTTCTAAGTATTCTCCAAATGAAGGTCGCTTCAGTATTGACTCAAACTCCGATTCAATTAAAGTAACTGATTTTTTAACTGGAATCTGGTTCGGCACTGTAACACCCGCCGAAAGGTTGTACGTAACATCAAGTTTCAATAAAATTTCTTCGTCTGTAATTTCGGGATAATCTGAAAAAGTTCTTACATGGTGAATCATTGAAATCCGATCTTCGGGAGACATATACTCGTAAGCAGCCATTCCGTTTTGTAGAATTCCTTCCTGTAAAGTTTTGTACATATCAAAAAAAGTGTTTCCATTCGTCCATTGACCGCCCGGTTCAAGGAAACTCCTTGGCGCAGGATTTAATGCAACGCCGGCTGGGCCCTGACCATTTCCTTCAGACCCGTGGCACGACGCACAATTGGCTTCGTACAAATCCCGTCCATTCTCCATCATAGCATCGGTGGGCATTTTAACTAAATCCAAATCAACAGCAGGCATTATCCCGCCCTTTTTCTCAGGAATATCACGGTTGATATTTAATGAATCGATAAACGATATCGGGACCTCGTTGAAAGAAATTTTATCGATGTTATGAACGTAGAATATTCCCGCGATAAGAAGTATCACTAAAAAGTAGATGTACGTTAATCCGAATAATCTTTTAGGATTCTTTAATAACTCAACAAAATTTATTTCGTCTTCAGGTAATTTTTTACTCATATTTTTACCGCAACTAAAGTCTAAAATTTAATCCCCGTTTTAACTTTGGATCACCAATCGGCAACAAGTTTTGATTTTTAGCACGCATACTAAAAATAAGTATCAGCAGGCCTAAACCTGCAATTGGAAAAGCCAGTTCCATCCAGCCGAAAGCAATTCCGTCTGCACTGTAAGTAGGCATTATCAGCCAGTACAAGTCATAAAAGTGTGCGAACAATATCCATAGTGACATAAACTTGAGGTTTTTCGGGTTCATCTTTGAAGGCTGCGATAACAAGCCGAAATAAGGAATAACAAAGTGAACAAAGATCAACCCGATTGAAACAAACATCCAGCTGCCTTCCCACTTGTTAAGGTACCAGAAAGTTTCCTCGGGAAGATTCGCATACCAGATTAACATGAACTGGCTAAAAGCTATATAAGCCCAGAAATTTATGAAAGCAAACATCAACGCGCCCAAACTATAAAAATGATCTTTTACAAGTTTGAACTGGAAGTACCCTTTTTCATTCAAAACAATAATAGCATAAGTGCCCGCAGCTAATGCGGCCAGCACAGTGCCAGAGAAATAATAAACTCCGAATATGGTCGAGAACCAATGCGGTTCAAGGCTCATCATCCAGTCAATTGAAGCAAAAGTTAAAGTTATCGCAAAGAAAGGCATAAAGATAGCACTGAGCCTGATGTTCTTCGTCGTTAAACTTTGATCTTTGGATTCGTCCTGCTTTTTCGAATTCCTGATTAGGAGGAAGAAGAAAATAATCCAAACCGCAAAAAATGCAGCAACACGAATCGTAAAAAACGGGATGTTCAAATACGGAGTTTTTGCTTCAAGGATATAATCGCCTTGTACTGCTTCTTCATGCGTCCAGTGGAACAAGTCATGTAAATTCATATAAACCGGTAGAGCGACAAGCGGAAGTATCAACAAAGTTGCTGCAAGGAATTCCATAATTCTCCGGTAAGGAGTACTCCAAACCGCACCCGCTAAATATTCAAGTGCAATAATGAATAAAGCTCCTACACCTATGCTGCTAAGGAACATCAGCATAATCAGGTTGTTAAAAGCCGCCCTTGTATGATCAACAAAGAACGCAACAACAACAAGCAGCAACCCGATACCGGTTAACAATAGCCCCAGCTTATTCCAGCTTGCCGGTAAATCCTTTTTTACATATTCAAAATTCGATTCAACTGCACTCATTCTAAATCGGACTCCTTAGCATTGAATGATCTTTGTAAAGCTCTTACGTATAAAACTGTTGCCCATCTTTCCTGCCTTGTTAACTGCGTAGAATAAGACGGCATAATATTTTGCCCGGCTGAGATTACATGGTAAATACTGCCGTCGGATGAAGTTCTTGATTTCTCCGAATGCAAACTCGGCGGATTAGGATACTGTCCGCGAAGACGGCTGTCGCCCTCACCGAAATAACCATGACACGGGCTGCAATAGATATCGTATTTTTCTTTACCCGTTGCTAAAGTTTGTTCATCAGGCACCAGGGGATTCTTCAATAGCATCGCAGCAAGCTCCGGCTGATCTTTGAATTGATAAGGCATGTTTCCGCGTGATATTGTGCCTTCAACAGGCGGTCGCATTCCGAACCCGTCGGCAAATATTGTACTGCTTTCCTGCGGAACTGTTTTTTCCTGGTACATCATCCAGTTAAACGGAAGCATAAACATCAGCTTGTTTAATGCAAAGTATGTACCCCCGGATGTAATAATGGCGACAAACAGGAGAAGACTAATAAATTTCGGTTCAAATACAGTTTGTTTCTCATGTACCTCATCGGGAAAATAGATCGGGGTAATATCTTTTGCATTCAAACTTGCTAATAATTCTTTGGCGCCGTCTTCCGTGAATTTTTCATCTTCTGATTGAAGGCATACACCATACTTATCGCTGGATACTTTCTTCATATAATTCGTACCATGAAGCGGATGACTGATATTCGGAAATTTGAAGAAGAATGCAATCATAGTAACGACAGTAGCAATTGAAGCAGAAAGAACCGTAACTTCAAACATTATCGGTACAAATGCGGGAAACGCAAAGAACGGCTTTCCACCTATTACAATAGGATAATCGAGAACCGACATAAAATACATAATCGCCAGAGCGGCAAAAGTGCCTGTTAAACCGAAGACCAGTGCCGCATAGCCAAGCTTAGAAGGCGGCAGCTTCATTGCCCCGTCCATTCCGTGAACAGGATACGGAGTGTTTATGTCGTACTTTTTATAGCCGGCGTCGGATACTTTTTCAGCGGCATTTATAATTTCGTCCGGTGTATCAAAAATTCCGGTGTATCCGTATAAAATTTTATCGTTCATTATTTGCCACCTCCTTCGGAAGAAGCTTCATGTCCGTGGGAAGGCTGGCTTCCATCTACAACTGCTTTTACTTCGGCAATTGAAACAACAGGCAGAGTCTTTGTAAACAAGAGCAGCATAGTAAAGAACAACCCGAAACTACCAAGTAAAATTGCACCGTCTGTAATTGTAGGTGTATAATATGCCCAACTTGAAGGCAAGTAATCTCTTGATAATGAAGTAACAGTAATAACAAATCGTTCGAACCACATTCCTACGTTTATAAGCACAGCTACAACGAACATAATTGGAATATTTCGTCTAACTTTTTTAATCCAGAAAAGCTGCGGGAATAAAACGTTGCACGAAACCATAATCCAGTACGCCCATGCATACGGTCCGAAAGCCCTGTTGATAAAAGCGAATTGTTCGGGCTGAACACCGCTGTACCAAGCAATAAAAAATTCCATCGCGTAAGCATATCCAACCATCATTCCGGTAAGCAGCATTATTTTATTCATTTTGTCGAGCGTATCCATGGTTATGATATGCTCGTAGTTAAAAATCTTTCTGATAAAGATTAACACATTTTGCACCATTGCAAAACCTGAGAACACGGCGCCCGCAACGAAGTACGGCGGAAAAATAGTGGTATGCCAACCGGGCATAATTGAAATTGCAAAGTCGAAACTTACTATTGTATGTACTGAAAGAACCAACGGGGTTGCGAATCCGGCAAGAATAAGATAAACCATTTCGTAGTGCTGCCAGTGACGGTTGGAATTTCGCCATCCCAAACTAGTTACAGAATAAATAACCTTCTTAATTTTATTTGTAGTGCGATCGCGGAGGGTTGCAAAGTCGGGAATTAAGCCGACGTACCAAAAAATAAATGAAACGGTTAAATATGTTGTTACTGCAAACACATCCCACAACAACGGCGATGTAAAGTTAACCCAAAGCGAATGCTGATTCGGGTAAGGCAGCAAATATCCGGCGAGCCATGGTCGTCCAACGTGAATAAGCGGAAATAACCCGGCGGTCATCACGGCAAAAATGGTCATACCTTCGGCAAAGCGCGCGATACCGTTTCGCCATCGCTGACGAAGCAGGAACAGGATAGCCGATATCAGTGTTCCCGCATGCCCAATACCAACCCAGAAGACGAAGTTTACTATGGGTAATCCCCAGCCTACAGGGTTATTATTTCCCCAAAGCCCGGTACCCCAGTATAAAGAAGCTGCAAGCGCAATACCGCCGATGCCAAGCATTGAAGTGGTTATGGCTAATGCTATGTAATATTTTTTATCGGGTTTAGATTCAAGAGGTTTGGAAATAAGATCATCTATTTCGCGCAGCGGAGGACGTCCCTCAATTGCCGGTGCCTCTTGTGTGTAATCAATTACTCCCACTAAGAATCCTCCGAATGAGTATTTTTTAGTTTTGCTAGATAAGTAACATTAGGTTTAACATACAGCAATTCCAGAACGGTGTATCCTAACTCATGATTTACATGACTGGCTGCTTCGGAATCTTTATCGTTCACATCGCCGAAGACAATCGCTTCACTCGGGCAGGCTGATTGACAGGCGGTTTTAACATCACTGCCTTTAACTTCCCTGCCTTCTTTTATGGCATCTTCGCGAGCTTCCATTATTCGCTGTATGCAGAAAGTACATTTCTCCATTACACCGCGAGAGCGTATAGTAACTTCCGGGTTATTTGCGAGATACGAAAGTTCGTTATCGTAATATGCATCAGCAAAGTGATCGCGGAAATTGTAGAAGTTAAATCGCCTTACTTTGTACGGGCAGTTATTCGCGCAGTAACGCGTTCCAACGCATCGGTTATAAGCCATCTGGTTTAATCCGTCTGGGCTATGGTTTGTTGCGTTTACAGGACATACATTTTCGCAGGGTGCATTATCGCAATGTTGACAAAGCATTGGCTGGGTACTAACCTCGGGTTCTTCAGGCGTCCCCGAGTAATACCGATCCAGCCGCATCCATTGCATCTCGCGCCCGCGTTCTACCTGGTCTTTACCAACAACGGGAACATTGTTTTCAACGTTGCACGAAGTAATGCATGAGCCGCAAGATGTACATTTATTCATGTCGATTGACATACCCCATTTTACCCCGTCGTATTTATGCTCGCGGGTAATACCTTTCAGCTCTTCGTATCTATATTTATCGAGGAAGTTTGGATTCAGTTTATACTCGGCTAAAGTTCCTTCCTGTATTATTTTTCTTTTCTTATGGAAATCCTTAACGAAATCATCATCAAGCGAATGATGCTCCTGTGTCGAAGCTAATTTATATGTCCCGGATGCTTTTGATACAGAAGCGCCGGTAATAACAAACTCACCAACATCCGATTGAAGTACAGTACAATTAAAACCGGATCCTTTACCTACATCGCCGACAACAGTTCTTCCGTAGCCAAACTCAATATTAACCGTCTTCTCCGTCATTCCGGGCTGAATAAATGCAGGTATCTCAAGGCTGTTTCCGTTTGCTTCAATTTTAATAATGTCGTTGTTTTCTACGCCGAGTTCATTTGCAGTTGCCGGTGCAATGGCGGCGTAATTATCCCAGGCAATTTTTGAAACCGGGTGCGGTATTTCCTGCAGCCAGCCGTTATTGTTAAACTTACCGTCTGAAACGTAGTAGCTGTTTTGTAAGTGTACCACGAATTTATCGCTGCTCAAACCAGGGTCTGCAACCGAGGAAACTCTTACTCCTGCAGGTGTTTCAATAGAGTTGTTAAGCTCTATGAAACCGTCATGTAATACATTATACCAGTAGTTTTTAAAATCAGCCGCCGGATTCTGTTTATCGTAAACTTCCCTTTTGCAAACATCCATTAAATATTTGTGTATTGCTTCATCCGAATAAGCTTCAGCGCTGCCGTTAATCCAAGTAAGCATTATATTATCAGCCTGACGCGTGTTAAATATCGGAGCAATAACAGGCTGACGAAGTTCATATACATTGCTGCGGCTGTAATTGTCGCCCCAGCTTTCAAGTTCGTGGTTGGAAGCAAGTACAAAGTTAGAATTAACAGATGTTTCATTTTCACTTTCAACAATGGAAATAGTTGTGGGCACATTTGCCCAAGCATCTGAAAAACCAAGCGCAGCCGGCAGATTGTATGCCGGGTTTGCCGAAAGGTTAATTGCAACGGCAACTGTGCCTTCATTCATATCACCAATGAGATTTTGCTTAAGGGCATCAAGCGAAGTTAATTCATGATGATCGAGCTCAACAGATGAATAATCGTAGAGTTCGTTTGCACTGATTATTTCATTCAGAACATTAACTGCTGTTAAAGTTTCGTTAGGCAGTGAATCCCCGCCGATAACGATTGCTTTGCCCTGGTTTTGAACCAGATCATCAACAAGGTATCCTAGCTTAATTTTATCGAGCCCGCATTCATCGGCAACAGATGCCAAATTGTATTTCGAGGCTTCGGCAGGCATCGACACATTTCCAATATCTTTTTTTACACCAAGTTCATTAACCAGACCCATTACAAATTGATACTGCATATCCTGCCTCAGCCTCAATCTATAATCAGCCTTCATGCCCGTAAGACTCATCGATCCTTCAACGGAGTAAAGCCTGCTGAAATCCTTACTTTTCATTGCGTCGCGTGTTGCACTAAATTTTAATGTATTCTCAATAGTATTGCCTTCCCTGCCAAGGAAGTCGCTTTCGAGAGAAAGAATTATTTTAGCTTCATCGAGTTTAACGCTTGGTACGTTTCGCGTACCATGGGTTTTGCTCCACGCGATACGTTTGTGTTCATCGCCTGCTACTTCATAGCTGTACCATTTGGCAGTAGGATATTTAGCAATAAAATCGTTGATAATACTTAGAGTCATAGGTGAGCTAACGCGCTCGGTAATTACTGCAATTTCTTTGCCTTCCTGCGTCGCAGAATTAAGCAAATCAACTATCTCGGCATCTAACTTTTTCCATTCGGTTCTTCGTCTATTTTTAAGCGGATCTTTCAGTCTCTCAGGATCGTAAAGATTTAAAAGTGTCGCGGGGGTTTGTGCGTCTATTTTCCCTTTGTATATTGGGTGTTCGGGATTCCCCTCTATGTTGATTGGTCTTCCTTCGCGAACACGTACCAAGACACTTTTACCGTTTACAACGCTTGCATAGAAGTTCGGCTTACCCGGCAGCACTCCTTCGGGTCTATCGGTGTAAGCAATAATTTCGCCCTTATCCTGGTAATCGGTGCATGCAGTAGCTGCAAAAGCAGCGGAAGCAGAAACCAACGCAAGGAATCGACGGCGCGAAACTTTGTTCATTTCATCCGGGTTGAAATCATCGGTAACCCCGTCGGCAAATTCACTAACCTTTGCTTTTAGCACTTCGGGATCATCGTAATATTCTTTAAGGCTTTTCCAGAAATCTTTCTTTATATCCGTTGTATCTAATTTCATTATTGTAAAACCTATTTAGTTCGTTTAACAGCCGATGGATTTATACTAATATTAATTTTTCTGCCGCTTAAAGCGCTTCTTTTACTTTTAACAAAAGGCAGTTTGTTAA
>JANQLA010000110.1 GCA_028280855.1 Melioribacteraceae bacterium
AACCCGGCACTAAACCTGTTACGCGAGTTAAAATTAAAGACACAATCGAGGTAAAAGAGAAAATCTGGATGCATACCGAAAATTGGCTTGGCTGATTCGAACAAGGGTCAAACAATAAATTCTTACTGTTTAGATTTTGTTGTTCCGCTTTGTACCAACCAAACTCCTAGTATTATAACTACTGCGCTTACAGCTATAAACGCATCTAATCTTTCATTAAGCACAAGCGCTCCCAGCACCAGGGCTATTACCGGATTTATATATGCATATGTTGTAACAAACGATACCGGCAAATGCTCAATAGCATAAATGTATGAACCGAAACCAAAGATAGACGCCACAAATACAAGGTATGCAAAAGCTGTAAAGCTTTCGCCAGTAAAAACAAATTCCGAAAACTCACCTAACGACAGGCCGACGACCGTTTGTGCAGCACCTGCGAAAATCATTTGAATAGATGCAGACATAAGCGGATGAACAGTTAATTTCTTTCGCTGCGAATACAATGATCCGCCTGCCCATGATATCATTGCAATCAAAATACATAGCATTCCCAGGAGATGGTCAACATGCGTCATATGTTCGAGGTCGTCTGAGAAAATTATTACAACGCCTAGCGAACATAAAAGCATTCCGCTTACTACCTTTAAGTTGAAGCGATTGATGGAAAGGAAAATCAGCTCAACAACAACTACCCAGAACGGTAAGGTAGTTATAAGCAATGCTGTTATTCCGCTTGGAATCCATTGCTCAGCTACCACTACTAAACCGTTTGTTATTCCAAGTAGTGAAATACCGATTATTGCAATAGGTTTAAGCTCATCTATACGCGGCAGCTTAAATTTCCGAAAAAGCAGTATCATCAGAAACATTGGCCCGGCAATAAGCCACCTGAACCCGGCAAATAACATAGGCGGTAAATCTTCAACACCAACTCTAATTGCCAGGTAGGTAGTTCCCCATATTACACATATTGACACCCACGCTAAATATGCTTTTCTGTTTTTTGCGTTATTCATCAAAATTAATTGTTGCGTTAAATGCTTAATAAACAAGATATAGTTTCTTCCTGCAATTATTATTTTTTAATTTTATTTAACAGAGATAATAATTTAGGATTTTCCCCGTTGCGAGATAGGCTAATCATAAAACAAGCGCAGGAATCTGATATACATATTATATTAGAATTTATTAAAAAACTAGCCGACTATGAAAAATTGTCAAACGAAGTTTCAGCTTCACCCGAACTGATCAAAAAATCTTTATTCGCCGATTCTTCAAATGCACACTGTTTACTAGGATATGCTAACGGGCAGCCCGTTTGCTTTGCGTTATACTTTTATAACTATTCTACTTTCCTGGGTAAGAAAGGATTGTACCTTGAAGATCTGTTTGTGCTGGATGAGATGAGAGGGAAAGGATACGGGAAGCAAATGCTTGTTAACCTTGCACAAATTGCATCCGAAAATAATTGCGGCAGGTTCGAGTGGTCGGTTCTCGATTGGAATAAGCCTGCAATCGATTTTTATGAGTCGTTAGGCGCTAAACCGAATTCGGGCTGGACGGTTTACAGGCTTGATGAATCCGGAATGAAAAACTTACTTACAAATTATAATGAATTGATTGAGGACAAAAAATGATTGATTCGATAAAAAATTGGTTCGAGCAATACCCTATGTTCCTGGATGTTCTCCAGGTGCTAGGTGTTATTTTATTAGCCGCCCTGGTTTATTTAATTGTAAAAAAGGTGTTGCTTCGGTTTGTAAAAACGATCGTCGGAAAAACCAAAACTCAGTATGATGATATTCTGCTTAACGAAGGTTTGTTGAAACGCGTTGCTTTTATTGCACCGCTTATAGTTATAAACCAGTTTTCGTATGTATTGCCCGATCTTGATGTAATACTATCAAATCTTTCCGCAGCATTAACTTCATTGATTGTAGTACTCATTATTAGTAGTGTGCTTACTTCGGTAAACGATATTTACGAGGTTATAACCAAAAATGAAAAACAGCCGATCAAAGGTTACATACAGGTAATTAAAATTATTATTTATATAGTCGGCGGCATTATTATTATTGGCGTACTTACCGGTCAAAGTATATTTGAGCTACTTGCAGGTATCGGCGCTTTAACGGCCGTTCTGATCTTGGTCTTCAAGGACACTATTCTTTCATTTATTGCCAGCATTCAAATTACTTCTTATGATCTGGTAAAAGTCGGTGATTGGATAGAGGTACCTGCATACGGTGTTGACGGTGATGTTATGGACATTGCGCTTCATACAATCAAGGTTCGTAATTTCGATAAAACCATTACAACAGTTCCTACGCACAAACTAATTGAGTTATCATTTAAGAACTGGCGCGGAATGACCGAGACTGGCGGCCGCCGTATTAAACGAGTAATTAATATTGATCTTTCCAGCGTAAAATTCTGCAGCGAAGAAATGATAGAACGGTTTGGAAAATTCGAACTACTTAAAGATTATCTCGATAAAAAATTAGTCGAAGTAGATAATTTTAATAAGGAAAAAAAAGTTAATACATCGGAATTAATTAACGGTAGAAGGCTTACCAACGTAGGCACTTTCCGCGCTTATATAAAAGCTTATTTGAAGAGCCGGCAAGATATACACAAAGGCCTTACATTCCTGGTTCGTCAACGCGAACCCGGCTCAAACGGTATTCCTATAGAGATATATGTGTTTACAACAACAACAGCCTGGGTAGAGTACGAAGAAATACAGGCGGATATTTTCGACCACCTATTTGCGGTTGTTAACCTGTTTGAGCTGAAGATATTTCAATCACCAACCGGCCAGGATGTTCAGAGTTTGAGCCTGGCAAAACAATTAGAGAATTGAGAAATGAAAACATCAGTTAAAGAAGCTGTTGCAAATGCACTTGCAGATTTAGGAGTTGCGGTTGTAACAAATGTTCCCGGTTACGGTGGGAGTGAAGTTTTTAGCCTTTTTAACGAGATATCGAATAAGATGCTGCCAATATCGTTTCATGAAGAAGTTGCCTATACAATTGCTCATGGAGCTGCGATTACAGGTAAAAGATCGGCTGCTTTAATGAAAGCCCACGGCATTGCAAAATCCGCTAACTCAGCCGTTGATTCATTGTTTACTAAAGTAACTGCCGGATTCGTAACTTTTATATTCGAAGATTTTAGCGGTTCACATTCTGATAATATTATGGAAGGCGACCGCTTCCTGAGTGGAATGAGTTTTCCGCATATCAAAGCAGATCCGGCAAATATTTATGACGAAATTTTGAAAGCCTTTCATTACTCCGAGCGAAGAAATTCACCAACCGCATTGTTGGTCGATGCTTCAAGACTAGAGGAAGAAACTGAATACGAGAGAAGGGAAGATGCTTGTAAAGCATTCAATTATGAGAGGAACGTACTGGCGCATGTAGTCCATCCGCTATTCGCTGATTACCAATACAAAAAGTTTACCGCCAATAAACTTAAAACGAATTTTGAAAACATTGTTGAGCCGGAATTACCAAGCATCCCTGATGGTTTACCCAAGCGATACAAAGAATCGGTGAAGCGTTATCAACCGTTTTTCGATGTCTTTAAACAGTATAAAACAGGTATTGTTTGCGGTGATACCAGCTCAAGCAGTAGTTATTGCTTGCCGCCCTATAACTGTATTGATGTAGTAACGTACATCGGGGGAAGTATTCCGTTAGCTACGGGCGCTTATTTAGCAGGCAACAGGCACGTGTGGGCCTTAACCGGTGACTTCGGATTTATTTCCGCCGGGCATATTGGTCTTATGGAAGCGGTCAGCAGGAACGTGTCTATCAAAATTGTTATTTTCAACAACAAGCAAGCAGCGGCAACTGGCGGACAAAAGATTGATATGAAAGTGTTGCTACGGTTGTTGTCTCCGTATGAACCTTGTGTAAAACATATTCATAATCCGGATGATCCTATCGAAATCAGCGAAGTTTTGGATGAAGCTTTATCTACAGATGAACTTAGAGTAGTTGTGGTAAATTATTGATTTTTAAAAGCGAACCACGATGAGCACTAAGAAAGCGCGAAGAGCACAATGGAATTAAAAAAGCGATAAACTAAAGCTCCATAACATAATTAGATTTGTCTTGATACTTTTGTAATGAAGGTTTCTTTGTGAACATTGTGAAACCTCTGTGTCCATTGTGGTTAAGAATTTGTTCGACGACTTTAAAAAGCAAACCACGATGAACACTAAGAAGGCGCAAAGGGCACAATGGAATTAGTAGAATTAACTAAAAATTATCTGGAATCTTTTTGTTTGCTATAAAATCTTTAGGTTTTCTTTCTTATTGATTATGTAAAAACTAAGAGGAGGGTTAATCATGAATGAGAATGAAATTTCTAAAATTGTTATTGATTGTACATTAAAGGTTCATAAAGCGCTTGGACCTGGTTTATTAGAAAGCGCTTACGAGGAATGTTTGTATTTCGAGTTAAAGAAAGCCGGTTTAAAAGTAGAAAAACAGAAACCATTACTATTAGTTTATGAGGATGTAAAACTAGATATCGGATACAGAGTAGATATCTTTATCGAAAGTAAATTTGTCGTGGAGATAAAGTCTGTAGAGAGTTTAACTGATGTTCATCTTGCTCAAATACTAACTTATCTTAAATTGTCAGACTCAAAATTAGGGTTGCTCATTAATTTCAATGTAAACTTACTAAAAAACGGTATCCGCAGAGTGATACACGGTTCTTTGTGAGCATTGTGAAACCTTTGTGTCCATTGTGGTTAAGAATGTGTTCGTCGACTTTAAAGAGCAAACCACGATGGACACTAAGAAGGCACGAAGAGCACAATGGAATTAACAACAATAAAATATAAAGCTCTCTAAAATAATTAGATTTGTCTTGATACTTTTGTAATGCAGGTTTCTTTGTGAACATTGTGCAACCTTTGCGTCCGTTGTGGTTAAGAATTTCTTCGACGACTTTTAAGAGCGAACCACTATGAGCACTAAGAAGGCCCAAAAGTACAAACAAATCAGAGTAGATAATGAAGATAGTTGTGAGTTAAAAGATGAAAGCTAAAGTTAAGAATATATTTGAAACAGAAGGAATAAACCTAACCGACGAATTCCTTGAAACAATTTTACCGGCTGATTCTTTCTTTGTAGAACGAATAATTTCCGAAGGTCACTCATCACCGAAAGATTTTTGGTACGACCAGAAAACAAACGAATTTGTTCTGTTACTAAAAGGCGAAGCGGAAATTCAGTTTGAAGAAGAATCCATTTTTTTGAAGCCCGGAGATTATCTTGTTATTCCAAAAAATAAAAAGCATCGTGTAAACAGAACTCATCCAACAGAGAAGACTTTTTGGCTGACAATTCATTATCACTAGTAACACATACTTTCCAGTCTGTGAACCGCTAATTAAAACCAAATTTACCGGTTGAAATTTGCTATTTTATATTAGCTCTTTTTATATAACTCAATTTTTAAAGAAAGGGTTTACCATTTGGGAAACACATTAATCGCCCCTGATCAACACTGGATACTTTGGGCAATACTTATCTCAGCCGGAGCCTTTGGCCTTTGGGCTGAAAAAACTAAGCTGGGCTCAAAGCTTTCGGCTGTCGTTATTTCAATACTTACAACATTAATTCTTACTAACATTTCGGTAATCCCAACAAGTGCAGCGGCTTATGATGTTGTATGGTCGTACATTGTACCGTTAGCTATTCCGCTGCTGCTGTTCAAAGCGAATATCAGCCGTATAATTAAAGAAGCTGGTCCAACGCTCATTGCTTTTATATTCGGTGGAATCGGCACAGCAGTAGGTACCATAATTGCATTTTTCATGATTCCGTTAGGTCCGAACGGCTGGCAGCTCGCAGCTATATTTTCTTCAACATACATCGGCGGCTCAATGAACTATGTTGCGGCTGCGGAAGCGGTTCAGCTTAAATCGGGCGATTTGCTTGCCGCAGGCATAGCGGCAGATAACTTGGTTATGGCCGCATATTTTATGGTGTTGTTTGCTATTCCGTCTGTAAAATTTCTACAAAAATATTTTCCGAAGCATGATCACCGGATTACGGAATCTAACGATTCGCAAAGTGAAGTTGATAGTAACCCGCCAACAATATCGCTTATGAATATGGCAAAAGCGTTATCCGTTTCCGCCATCGTTTGCGCAGTTGGATTTTACGCCCAGGATCTTATCGGCATAAAAGGAAGCGGGATATTAATTATTACCGCACTTGTTGTAAGCCTCGCTTCACTTTTCCCCAAAGCCGTTGGTTCAATTGAAGGGGCTGATTTAATCGGTACTTTCCTGATGCAGATATTCTTTGCAGCCATCGGGGCAAGCGCAAGTATAATTGTTGTTCTTAAGTATGGCCCGGTATTATTTTTATTTGCCGCCCTAATTCTGCTCGTACATTTGATTTTTCTGCTCGGCGCAGGAAAATTATTCAGGCTTGATTTGGCTGAAATTGTAGTAGCGTCCAATGCAAATATGGGCGGCCCAACCACAGCCGCTGCAATGGCAGCCGCACGAAAATGGAAGGGACTTGTAATACCTGCGATACTTTGCGGAACTCTTGGTTACTCCGTAGCAACATTTTTTGGTGTGGCCTTAGGTTATTGGCTAAAAGGTTTTTAAGTTTTGGTAACATGGTAAAGAAATTTAAAAAGTCATCAGATCGCTATTTTCTAGGAGTATGCGGTGGAATAGCCGACTGGTTCGGGGTTCCGCATTGGGTAGTAAGAACCTTGTGGCTGGTGTTATCAATTGTGTCGATCATTATACCCGGTTTAATTATGTATTTCCTGTTGTCAGCAATAATGGCTCCTGCCGATGAGTAAATTTATCGTGGTCAATAATTTGATTGCAAGGTTCGGTTTTATTGAATAAGTTACGGCCGTTCTTAAACATTGTGTTTATGGTTCAAAAGATTAATAGGGAAACCGGTTAGATTCCGGTGCTGCCCCGCAACTGTGAAGGACTTTAATCCTCTAACCAATGCCACTGCTCCAATTTATTGGGATGGGAAGGCGTTAGACGGAGTCCGAAGCCAGGAGACCTGCCGTAAACAGTCATAAATTAATCAACCTTCGCGGGATAGGTTGGATTAAAGCCGGACAACAGTCCTATCTTTATAATTCCAATACCCGTCGAAGTTACAACTAACAATTTATAAGGAGTAACTTTGATGCAAACAAAATTTTTTACCATTCTAATTCTTCTTACAATTTCGCTTGCGGCACAACAGGAAACTATTAACTCAAGGCTGGCCGAAGTTCTGATTACGGCAACTAAAACAAAAACCTCAGCCGTAGAAGTTGCAAGCTCTTATTCGATTATAACTTCGGAGCAACTCTCCCGACTGCAAAAAACTACTGCGCTCGAAGCGCTGAGGGAAATCGAAGGAATTTCAATTACTCAGCAAGGCGGCGCGGGAAGGATTTCATCAATCTTTATTCGCGGCGCAAATAGCAATCATACTTTGGTTTTAATTGACGGAATAGAAATGAATGACGCTAGTTCTACCAATAATGCTTACGACCTTGCAAACCTTATGGTAAGCAGCATTGAACGGATCGAAATTGTTCGCGGCCCCCAAAGCACGCTTTACGGCTCCGAAGCAATGGCAGGTGTTGTAAATATTATAACGAAAGACGGACAAGGTAAGCCGGGCTATTCCTTGTTGACCGAGGCCGGGTCCAATAATCATTTTGCCGGTAATTTATCTGCTAGTGGCAGTTATAAAATTATTAACTATGCTGTTAACTTTTCCAGGCTGCAAACAGACGGTATTTCGGCTATATCGAAAAAATACGGTGCAACAGAAAAGGATAAGTTCGAAAACATTAGTGCTTCGGCGCAAGCAGGCTTTAACCTTCTGCCGAATTTGAATGTTTCAACGAATTACCGCTACACATTTTCGGAAGCAGGTATTGATCAATCGAATCCGGACGGTGATGATCCAAATTACATTTACGACATCGAAGAAAATGTATTTGGTTTAAATGCAAATTTTTCCCTTCTGAACAACAATTGGCAGGGCAAATTGTACAGCGGCGTAACACGAAAAATTTCGCATGCAACAGATAAAGTTGATGAAATTCGTCCCGATGTATCATCAAACAATTATAGCAATGCCACACGCTTAAAATACGGTTTGCAAAATGTGCTCACGTTTTTACCGATGAATAGAATAATAATCGGCTTAGAAACCGAAGTAGAACAGGCAACAACATCGTTCCGTTCCGAAAGTCAATGGGGGCCGTTCGAAACTAAATTCCCGGAACAAAGCGCTAAAACAAACAGTGTTTATATTCAGGATCAAATTACTCCCTTTCAAAACTTTTTTGCTACTCTTGGCATAAGATACGATGATCACGAAAAGTTCGGCTCAAAAGTAACTTATAGAA
>JANQLA010000148.1 GCA_028280855.1 Melioribacteraceae bacterium
CAATAATAATAATATCAATTTAACATTTATTACTAGTCCTTTGTTATGGGATTATAAAATAGATAAAACAACTAGGATAAGATTAGATCAGATAAGGCTCAAAAAAGAACTTAATAGTGCGTTAAGATATGAACAAATGAAACTATATAATAAAGCTTTGTATGATGTATGTAAAGAGCATAGCATTAATATTATTGATCTCGCAAATAAATTTCCTAAAGATTCAAAATACTTTATAGATGGAGAGCATTTTTCATTATCTGGTTGTGCAAAATTGGTAGAACTTTTATACTTGGATGTTCACCAAATTCTTGATTCTTATCAATCAAATATATGATAACATTATAATTAAATTAGTTAGCAGGTATCTGAATTTTGATAATTTAATTATAAGCTATTTATGAAATTTTAGAATATGCTATTTAATCTAATTAATTAATATTTTTTATTATTAAAATAATAATACTAAAGTTAAAAATGATGAAGAAATTTATAATATCACAAATCTTACTTACCATAGGATATTTCCTTTTTCAAGGGTGCTCAAATTAAGTCGACTAATATTTATAATCCAAGGTATCTACCGCAAAAAGAACTTTTTGCGGTAGATACCTTGGTACATTTGAATAGTGATTCACTATATCTTGGTTTAAACAAATATATCCAAGTTTGAATAATAACATTTTAATAACTGATCATATAGTTAAAAGTTATGGATTTTTGATAAACAAGTAAATTTGCTCAAAACATTCAGTGGTGAGGGAAGGGGTCCTGAAGAATTTAGTTTTGCAATCAATATTACTCCCACAGATTCAAATATATATCTCATTGATTATGAAATGAAACGAGTTACTGTATTAGATGTTTTCCATAAATTGCCTAACTACTAGTTATTATTATGCGATTGTTTATAGAGAATATAATTGTGGTGTGAAAATAAAAAATATTTTTTAATCTTTGTAATATTTGAAACAATTCTAATTGTTTTACTTACTAGCTGTGATTCTGAATTATCCAAAATTAAAAGTAGGTTTAACGAAAATCCATATTTATCACGATATCAAGACGAAGGTGCAAACGTGTATAGATATGATGGCTCTTTAAAGATAATTTTGAATAAAATAATAATTCATCATTCAACTTCGAGGTCTAGAGCTGGTTTCTTGTCCAGTTTATTTTTCCAAACAACTAAATTGGGATATTCAGATATTGCATATCACTACTTTATTGAATTTGATGGTACAATATATGAAGGAAGAAATCTAAATGTAATGGGGGCGCATCAGGGCAAAGATTAGAAGCTAACGATCTAGCTGATAGTATAAGAAATGGTCTTACGAATAAAGAAATAGAAGAAGCATTAAAACTTGATCCTGACTGGGGATCAATAGGTATTTGTCTTGATGGAAATTTTAATTATTATGAACCTAGTAGCGAGCAATCTAAATCTCTTAGATCATTATACAATACATCTACTTGAAAGATATAATATATCATTGGATAATATTATAATGCATAATGAAGTGAGAGAACAAATAGTCGAGATAAATAAATTAACTTTCGTTAGTGATTCAACTTCATGTTCCGGAATTCTATCTAATATTAAAATTTCTGAAATATTAAATTCTATTAGAAATTAGTGGAGTAAAAAGTCTATATAAATTAAATCAAATAATCTAAAATAAGAAATACATATAATGGAATATGAATCCAAAACTTTCTATTTCCCGTCCTATTACTACAATAATGCTTTTTCTTGGTTTAGCATTTTTAAGCATTTTTGCATTTAGTCAGCTTGGTATAGATTTATTACCTAATATCTATTTGCCTCATTTGGTAGTTCAAACCAACTATCAAAATGCAACTCCCGAAGAAATTGAAAAACTTGTTACCGAACCACTTGAATCAACAATTGGTACTATAAGCGGTGTAAAAAAGATTGCATCCGTATCAAAGGAAGGTGTATCCGTAATTTCTATAGATTTTGTCTGGGGCACTGATATGGATATGGCTGTTCTTTCACTGCGTGAAAAACTGGATAATGTTGCTTTCGCGTTACCACGAGAAGCCGGCAGACCTACGATCGTTCGGGCGGATCCTTCAGCGGAACCGATAATGTCGCTTGTGTTAGCGTATAAACTTAGAAATCAGAAATTAGAAATAAGAAGTCAGAATTCAGAACTCAGAATTCAGAAATTAGACAGTAGAAGTAAGAGCACAGAAGACAGAGGTCAGAATGAGGAAGGCAGAGTTCAGAACTCAGAAATTAGAATTCAGAAGACGGAAGCCGGAAAACGGAAGTCGGATTTAAATCTAAATTCTAAATTCTCAGATCTAAGTTCTAAGTTCGAGAATCTAAGTTCAAACTTCGTTGACCACAACTCGCCGGAAACAGAGATCAAACGGCTTGTTAATTTAAAAGAAGCAGCTCGCGTTGTATTTAAACGGAGGATGGAGCAGATTGACGGAGTTGCACAGGCAATTATTACAGGCGGACTGGAGAGAGAAATTTTAATAGAAGTTCAGCCGAAAAAATTGCAGGCGTATAATTTAACATTCGAACAGATAGCAAACTCTTTAAAGTCATCCAATATTAACCTTCCGGCAGGCTCAATAATGAAGGGGCTTTTCAGGTATTCGCTTCGCACGTTCGGTGAATACACGAGCACTGATCAGATTGGCAGCACACTATTAAAATATTTGCCCAATGGAAGCTCGATTAAATTAAGTGATATCGCTTATGTTAAAGAAAACTTTAAAGAGAGAGAAGGTTTAACAAGACTTAACGGCATTGAGACGGTTGGTTTATTAATTTACAAAGAACCGGAATCCAACACAGTTTCGATTGCGCAGACTGTAAAAGATGTAGTGAGAATATTACAAAATGAGTACCCTGAATTTGATTTAATAGTAGTTTCTGATAACTCCGGTTTTATTGAAAATGCTATACTAAATGTAAAGCAGGAAGTGTTGTACGGTGGTATTTTAGCAACCATTGTTTTATTTTTCTTTTTGGGCAGCTTACGTAACATATTTGCTATTGCTATTACTATTCCGGCTTCGCTTGTAATTACAATACTTTTAATGTACGTGTTCGAAATTAACTTTAACATTATTTCGCTCGGCGGAATAGCAGTTGGAATGGGCATGCTGCTGGATAATTCAATTATTGTTATTGAAAATATTGTTCGATATAAAGAGCAGGGCTATTCGCTCAAAGAAGCAGCTATTAAAGGCGCATCAGAAGTTTCAATGCCGGTTGTTGCTGCAACAGCTACAACCATTGTTGTGTTTTTGCCTCTAATATTTATCCGTGGAATAACAGGTGAGCTATTCAGGGATCAGTCGCTTGCTATAGCGTTTTCACTGACTGCGTCGATTATAGCAGCATTGACCCTGATCCCGTTAATAGTTTCACGCGATAAAATTTTTAAAATTGATAAACAAAAATATGGCGAGAATTATATTACGCTTAAAAAGCCGGGCGACGGAATATTCAAGAAAGTTTGGTTTTATATTTGTTTTCCATTTGCGCTTACAACAAAGTTACTAGTTTACCTTTTGGTAAAGTCATCCATTGTTCTAAGTGAATTGTTGAATAAAATTTTTGGAAGATTTTTTAAGTCGGTTGATAACCGGATGGATAATTTAATTGAATGGTACGAAAAGCTTCTATTATGGGCGCTTGTCAATAAGCCGAAAGTAATTCTATTGACTTTACTCCTGGTTGTGTTAACAGCGTTCGCGGTTATTGATATAAAAAAAGAATTTATTCCTGAATCGGCTAACGATCAGTTTATAGTCGAATTGAACTTTCCCAAAGGCACTTCATTAAGGGGTAACGCTGTAGCAGTTTCAAAAATAGAAAGGGCAGTATTAAACGTTGATGGAATACAAAATATAGTATCAAACATCGGCCGTGTGAACGAGTTTGATTTTCTGAATAAAGAACAATTTTCCATCAACAAAACAAACTTGCTGGTTAAACTGGATTCCTATGAGGATTATTACGATGTCCAGTCACGGCTGAGAGAAATATTCACAAATCTCGGGGCAGTCGATTACTCCTTTAAACAAGTTAAAACAGCTTATACACAGGTTATTTCTCCATCGGAATATGATATCGAAATAAAGATTAAAAATAAAAGTATAGACGCTGCATATAATAAAGCCGACCTCTTAATTGATAATATTAAAAGAGCGGGCATTGCAGGAATAAAAGAAATATTTATCGGTGTTGAAAAAGGTTTGCCTGGATATGATATTAAAATCGACAGGGAAAAATGCATTGCTTACGGCGTTAATGTACAGGATGTTTCAAATAAAATAACGAATGCCGTTAAAGGCAATGAGGCTACATTTTTTTCAGACTTCGATAAAAAGATTGGTATCCGTGTTAAATCAACCGAAGAAAACCGGAATGATATCAACACAGTTTTAGAGCAATATGTTAACTCGGGAGAAATTCTTATTCCGCTTAGAACCCTTGTCGGTATTGAATTAACCGACACTTACAGCGAAATATGGCGCGAAGACCAGGCAAGAACTTTATTTGTTTACGCGGCTATTGAGGACGCAAGCATTGATGAAGTTTCCGAAAAAATAAACAATGTAATAGCAGGCTTGCCAAAAGCTCCCGAAGAAATGATAACTGTCGGAGGAGTGAACGAAGAAATTCAAGCGTCCTTTTCCGCGTTATACATAGCGCTATTAATTTCCGTAATGTTGATGTACATGATACTCGCATCGGAGTTTGAGTCATTTGTGTTTCCTTTTATTATTATTTTTTCGGTGCCGCTCGGATTAATTGGCGGAATATTGCTGTTGTATGTTCTTGGGGAAAGCATAAGTATAATTTCATTAATGGGTTTAATTATATTGGTCGGTATTGCCGATAACGACGCAGTAGTAAAAGTTGAGTTTATTTTACGAAAACGCGAGGAAGGTCTTTCTGTTCGGGATGCTATTATTCAGGCTGGACGAGACAGGTTCCGTCCGATTGTAATGAATAGCTTTACGGTTATATTTGGTTTGATCCCTATGATTATCGGGATTGGCGCCGCTACTCAGTTGAGAATTTCTTTAGCTATTGCCGTGGTGGGTGGTTTGATCTCCGCAACTTTTTTAACATTGATTATAATTCCTGTTTTATATAGTTACTTTGAAAAGTTTTCCAGGAAAAAATATTAAGATTTCTTTGTGCGCTCTGTGAATTCTTTGTGAACTCTGTGGTAAAAAGAGATAGATTTTACAATATGGATACTAAATTATGAAAATACCGTTGAAGTACGTGTTTATTCCTTTCATTATCATTTTAATTGTAGTGGGAGGGTTTTACTTGTTTAGTAACAATGATGAAACCGAGCCGACTGTAGAAATACAAAATGTAGATTATGATAAACTTGACGAAGTTATATTTGATGTAAAGACATCCAAAATAATTAGAGGAGAACTAATTAAATCAACTAACGCAAACGGATTGCTTAAAGCGAATAAAGAGATCGAAGTAGTAAGTAATATTGCAGGATATATAAACGAGATAAATGTTTACGAAGGGAAAAAAGTAAGTAGCGGCGAACTATTAATACAGCTTGACGACAAGGAATACCGTATTGAATTAAAAGAAGCTGAAGACAGGTTAATTGAAGCACGCGTGGAGTATGGCTTTTTAACTAAAGACACCGCCGTTGACAGTGTTGGTTTAAACGCTGCATCAAAGATCGAAGAACAGATTACACAGTTGGAACAAGACTATTCATTGGGCAAAGTTGATGAAGAATCATATTTCCTAAAAAAAGATGAGCTTGAGTTAAAGCTAATATTTACAGGCGCCAAACGCGAAGAGCTTATTTTGAATAAGAGCGGTTTCAGCAGGGCGGTGAATGCCAAAGAAAGAGCGAGGCTTAATTTGGCTTACACAAAAATTATGGCCCCCTTTGGCGGAGTTATAGGAGATTTTGATCTTGTTGTTGGACAAAGAGTTAATTCAGGAGTGAAGCTATTTAAATTGTTGGATGTGTCTAAATTAAGAATTGATGTTGGAGTGCTCGAAAGCGAAATAGTAAATATAGCTAAGGGCAATCGGGTTCAGGTAAAAGTTAATGCTTTCCCGGGAAAGCATTTTGAGGGTAAAGTAGTTTTTATTAGTCCCTTTATTGATACTGAAAATAAAACCTGTAAAGTTACAATAGAATTATCAAATCCCCACTCGGACTTAAAGCCCGGCATGTTTGCGCAGGTCAATATCGAAATAGAATCACTTGAAGATAGGGTATTGATCCCAGAAGACGCTTTACTCATAAGAGATAGACGCAGTCTTGTGTTCGTTGTAGAAGATGACTTAGCCAAATGGAAATACGTAACTATTGGTGAACAGAATGATGAATACATTGAAATCATTGAAGGTATTAATGTAGGGGAGGACGTAATAATTGAAGGGCATTATACTTTGGCGCATGATGCCAGGGTACAAATTAGAAATTAGACCTTAGAAATCAGAACTGAAAGGGATAAAAACATGAAGGAAGATTTAAAAGAGAGGACATTTAAGTTTTCGCTTGATGTTATTGAGTTGGTCGAACAATTGCCTAAGAATAATATTACAAATGTTATTGCGTACCAATTAGTAAAATGCGGAACATCAGTTGGCGCGAATTACCGGGCGGCTAAAAGAGCTAGAAGTGACAAGGAGTTTATTTCTAAAATTAACATTGTATTAGAAGAAGTTGATGAAACTTTATTTTGGTTGGAGATCATTGAATCAAAAGAATTAATTGCAAACGAATTGCTACAAAAATTAATAAAAGAAGCCGATGAGCTGACAGCCATTTTCGTAAGTACGTTAAAAACAATAAACAATCGAGTGCGTAAATAATAAATCTTATCTCTAAGCTCTAAATTCTAAAATCTAAATTCAAAATTGAAGAAAACATTCTACATATTCCTATCAAGGCCCGTTACTTCTGCAATGCTATTCGTAAGTGTAACGGTTCTTGGTTTAGTATCTGTATTTAACATACCGGTTGAGCTATCCCCGCACGCGGAATTTCCCCGGTTATCTGTTTCTATTTCCTGGGCTGGTGTTTCACCCGAAGCGGTTGAAGCATTTGTTACTTCGCCGATTGAAGCGGAACTGGCGACAATCGAAGGTGTAAAGAAAATAACTTCCAGGTCTACAGAGGGCAGCTCATATATTAATCTAGATTTTCAACCCGATACCAGGATGGACTTTGCCAGGATTGAGATTAGTGAAAAGATACATTCCATTAAGGGGGAACTTCCTTTTGGAGTTAGCACTCCGCGTCTTTCAGATTACGTCCCTGATGACTTTAAAGACTTGCAGGGTTTTTTAACATACACGGTATCAGCTAATGCAAATGCAAGTGTAATAAGAAAATACGTTATAGAAAACATGCTCTACCCGTTAAGAGCAATCAATGGAGTATCTGAAGTTACAGTTCGTGGCGGCACTGAAAGGCAGATCGAAATTATTGTTGATTACGAAAAAGCCAAACTACTTAATATTTCCAATACCGAAATACAGGACGCTGTTCGAAATGCAGAAGTAATTTTATCAGCGGGATCGATCAAAAGATCGGGTTCACAAAAGTATGTGAACATATCTAACGAACTCAGCTCCGCAAATATATTATTTGATCAGCCTGTTAAATCAAATAACAACGGAAGTATCAGCCGGCTAAAAGATATTGCAACTATTATTGATGATTATAAAAAACCGGAAAGTTTCTACCGGATTAATGGAAAAGAAACTGTTTCCATAATTATTAGCAAAGAACAGGGAACAAATACTTTAGAAGTTGCTGATGAAGTAAAGGAGAGAATTGCCGGATTTGTTGAAAGAGTCCCTGCAGGTTACGTAATAAAAAAAGAAATTGATAAAAGCGAATCGATTGAGAAAGAGCTTAATGAGTTATATCAGGGTGGTATTTATTCATTCGTTGTGGTAGTAGTAATCCTGCTGCTTATTTTTAGAAGCATAAAAACATCGTTTATAATATCCGCTTCAATTTTATTTGCCTTGTTATTTTCGTTCACATTGTTTTACATATTCAAACTTCCATTGAATATGTTAACGATCTCTGCATTCATTTTAGGCTTTGGGTTTATTGTTGATAATTCAATAGTTGTTGTGGATTATCTTGAAAAACACGGACGGTTTCCAGGTATCAAAAGAATTACAGTATTGCTTAAAAAGATATTTCCTCCGGTCTTTGCTTCTACGATTACTACAATTGCGGTATTCCTTCCGTTGCTATTTTTAACAGGTGAGCTGAGAATATACTTTGAACAATTTGCACTGGGCGTTGTCTTTACTTTAATCGCTTCGTTCGTTATTTCGTTTACAGTTGTTCCGCTCTTTTATTATAAATCATTGTCTGGCTCAAAACGAAAAACCGCAAATGTTCTTAATAATTTTTCAAAGAAGGTTTACACGGATCTACTTGCAAAAACTATTACGCACAAAAAGATCAGCCTTACTTTATCAATGTTATTAATTGGTTTACCGGTTTGGCTCCTACCGCCAAGAATAGAAACTCCATATATAAGCACTGTATACAATTCAATATTCGATACCGAAATTTATGATGACTTAAAACCATATATTAATTATGCATTGGGAGGTAGCTTAAACTTATTTTTTAATCATATTACACACGGTGAGGTTTGGCAATATGGAGAGCCGACATATTTAATGGTAAGATTGGAATTGCCAAACGGAAATGAAATAAAGAGGATAAATCAGTTAACAGCAAACTTTGAAGAAGAAATATTGCAATACCGAAATCGGTTTAAGTACGTAACTGCGAATGTTTATAGCGAGGAAAATGCTTTTATTCGTGTTGAATTTACTGATGATCAAAGTCTAACCGCGTTTCCATACATGCTTAAAAATTATTT
>JANQLA010000169.1 GCA_028280855.1 Melioribacteraceae bacterium
AAATCTCATCTGAGGAACTACGCCAAGAAGTACGAGGATTTCAAAACCCAAATTGAAGGGATGTCAGAAATTAATAACGATCTTAGACTGATGGTAAACCTTAACCCGCTCACTGAGGAAGACAGGGACGTAGGCACAGGCGGCAAGATACCGGATAATATTTCGTTAAGCAGCTCGGAAGATGTAAATAAACTGATTACTTCACTTAACGGACATGTTGACGAAATTAATGCTAAACTAAATTTCGAGCTAAATAATTTTGAAGAGATAGAAGAGACATTTGAATATAATCAAAAACTGTTCGATGCATTGCCGGCTATTAAACCAACCGAAATAGGCCGGTTCGGCGATCGATTCGGAATGCGAATGCACCCGATTCTTAAAATTAGAAGAATGCATTACGGTCAAGACATAGTTGTTGACACGGGAACAAAAGTTTACGCACCAGGCGGCGGTACTGTAGAATTTGCAAGCACCAAAGGCGGTCATGGGAAAACTGTTATTATTGATCATGGATTTGGTTATAAAACATTGTATAGCCATTTATCGAAATTCAAAGTAAAGAAAGGTCAAAAAGTTAAGAGGGGAGACTTGATTGCTCTATCCGGCAGCTCCGGAAGATTGGCTACAGGTCCTCACCTGCATTACGAAATAAAACACAACGGCATTGCATTAAATCCTAGAAATTTTATGTACGATGACGTGAAAATTTTTGAACTAACTCAATCGCAAAATTAAAGTCAGGAATGATACTGAATGATCTGGACTGTTGAACTAGCATCGTATTTAGACGATGCTCCCTGGCCGGCAACAAGAGACGAGCTTATTGATTATGCTGATAGAATTGGCGCGCCTCTGGAAGTATTGGAAAATTTGAGAGAAATAGAAGACGGTGAAGAAGTATATGAAACTATTGAAGACATATGGCCGGATTATCCAAGTGACGAAGATTTCTTCTACCTGGATGAAGACGAATATAATTAAACCTTACTGATTGAATGTCGCTATTTTTAGAAAGAGCCGGTTTTCAATCAAAAGCAATAAATCACCTCCAAAGAATAATAAGTTCCAGCAGAGTTCCCCATGCACTAATGTTTACAGGTCCTGAGGGAGTTGGCAAACATTTTACCGCACTTCAATTCATTAAAGAAGTAAATAGCTTGATCGCGGAAAAAGAGGTCAAGTTTAAGAGTAAAATTAATGAGCTGGAGGAACCATATGTTAAGTTTGTTTGTGCCCTGCCGAGGGGTCCGGGGGAATCGTCTGATGATCTTCCAACAGCAAAACTATCACAAACGCTGCTCGAATCTGTAATAACGGCTCTCAACCAAAAAAAGAAAAACCCATTTGCTAAAGTAAATATTGAAAAAGCACAAAATATAAAAATCAGCAGTATTCGGGATATTCGAAAGTATCTTTCTTTAAATTATGAATCAGAATTGAAACGAGCTATAATACTTCATGAAGCTCACAAGATGAGCATTGATTCGCAGAATGCAATATTAAAAAGTCTTGAAGAACCGCCCGAGAATACGGTATTTATCTTGCATACCAGTGAGCCGCTTAAGCTGTTGCCGACTATCCGATCCAGGTGCCAGGAAATTAATTTTAATCCTCTCAGCCCCGAAGATGTAATTAAGCTGTTGGTGGAATACTACAATTATGATCCCGAATTGATTGCATCGGTTGCAAATTTTGCAGATGGTTCCGTAACGAAAGCGGTTCACTTTCTTGAAAATGATTTTGAAGGTTTTATCGAAAAGTGCATCAATATATTAAGGTATTCGCTAGGTCGGAGGTTTAATACAGCTCTTAATTATTTCGATGATATCCTCAAAGATCAAGGACCCGCAGGGTTTTATTTTTGTATTGAGGTAATACAAAAATGTTTTATTGATGTACTGCGCAACAGGGAAGGATTAAGTATAACATATTTTTCAGGGCATACAGATACGATAGAAAAATTTAATACTAGGTATAAAAATCGTCCTGTATTTGGAATTATTGATAAATTAAATTTTATAACAAGCATCCGGGACTCAAATATTAACTTGAATGTTTGCGTATCGAATGTTATATTGGAAATTGGACATATAGGTATCGGATAATTTAAGTGTATAACATAGATTTAACATTTCTTGGTAGCGCAAAGTCGAACATTGATGTTGAAGAGTTTGAAAGAAAGCAAAATAATATTTATAAGAAAATCTTAGTAAATGATATTTGCCCGAACTTTCATTCGGAAACCGAATGTTCAGAATGCAATAAGCATCCCCACACATATGCAGACCTTGACAAAAGAAATATCATTGAAATCAATTGCGATGGTCTTCTAGGTAGTAGCTTTTGCGAGATAGCTGTTGACCATAACTTACCGCTTGAGAAAGATGATATGGTATTAATAACTGACGATACAGCAACTGAAATTGCTTTTGTTGATGAGGTTGGCGACATAGTAAAGCTAAGAAGACAACGACTGGATTTACTGAATGAAACTGTACCGAAAGTTATAAGAAAGGTAACAGAATCAGACTTGTTAAAGTATCAAACAAACCTTGAAGATGAAGCTAAGGCAGGTCCGATATTTAGGGAAAAAGTTGAAAAGCACAAGTTAAATATGAAGCTTGTTAGTGTGCATTATCAATTCGACCGGAAGAGACTCCTGTTCTATTACACAGCAGATGGACGCGTGGATTTTCGTGAACTCGCTAAAGAGCTTGCCGGAATATTCAAAACCCGGATTGAGCTTAGGCAAATAGGGGTTCGCGACGAAGCAAAAAAGGTTGGCGGAATAGGTTCTTGCGGAAGGGAATACTGCTGCACATCGTTTCTACCAAACTTTAAACGAATTACAACGCAAATTGCTTCCGATCAAAATATTACCACGAATTTATCAAAGTTAAGCGGTCCGTGCGGTAAGCTCAAATGTTGTTTATCGTACGAACTCGAGGATGATGAATAAAGCTTACTAACTAATACGAACAGCTTTATATAGTCTCATCTTTTTTTTAATTTTGTTAAAAATCATTCCTTTTCTTACTAGGAGAAACTATGAAAAAAGCAGTTATTACTGCAGCAAAAAGAACAGCCGTCGGTTCTTTCCAGGGAGCGCTGTCTTCCATTGCTGCGCCGCAGCTGGGAGGCCAGTTAATAGAATCGGTTATTAAAGAAACGGGGATCAACCCTGAGTACGTTGATGAGGTAATAATGGGAAACGTTTTAAGCGCAGGCTTGGGTCAAGCTCCCTCCAGGCAAGCGGCTCTAAACGCCGGTTTACCGGAATCAACCGAATGTCTTACGATAAATAAGATGTGTGGCAGCGGATTAAAATCCGTTATGATTGCCGAACAGGCTATTAAATGCAGTGACGCTGACTTAATATTGGCAGGTGGAATGGAAAGTATGTCGAACACTCCTTATTTATTGCCAAAAGCTAGGAAGGGCTATAGGCTGGGACATGATAAGATATGGGATAGTATGATTTTGGACGGATTATGGGATGTTCAAAATAATATTCACATGGGCAACTGTGCCGAACATTGTGCAAAAAATTTTAATATGAGCAGGGAAGAGGTTGACAACTTTGCGATTGAATCATACAACCGGGCTATTAGAGCAACTGAGGAAGGCAAATTTAAAGATGAAATCGTAGACATCCTTGTGAGGTCTCGTAAAGGTGAATCAACTGTAAATGTGGATGAAGAGCCAGGTCGTGTAAATTTTGATAAGGTAAAGACGTTAAAACCAGCATTTGATAAAGAGGGAATAGTGACTGCTGCAAATGCATCTAAGATTAACGACGGAGCTGCCGTACTGATGGTATGCAGTGAAGAAAAAGCCAACGCTCTTGGATTGGTTCCGCTAGTAGAAATTGTAGCTCAAAGTTCTGCTGCAAAGGCTCCAATAGATTTTACAATTGCTCCCGCCGATGCAATTGAAAAAGTATTGGGTAAAACTAATATGAACACTAGCGATATTGATCTGTATGAAGTAAACGAAGCTTTTGCAGTAGTTTCGCTTGCGGTAAACAAGCTTGCAGGATTAACACCGGAAAATGTGAATGTTAATGGCGGAGCAATAGCACTTGGTCATCCAATTGGAGCAAGCGGAGCACGAATACTGGTTACTTTGATACACGAGCTTAAACGTAGATCACTTGAATACGGTCTTGCTTCTCTATGTATTGGAGGCGGTGAAGCATCGGCCTTAATAGTAAAAAATATTAATTAGTTATAGGTTATTAGGAAATGGATATTAAAAAAGTTTCTGTTATTGGAAGCGGTACAATGGGTAACGGTATCGCTCATGTTTTTGCTCTTAAAGGGTTTAAAACAAATTTAATTGACACCGACAAAATATTTTTAGACAAAGCTTTAGCTAAAATTACTAAAAATTTAGATAGACAAGTTAAGAAGGAAATCATTACTGTAGAAGACAAAAATAATGCGCTTGGTAATATTACATTAATTGAAAGCGTTGAAAACATAGACAGAGAGTCCGATTTGGTGATTGAAGCAGTGTTTGAGGAGAAATCTGTTAAGTTAGAAATATTCAAAAAATTAGATGATCACGTAAAAAGCGAATGTATTTTTGCATCAAATACTTCCTCTATATCAATAACTGAAATTGCACACGGGATCAGACCGGACAAATTCATTGGAATGCATTTTATGAACCCGGTTCCTGTAATGAAATTAGTGGAAGTTATTAGAGGTTATTCGACATCCGATGAAACGTTTAGTGTTATCAGTGATTTATCCGAAGCTTTGGGTAAAGTTCCGGTAGAGGTTCACGATTATCCGGGATTTATTTCCAATAGAATATTGATGCCAATGATAAACGAAGCTGTTTACACACTTTACGAAGGAGTTGCATCAGCCGAGGATATAGATACCGTAATGAAGCTTGGAATGAATCATCCAATGGGCCCGCTGACCCTGGCAGATTTTATTGGATTGGATGTGTGCCTTGCAATAATGAATGTACTGTATGACGGTTTTAGCGATTCGAAATACAGGGCTTGTCCGTTATTAAAAAAGATGGTTGCAGCAGGTAAACTGGGGAGAAAGACGGGCGAAGGATTCTTCAAATACGAATAAAAAACATCATTGTTTGTCGCATAATGTATATTATGTAAACTAAAAACAGATCACTTAACCACTAGTGAATCCACGAACTAATTCCCTTTTATATTAGTCCGGTAAACTTCAGATAAAAGTATAGAATGATTGCTAATAAGATCACCCATGTAAAAGGTGATTTGCGTCTGGCTGCATATCGGCGCGATTGCCTGAATCTCAGGCGCCTTTTCCTTTTTTCTTCCTGATCTTCCTCGGGGTTGTAATGTCTTGGAGTGTAATCAAAAACTCTATGTTTAGGTCTCTTAAGAAATAGCATCGTCTTTATACATACAAACTAGTAAATCGTTTCACTTCAGATCAAACAAAGCTTTAACGTAACTATCCGCGTCAAAGGTCTGTAAATCGTCGATCTGTTCTCCTACGCCTATAAATTTAACAGGCACCTTGAGTTCGGAGCAAATTTGAAATATAACTCCACCCTTAGCCGTACCGTCAAGTTTTGTTACTATTAAGCCAGTCAAATCGGTATATTTAGAGAATTCCCGTGCTTGTATAATTGCATTTTGTCCAGTGTTTCCGTCAACAACAAGCAGAACTTCGTTGGGTGCAGTATCAATAACATTCGAAATCACTTTATAAATTTTTTGAAGCTCGTTCATTAGGTTATTCTTTGTATGCAATCGGCCGGCGGTGTCAATTAAAACAACATCGACGTTATTTGATTTGGCAAAATTAAGAGTATCAAATGCCACCGAAGAAGGATCGGAACCAGGATCGCGCTGCACAATTTCTACGCCTGCTCGTTCCGCCCAGACATCCAATTGTTCATTTGCCGCTGCCCTAAACGTATCCGCAGAACCGATTACAACTTTCAGTCCTGATTCCCTAAAGTTCCTGGCCAGCTTTCCGATAGTAGTCGTCTTCCCTGCTCCGTTAACTCCTACAATAAGAATTACATACGGCTTATATTTCGAAACTTCGTCTAAATCAATGCCTGAATTTGCCTCGGATTTCATCAATGCACCCATTTCTTTTCGTATAATCGAAATGAGATTTTCCTTAGATCTGTCTTTCTGAGTTCTGAAGGTACTCCGTGCATTTTCAACTATTTTTAGTGCAGTGTCTGTTCCTACATCACTTGTAATTAAAATCTCTTCGAGTTCGTCAAGCGTTTCATCGTCAACAAAAGCTTTACCGCTAACTGCTTCTGAAATATTATTTACTATTTTCTCCCTGGTTTTCGATAAACCGTTTTTAAGCTTATCGATATTTAGATTTTTAAGAAATTTCATTTTTCCTGTACCATTTAACTGATTCTATTCCCCGGTATGCGTATCCAATCACAGAAATAAAGCTTAGTGCCAAACCCGCATAATAAAGAGCAACTCCATAAAAACTATCTTTATAGCCAATTAAAACCACAAATATGTAAGCTGCTATCGCCAGAACACATATTTTTCCAAGTAAATTCGAAGGCAGGACTTTTTTAATTATGCGATTTAAAATAATGCCACCAATCAAAATAGTGAAGTCACGTAAAATAATTGTGTAAAAATATAGGTCTGTTATTTCTTTGTAAATGTATAAGCTTGTTACAAGTACAATCACAAAAAGCTTATCTCCAATTGGATCAATGATCTTACCCAGCTCAGAAACCTGGTTCGTTTTCCTGGCTATGAACCCATCCAAAATGTCACTAACCAAGGCAACACATATTATTACAACTATTATGCTCCTGTTTTCTTCAAGGTTTCCAATCAGCACCGCCAAAGGAATCAGGAGCAAGATGCGAAAAAAACTAATCAGGTTAGGTATTTTAGTAAAATCTTCAGTCTTGATTTTCATTCTTGTTCTTCCGGACCTTAAATCCCAGACCAGCCGTAAATAGTAGTTTGCAACGGTTGAAATAATAAAATATCAACCACTATATTTTATTTTATATAATCAGGATATCTATTTAATAAATAAGAAAATAACGCTTTGCTCTAAAGTAGATATTAAATGTAAGATAGATTTGCTCTGAAATCTAAAAAAATTTAATTATCGTATTCGTCTTTAGAATAAACTCTATCCAACGGAATCGGATACTCGCCTGAAAAGCAAGCTGTGCAAAAATCATTCGGATCATGATCCATCATTGCTTCCAGTAATTCTTCCGTTGTCATATATTCAAGGCTATCAACATCCAGGTAATCTCTGATTTTATCTATATCCTGCTCCATCTTATTTGCAATGAGTTCCCCTTTCGACGGAAAATCCATTCCAAAATAGCACGGATTAATTATTGGCGGCGAAGAAATTCTGACATGTATAGATTTCGGATTTGCCTCTCTTATTAACTTCACAAGCTGTTTTGATGTTGTACCTCGTACTATTGAATCGTCAACCAGCACAATCGTCCTGCCTTCCAGTACACCCTTGACCGTATTAAATTTAATACGAACCCCGGTATCCCGTTTATTCTGCTTTGGGAGAATAAACGTGCGTCCGATATAATGGCTCCTAATCAACCCTATTTCGAGTTTAGATGGAATGTTAAGTTTCTCCAATTGCGCCTGGTATCCAATGGCAGCCGTATTCGAACTATCAGGAACACTGATAACAATTACTTTGTCACCATCGGGATCACGCACAGGATGATTTTGTGCAAGAACCTTTCCTAACTTCCTCCGAATTTTATCCACGTTGGAACCAAATATCCTGCTGTCCGGACGTGAGAAATAAATATACTCAAAGATACAATGTGAAGAATTATCAGGCATATCATTATAATAAAAAGACTTAACCTGTTTTGTTTTAAGCGTATTATTGTCAATTACAACCATTTCACCGGGCTCAACATCCCTTATGTATTCCGCGGTGTTAATATCCAAAGCAGTAGTTTCCGAAGTTACAATATAGGCGTCATCTAATCGTCCAATGCA
Organism: Melioribacteraceae bacterium; assembly: GCA_028280855.1. Lineage (GTDB taxonomy): Bacteria > Bacteroidota > Ignavibacteria > Ignavibacteriales > Melioribacteraceae > PGYT01. The sequence goes on from JANQLA010000169.1 coordinate 8,006, forward strand.
CAGAGGCTTAAATCCATTGGGATCACGAGCGGCAATTATTTTGTCGTCAGTCATAATAATTACACTGTATGCTCCCTCAATTTCCATCAGCGCTTCTCTTACCTGCTCCACCTGGTCGGATAATTTGCTCCGGGAAATAAGATGAAGTATTACCTCTGTGTCGCTCGAAGTCTGAAACAATGCTCCCTCGTTAACAAGCTCGCCGCGAAGTTTTCTAGCATTGGTAAGATTACCGTTGTGGGCTACAGCTAAATTACCGTCGCGGTAATTAACCATAAAAGGCTGAATGTTTTTCCGGGAATCGGAAGCTCCAAACGTTGAATAACGGTTGTGGCCGATGGATGCGAAACCGGAAAGCTTGTTTGAGATTATGTCCTCATCAGAGAATACATCGGAGACAAGTCCCAAATCCTTGTACATTTTAAAGATCGGTTTATTACCTTCATTGGAAAGGCTCACAATTCCGGCAGCTTCCTGACCTCTGTGCTGCAGTGCATGCAATCCATAGTATGTTTGTAAAGCAGCGCTTTTATGCCCAAATATCCCGAATATTCCACAATTACATTTTGGTCGGTCTAATTCCAATCTATCCTCACCAATAAAAAAAGGTACAAAACAACTGTACCTAAATTCTGTTCATAATTATTTCAGTAATCTACAAGTTTCAAAATGATCGCGAAATATAAAAAATAAAGATGAAAGAAGTAATTAAACTGAAAAACCATTATTCTCCGCTGACCTGGGAAGTTTTTGTACTTATAGTTTTACCTTCTAGCCTGCACCCTGCTTAACTTCTTTTTATGTGTTGCAAGTTGTTCAATACTAAGTTATTTTACAATTTAGTTAATATGTTTCTCATTTGAGCTAAATAGGCAGTTGTTTTGCAAAAGGTGGAGAAGCTTGTTTGTGTATGTGGAGCAATAGAGATTTACGGCACTCTGGGCTAATTAACTGTACTGAGCTGTGATAAAAACCGGCTGCTTAACGGACGGCCAATGATAGTTGAAGAAGCAGAAGTGAAATACCAGGCAGAAACACGGGAACACTTAATAAAACGAATTGCCGAACTTGAAGAAGAAATCCTGTAGCTAAAGGATAAAATTGAGAAGTTTAGGAAGTTGGCGAAAGAGTGAGAAGAATAATTTAAGAGGAATGTAATGGAAGATGATGAGTTTATTTGGGGCATTATAAACGATGATGCTCGATCGGAACTTATAAAGTTGGCTCGCTATTATGGCGTTAAAACAGATGTAATGCTAGGAATCATCTTACTTTATATGAACGAGTTCCACTCTAAAGAAAAACCCACAATCAA
>JANQLA010000225.1 GCA_028280855.1 Melioribacteraceae bacterium
GGTCAGGTACTTATTAGCTCGAACTCAGGAAATACCTGGCTTCCCGTTGGCGGTGAGTTGTCTGTTAACGGATCGGGTCAGTTTCAACCGACAGGCAAACCTGTTTATTCCGGCAGGGTGATCGAATGGACGACCGAAGAAATTGATTTAACTAATTTTCTGGGCAAGGAAATATTAATAAAGTTTGAACTTAACAGCGATGTCGCCGTTGAAATGGACGGCTGGTATATTGACGACATTGAGATTTTGACGTATGGATACGGTGTAACTTCCATTGCAAATTCCAATGTTACCCCGGCTGTTTTTACACTGGAAAATAATTACCCTAACCCGTTTAACCCATCTACAACAATACGATATTCAATACCAGTAGAGGATGCAAAGTTTGCGTCCTCTACAAATGTGGAATTACTCATTTACGATATCCTCGGTCGCGAGGTCGTAACTTTGGTTGATAAAAAGCAAAAGCCCGGCTCATACAAAGTTGAATGGGATGCGAGCAATTTCACGAGCGGTGTATATTTTTACACTTTAAGAGCAGGTGATTATACCGCATCGAAAAAGATGCTGATTTTAAAATGAAAAAAATGTTAAAATATTAATAATTTGTTAAAGCATCTGTTTCCTTGATAATTGCCCTATCTATTTGTATATTTAAAATTCTAATTCGCCCCAATGGGGCGTTTTTTGTTTGTATGAAGTTAATTAGCAGAAATATTGCCGCTAAAGTTGACGAGATTATTCGAAACAATAATTTTCTTTTGATTGATATTATTGAACGGGGAACTGCAAACAATCCTGTATTCGAAATTTTTATCGACGGACTTGAAGCAGTTTCCACTGAAGCATGCGCGAAAATAAACAGGGAAATTTGCGACTTATTCGATTCTGAAGATTCAATGTCGCAAAAATACAGACTGGATGTGTCTTCACCCGGAATCGACAGACCCCTTAAATTTATTGAACAATATCCCAAGAACCTTGGCAGGCAGTTTGAAGTCAAGTATAAAACAAATGATAAAGCAGCTAAAATTAAAGCAAAGCTCCAAAGGGTAGACGGCAGCAGCTTAACATTTAGTATGCAAAAGAACGAAGAATTGGTGCTCGATTTCGATGCGATAACGTCGGCAAAAGTTTTAATTACTTTTTGATTTTGGAGGAATGGTAAATGAATACCGAAATAGTTGAATCTTTCTCTCAGATGGTGCGTGAAAAAAGTCTTGATAAAGATGTACTTGCAGGTATTATCGAAGAAATATTCGGATTGATGGTTAAGAAAAAATACGGGCAGGATGCAACATTTGACGTTGTAGCCAACATGGATAAAGGCGACATTGAAATTTTTCTTGAACGGGTAATTGTTGAAGAAGTTGAAGATCCAAACCTTGAGATAAGCATAGACGAAGTAAACGAGAAGGGAAACGAAGAGGAACTGGAAATAGGCGATGAATATGTTGAGCAGCTTGAACTATCAAGTTTCGGCCGGCGATTGATAAACCTTGCACGCCAAAGCCTCAACCAGAGAATTCGTGAAATTGAAAAAGAGATAGTCTTTAAAGAATATAATGATATGCTCGGTGAAATAATTGTCGGTGATATCTACCAGGTGCGAAGAAACGATGTGCTGGTTAATCACAACAGGAACGAACTGCTTTTACCCCGCAATGAACAGATCCCGCGTGAGCGATACAGGAAAGGAGATACTGTAAGAGCAGTAGTAAAAGAAATAAAGAAAACACCTAACGGCCCGCTCATCATCATTTCCCGTGGCGACAATTTATTTCTGAGAAGGTTGTTTGAAATTGAAATTCCCGAAATTTACGACGGAGTAATCGACATTAAAGGCATTGCACGTGAACCGGGCGAAAGAGCTAAAGTTGCTGTTGAGTCGCAAGATCAAAGAATTGATGCCGTTGGGGCCTGCGTCGGAATGAAAGGTGTGCGAATACACGCAATTGTGCGGGAATTGAATAACGAAAATATTGACGTCATTAATTACTCCGACGACCCGGTGGTATATATTCAGCGTGCATTAGCTCCTGCAAAATTGAAACAAATTGATCTTGATGAAGAAGCTGGTAAATGTACCGTAGTTGCCGATAGCGATCAGGTCTCTTTAATCGTCGGTAGAAACGGTGTTAACATAAGACTTGCCATTAAATTAACCGGTTATGAAATTGACGTTATCAGGGAAGAAAAGCCGTTCGAAGAATACGAAGATGATATCGAGTTAATGGACCTTAGAGAAGAGCTTACTACCGAAGTTGTTGATTTATTGATTAACAATAGGTACGATCCGGCCGTTGAGGTTTTAACTGCAGGCGTTGAAAAACTGGTAGAAATTGAGAATATGACCCAGGAGAAAGCAGAAGAAATAATAGATATAATTAAGAATCAATTTGAAGAAGAAGAAGAATAGAAATACTTAAAACCAGGTACAATTTATATGCCCGAAACCAAGAAGAAAAAATTAAGACTTTACAAATATGCTTCCGAATATAATTTATCTACGGAAGCTTTAATCGAATTCCTGGACCAGAAAGGTCATAAGGTTAAATCTCATATGAGTCTTCTAACTGATGAAATGCTGGCTGACATTTCTTCTCATTTCAAGAAAGATATTGAGAAAGCCGAAATTCATTACAGGAAAATTTCGGAGTTTCATAAAAAGCACTCGGACAACTTTGAAGAGGAAAAAGAAACGGTGGTTGAAGAGGTTGAAACCGTTGTTGAACCGGTAGAAGAAGAAAAAGCGGAAGTAATTGAAGAAGAAACACCAGCTGAGGCAACTGAGGTTTCGGAAAAAGAAGAAGTAGAGATTCAGGAAGAGCAAATTACTGAAGATGTTGAAAAGACCGCTGTTGTTGACGAAGAAATAAGTGTTGAGGCTGAAACGGAAACTGCGGAAAAAGTTGAAGAAGAACCTTTACCTAAAGAGGATGAAAAAAAAGAACCCGAACCTGAACAAGTTGAAGAAAAAGTATACAAAACCAAGTCTGAACGGGAAATTGAAGAAAAGAAAACCGGTCTTAAAATTGTCGGGAAAATTGATTTAGAAAAACCTAAAAAGAGAAAAGCTGCAAAAGGTAAAAAGCAGGACGATGAAGTTAAGTCAGCGCCTAAGGAAGATGTAAAGCCTAAAAAAACTTCCGAACCTGGAAAAACAGCCGAAACAGCATCCGAAACGGATTCAAAGCGGAAAAAGAAGAAGCTTAAAGTTAAAGCCCGAAAAAAAGGCGAACCTACTTCCGAAGAACAAATTAAAGCGAAGAAGCTTAAGAAGCTTAAGAAAGCGGAAGTTGACAAACGCGAGGTTGAAGCGGCGATTAAACGTACCATGAGCGCAATGGACGAAACAAACGTCGCAGATCGCGCAGCATCCCGAAAGAAAAAGAAAAAGGAAAAAGCAGAGCTTGAAGAACTAAAGGCTCTTGAGCGTGAGCAAGAAACCAAGAAAATAAAAGTTACAGAGTACATTGCTGTAAGTGAAATAGCCAATCTTATGAATGTACCTGTATCCGAAGTAATTTCAAAGTGCATCGGGCTTGGGTTAATGGTTTCGATTAATCAGAGACTCGATGTTGAAACAATTACCCTGGTTGCGGATGAGTTCGGAGTTGAAGTCGAATTCGAGGAGGAATTTACCGCTGATGTTTTGGAAGATTATGAAGACAAGGAAGCAGACTTAGTTTTTCGATCACCCGTTGTTACAATTATGGGGCATGTTGATCACGGAAAAACTTCTCTGCTTGACTATATTAGAAAAGCCAATGTTGTAGCCGGTGAATCGGGCGGAATTACTCAGCATATAGGCGCTTATAAAGTTGAAGTTGAGAATGATAGGCATGTTACGTTCCTCGATACACCAGGTCACGAAGCATTTACGGCAATGCGCGCAAGAGGTGCAAAGGTTACCGATATAGTTGTAATAATTGTTGCGGCTGACGATGCCGTAATGCCGCAAACTAATGAAGCGATTAACCATGCACAGGCCGCGGGTGTTCCGATAATTGTAGCCATAAACAAAATTGATAAACCGAACTCGAATATTGAACGTATAAAACAGCAGTTAGCTGAGCGAAACATACTTGTTGAGGATTGGGGCGGTAAATATCAGTGCGTCGAAATTTCGGCTAAGAAAGGAACCAATATTGACCTTCTGCTCGAAAAGATTTTGCTTGAAGCCGAAATACTCGAGTTAAAAGCTAATCCCGGCAGGAATGCGAGAGGTACCATCGTAGAAACCAAGCTTGAGCAGGGCAGGGGAATAACTGCTACGGTACTTGTTCAAAAAGGAACCCTAAAAATCGGGGAGCCTTTTGTTGCGGGTAACTTCCATGGAAGAGTACGCGCAATGTTCGATGAGAGAAACAGGAAGGTTGATAATGCCGGGCCCTCAACACCGGTTATGGTGCTTGGGTTCGAAGGTTCGCCGCAAGCGGGCGACAGTTTTGTTATTGTTGATTCGGAAAGAGAAGCTCGTGAACTTGCAATCAAACGTCAGCAGCTAAAACGTGAACAAGACCACAGGCAGGTTAAACATGTTACGCTCGATCAGATTGCCCAGCAAATTCAGCAAGGTGGTTTTAGAGAGTTAAATGTTATTGTGAAAGGCGACGTTGACGGTTCAGTTGAAGCTCTCGCGGATTCGCTTATGAAGCTTTCGAATAACGAAGTTGCTGTTAAAGTTATAAGCCGTGCAGTAGGGGCAATATCCGAAAGCGATGTTTTGCTTGCCGCTGCTTCCGAGGCAATTATCGTTGGCTTCCATGTGCGCCCGAATATTAATGCCAGGAAATTAGCAGAAACGGAAAATGTTGATATTCGTCTTTACAATGTAATTTATGATGCAATTAACGAAGTAAAATCCGCCCTCGAAGGATTACTGGCTCCTGTTCTTTCAGAAGAGCTAAACGCCACTGTCGAAATTCGCGAAACATTCAAGGTGCCTAAGCTTGGTACTGTTGCCGGCTGTTACGTGCAGGATGGAAAAATTTCCCGTAACGATAAGATAAGGCTATTTAGGGACGGAGTTGTTATTTACGAAGGAAATCTTGCTTCGCTTAAAAGATTCAAAGACGATGTTAAAGAAGTTGATGCAGGCTACGAGTGCGGATTGAACATTGCTAACTTCAACGATATAAAAATAGGCGATATTATCGAATCGTATAAAGTAATAGAAACTAAAAAGAAACTGGCCGACTAGTGTCAATACGTTTGGAAAAAATAAACGCACTTATAAAAGAAGAACTTAGTTTAATTTTTTTGCACAAACTGCAAGACCCGCAGATGGGCCTTATTACTATTACGTCGGTTAAAGTATCGCCCGATGCAAAGATTGCAAAAGTATACGTATCTGTGTACGATAAGGGATTGCGGGAAGATATACTTGAAAAACTCAACGATATTAAATCGTTGATAAGAAGCCAGCTTGCTGGCAGGCTGAAAAAAATGAGGCATATTCCGGATCTTAATTTTTACGTTGACGACACTTTGGATTATGTTGAGAAGATTGAAAATATCTTCAAAGAAATACACAAGAATGATAACAAAGAAAACGATTAGTTTAGATGATTCGAACATTAGTTCCGGCGAAGTTATTTTAATTGATAAAAAAACCGGTGTAAGTTCTTTTTATATTGTAAAAAAAATTCGTGGTATAACTAAAGTAAAAAAAGTTGGTCATGCAGGAACTCTTGATCCGAATGCAACAGGTTTACTTGTAATTTGTACGGGTAAAAAAACAAAAGAAATTTATAAGTACCAGGATGCTGAAAAAGTTTATTCAGGAACTTTTTATTTAGGCAAACGAACTGAGACGATGGATGGCGAATCACGGGTAATTGAAGAGAAACCTTATGAGCACATTTCCAATGAACTTATCAATAAATGCGTTCCCGGGTTTTTAGGTGAAATAAAGCAAATGCCTCCAATGTATTCGGCGCTTAAATACAAAGGCAAACCGCTTTATAAGTATGCACGCAAAGGTGTTAATGTTGATAGAGAACAAAGGATTGTAACCATTACCAAATTTGAGATTACCGGTGTACAGCTACCGCGAATAAATTTTAGAGTTAATTGTTCCAAAGGTACTTATATCCGAGTTTTAGCCGAAGACTTTGGAAAAGCTCTCGGGTCTGTTGCTTTCCTTGAATCGCTGAGGCGTGAAGCTATTGGCGATTACAGCGTGGATAATGCTTTGGATATCGATGAGTTCGAATCTCTTTATAAATCAAAATATAATTGAAATATGATGTTATAGGCTTTTGGATTGAATGCGAGTATTTCGAAATTTAGATGAAATATCGAGGAATAACGGCACTGTTCTAACGGTGGGTACTTTTGATGGAGTGCATTTAGGCCATAAGCACATCTTTGATAAAATACTTGAAACCGCTGATCAAAAAAATATGAGGTCGGTTGTAGTCACATTTCATCCGCACCCGCGAATAGTTGTTTCAAAAAACTATGATTTAAAATTACTAACTACTTTTGATGAAAAAGTCGAAGCTCTTTCAAAAACCGGAATTGATAACCTGGTTGTTGTTAATTTCAACTACGAGTTTTCGAAATTAACTTCGCGACAGTTTATTGAAGAGTATCTTGTAAATAAAATAGGCCTCAGCGAGTTTGTGATAGGTCATGACCATAAGTTCGGTAAAGATAGGGGCGGTGATGAAAATACTTTGAAGGAACTTGGCGCTAAACTTAACTTTAAGGTTGTAACCGTTAATCCGGTTGATGTAGATTCCGAGCTTATTAGCAGCACAAAAATAAGAAATGCTCTAGGCAGTGGTAATCTTTTTTTGGCTAATAAATTTTTAGGACGCTATTATTCGTTTGAGGGCAAGGTTGTTAAGGGGGCAACACGAGGAAGAATTCTCGGATTTCCGACAGCGAATTTAAACATAGAGAATGAGTATAAACTTATACCTAAAGCGGGTGTTTACGCCGTTAAGTGCAAGTTTAAAAATGAAATTGTATACGGTGTAATGAATATAGGGTATAGACCCACATTTGTTGACGACGGCGAGTTGAGCCTTGAAGCGCATTTGTTTGATTTCGACGGGAACCTTTACGGTGAGTTGTTAAAAGTGGAATTAGTAAAACGTTTGCGTGATGAAAAAAAATTTAATTCAAAAGAGGAGCTGATTTACCAGATAGAACACGATAAACGTTTGGCAATACGTGAGTTGGGAAAAAT
>JANQLA010000239.1 GCA_028280855.1 Melioribacteraceae bacterium
GGTGATGGAAGTAAATACTATGAATTTATTCCAATATTAAAAACGCCTGCTGAATATGAAGTATATGGTTGGTGGGTTGCTTCATCCAACAGATCCAAAGACACTCCATTCATTATAAATCATGAAGGAGTTTCTGATACAGTAAGAGTAGATCAATCAATTAATGGAAGTTCTTGGCAATTGATTGGGAAGTACAGCTTTGATGGTTCTCCAAACGAATCAGTATTTATTACAAATGGTGCAACTACTCAGACTTTAGTTGTGGCAGACGCTGTACGATTTGTAACTTACGATACATCTATGGTTACCGGAATCAATGAGATAGCCGCCAACAAAATTGTACCTGAACAATTTTCACTTTCACAAAATTATCCTAATCCCTTTAATCCGTCGACTAAAATTGAATTTAGCCTGGTTAAAAACGATGTGGTTAACTTCAAGGTTTATAACTTGATTGGACAAGTCGTTTATGATGCAGGTGATGTTTATTATTCTGCGGGAATACACTCAATTAGGTTCGACGGTTTTAAACTCGGAACAGGTATTTATTTTTATACTTTGAGTACATCGAGTTTTACCCAAACGAGAGCCATGCATTTAATAAAGTAATATGGCTTTCAAAATTATTCCAGGGAACTCTTGTTTATCTTCTTAGATCGCAGCAATATATTTTGCTGCGACTAAGCAATTCTTCAACTTCAAAAACTAGTTTATTGTACTTTACCTGTATTTTAGAGCTGTAAATGGGTCTCACAAAAAGCCCACTCTTTTCTCAATGGATATCTTTATCTTTCAGAAAAAAATATTGCTGAATAATGCACCGCTATCTGCGAATAATAATAATTTTCAGTTTCCTATTAAGCCCGCTATCATTGGCGCAACAGACAAATTATAAGTTTGACAGGTTGTTAATTCGTGACGGACTTTCGCAAAGTTCAGTTTTTGCAGTCATTCAGGATCATCTTGGATTTATGTGGATCGGTACACTTGACGGTCTTAACAGGTTCGACGGATATAATTTCGAAGTATTCAGACCTGTCCCCGGAGATTCAACCAGTATCAGCCACAATAGTGTATTCACAATTCTTGAAGACTCCGAACATAATATATGGGTAGGTACGCTCGGAGGAGGGTTAAATAAGTACGACAGGAACACAAATTCGTTCATTCACTATATTGCTTCGGATGAGGAAGGCTCGCTAAGTAACAATAATGTGAGGTCGATCTTCGAAGATAATACCGGGACGCTTTGGGTTGGTACCGACGACGGGTTAAACCGCTTTCGACATAATTCTCAATTTGATGTGTGGAGGTTCTCTGAAAATGATAGCAACTCGTTAAGTAATAATACAATCTGGGATATAGAGCAGCATATCGACGGCAGACTGTTCATCGGTACATATGCCGGTATTAGTATTATGAATATCCCGGAAGGAAAGTTCGAACGTATACAAAATACCCCCGGGGTGCCAAATTCCCTGAAACATGATTATGTCTGGGATATCGAGCTTTTAAGTGATTCAATTGCATTAGTCGCTACTGACGATGGATTCAGCAAGTTCAACTTGCATCAGAGTAAATTTAGCCACTATCCAATTAAATACGGAAAGAATCGCATTGTGAATTATAAGGCCTGGGAAATTCAAATTGATTATAATAATGTTTGGGTTGGAACCTTAAGTAACGGTTTAGCTCACTTTATAATCAATGATACTAGCGATATAAACTTATCTAACGTCTATACTAATTCGCCAAAAGACGATGAGAGTATTTCACAGAATTATGTTTGGTCTTTAACCAGGGATAAATCCGGTATTATATGGGTAGGTACCGATCTTGGACTAAACAGAGCTACTGCTTACAAAGGAAAATTCACACATGTAAGAAGCGATCCTTACAAAAAAAACACTTTAAGCAGCAGCGAAGTTACGTCTATGATCGCCGATAATGAGATCGTATGGATCGGAACGCGTGACGGTTTGAACAAATTTAATAATGTTACAAATCAAATGACGAACTTAAAAGAAAGTGTTTATAACATATCGCTAAAAAATAATTATGTAAGAACTTTGTTAAAGGATAAATCCGATATTCTCTGGATTGGAACTGACGGAGGTGGCTTAACACGCTTTGATGAAAAAACTAATTCAACTTTCCATTATAACTATACCTCAATGCCAAACGATATTAGTAGTGATAATGTAACAAGCTTGTTTGAAGATTCTAACGGGTATTTGTGGATCGGAACACTATCCGGATTAAATTTATACGATAGGTCCAATAATAAATTCGTGCATTTTATTAATAATCCTGCCGATACAAAATCAATAAGCCATAATTATATATACAGCATTTTTGAAGATAGTTACAATAATATTTGGATTGGCACTCTTGGAGGCGGTGTAAATTTATTTAACCGTGTTGATTCAACATTTTCGAGATTTATCCACGGCAGCGGCACAAAAACCAGTGTCGGCAATAACTATATATGGACAATTTTCCAGGATAGTAAAGGACGTTTATGGATTGGTACTAACAGCGGTCTTGAGCAATATAATTATGATTCAAAAGAAGTAATCAAATATCTCGAAGTTAATGAAATTGCTAACGATGCTATTTACGGAATCCTTGAAGATGATAACGGTTACTTTTGGCTGAGCAGTAACCGGGGTGTAATAAAATTTTCACCGGATACTTATGAAGTTCTTTTCTACGACTATAGGGACGGTTTACAAAGCAACCAGTTTCACGGGCATGCGTATTGTAAAACGGACGATGGAAGGTTTTATTTCGGAGGGATAAACGGATTCAATTATTTTTATCCCGACAGCATTATGATTAATGAATATATTCCGCCGGTTAATATTTCACGATTCGAACTACTGGACAATTCAATAACAACAAGAAGAAGCAACGAGATCAGGTATTATCTAAACAATAACCTACCTGTTGATTTGCATTATGATGAAAATTCTATCCTGATTGAATTTGCCGCACAAAATTATATTCTGCCAGAGAAAAATCAATATGCTTACATGATGGAAGGAATTGATGACGACTGGATTCAATCAGGGACAAGGAGGTTGGTAACTTATGCAAATCTGAATCCCGGGAGCTATGTTTTCAATGTAAAGGCATCAAACAACGACGGTATCTGGAATGAACAAGGTATTTCAATCCCTATTAATGTGATTCCTCCCTTTTGGATGACTTGGTGGTTCTCATTACTGGTGCTATTGATTATTATCGGTATTATTCTGTTGATAATCTACGACCAATTTAAACATTACCTCGAAATAGAGAGATTAAGGGTGAAGATTGCCGAAGATTTGCATGACGACATCGGAACACGGCTTACCGAAATTTCAATGCTAACCGATGTGGTTGCTTTTAGGAATGATTCAAAAACGGAGAATAACAGGGAGACAATAAAAAAAGTTGGCGATATTGCGCGCGACTTAATTGATAATATGAGCGACATTGTATGGCTAATTAATCCTAAGCGCGACAGCTTATACGAGTTGCTGATAAAATTGCGAATAACTTACGAAGAAATTCTTGCGCATTCCGATATATCGCTATATATAAATAACCTTGAATTTCTTGAAAAGAAAAGGCTACCGATAGAATACAGAAAAAATCTTTATCTTATATTCAAAGAAGCTTTTAATAATTCTTTGAAACACAGTGGGTGCAATGAAATAAATATTAATGCCTCTATGAGCGGTAAAGTTTTGGAAATCGAACTTGAAGATAACGGGAAAGGCTTTGACGTTGAAACATTTAAACACGGCAATGGTCTTAATAACATGAGAAACAGATCAAATCAAATTGGCGGAATAATAGAAATTGCTTCTGTCAAAGGAGCAGGTACAAAAATAATTTTCAGGGGAATTATTAAATAAGTATGAATAAAATAAAAGTAGCAATAGTCGAAGACAACAAAATTATAAATGAATCCTTAGCAAACTTAATTTGCGGATCCGAAGGATACGTTTGCGCGGGAAAATTTTTAACCGCCGAGGAATGCCTTGAAAAAATTAATGATCTCGAAGTTGATATCCTTTTAATGGATATAAGATTACCCGGTATGAACGGTATTGAATGTGTTAAAAAAATTAAAGCACTTAAAAAGAATGTAAGTATTTTGATGCTTACCGTACACGAAGAAAACGACCTGATATTCGAAGCTCTTTGTGCGGGCGCAGTCGGCTACCTCATAAAAAAAACACATCCTGCAAGAATACTCGAGGCAATTCAGGAAGCGCACGAGGGCGGCGCACCTATGAGCGCACACATCGCACGAAAAGTTACATCATTCTTTCTCTCAAATAAAAAGTTAACACCCGACGATTCACTTATCACCGAACGCGAGCAGGAAATTTTGAAGGAGCTGATTAAAGGCAAAACCTACTATGCTATTGCGTTAACTTTAGGTGTAAGCAAAGACACAGTAAGGTTTCACATAAAGAATATTTACAAAAAATTACATGTCCACTCTCAGGCAGAAGCAGTTGCCGAGGCAATAAAGAAAGGTATTGTGTAAG
>JANQLA010000246.1 GCA_028280855.1 Melioribacteraceae bacterium
CGACGGACGCAGTACAATGAACCAAACAGTTGCGCAGCAGGCTGCTCAAAAAAGTGGTGATTAAAAAAACAAATTCATTAAGTAAAGTTTCTCAATCATTTAAAGACGTTGGACCCTACCTTGGGCTAGGTACCCAGCTGGCGGCAACAATAATACTTATGTTTTCTCTGGGCTGGTGGCTTGATTCAGAATTTGAAACCTCACCGATTCTAACAATAACGCTCTCATTCTTTGGCGGTTTTGCAGGTATCTACAATTTTATTAAGACGGTTCTTCAGTTAAATAAAAAGCAAAGGCATGAAAAAAATTAGCTTAATTTTTGCTTTAGCTTACATAGCCGTTGCATCAATTTCGTTTACCTTGTTTAAACTGGATTATATTGGCATTGACCTGCTTACTTCTATATTTGTTGCTGCAATACTCAACTTCATAAATCTTTTCCTTGCTTTAATTGCATTTAGGTTTACACAAAAAAAAAGCAATCGTGAATTTTTATTTTATAATTTAGGAGGCATGACCGCGAGGCTGTTTTTACTACTTGTCTGCATATTAACGATATTAAAATTCTTGAATATTGATCAGGATGGATTTATATTACTCTTCTTTATTTTTTATTTTTCGCAATTAGCTGTTGAAATCGGATACTTTAGCAGCTATAAAAGAATTAAAGCTGAATAGACATTTATGATTTCGGATACTACTCAAGTTATTGACTCTCTTGCAGCAACACAGTCCGGCGGTGAAGATACCAGTTGGATTTTGCATCACATACTAGACAGCAAGTACATTCTAGGGGTTATACCTTCGCCTGAAATCTATTTATTTGGGATCGATTTAACAATCACCAACCATGTTGTATTCATGTGGATAGCGGCTGCTATCCTGTTTATTGTTTTTAGAAAAGTAGCTAATTCTTACAAGAAGTCGCTTACACCTAAAGGTGTTTCCAATTTTATGGAAGTTCTTATTCTATTTGTAAGAGACGAGATAGTAAAGCCGACAATTGGTCATGGATACGAGAAATTTCTTCCGTACCTGCTCACAGTTTTTTTCTTCATTTTAACGTGTAATTTTCTAGGCTTAATACCGGGTGGAGCTACTGCTACAAGTAATATCTCCGTTACAGCTTCCTTAGCGGTAATCTCGTTTATTGTTACCCAGGCAGGCGGTATAATGAAGAACGGCTTTTTCGGGTATTTCAAAGGATTGATACCCAGCGGCGTGCCGGGCTGGCTTCTTCCGATAATGGGCATAGTTGAGTTTTTGGGTTTATTAACAAAACCGTTTGCTCTTGCTGTTCGTCTTTTTGCTAATTTAACGGCAGGGCATATTGTTATTTATGCATTGCTTGGTTTAATATTTATTTTAAAAACTTATTATGTAGCGCCAGTATCTATTGCATTCGCACTTTTTATTTACATGCTTGAAATTCTTGTATCACTTATTCAGGCCTATATATTTACTATGCTATCCTCGTTATTTATTGGGATGGCAGTTCATCAAGATCATTAAAAAAGTCTATTTATAAAGGAGGAACTCAATGGAATTCGCATATTTAGCAGCCGGATTTGGCGCAGGATTAACAATTATTGGCGGTGCTTTTGGCATTGGTAAACTAGCCAGTTCTGCTATGGAAGCAAGCGGTCGTCAACCAGAAGCTGCCGGTGATATCAGAACGTCAATGATTATTGCTGCCGCGCTTATTGAAGGTATATCCTTGTTTGCATTAGTAATCTGTATTTTATTAGCGCTTAAGTAAAATATTTTATCGGTACTCTCTAATTATTTTTAGGAAAGATTAACATGAATTATTCATTGTTAGCTTTTGCTGTTAGTTCAGGTGAATCGCAAGGAGGGCTTTTGGATGTAAGCCCTGGCTTGATTGTCTGGACCGTAATTACATTTATATTTCTACTCTTGATTTTAATGAAGTTCGCCTGGAAACCAATCCTTAGCTCCCTCAATGAAAGAGAAAAAAGAATACAAGATTCTTTGGAAGCAGCGGAGAAAGCAAAGGCCGATGCGGAAAAAATTGTTGCGGATACCCAGGCAAATCTTGCAAAAGCTGAGGAAGAAGCACGTAAAATAATTTCACAGGGCAGAGAGTATTCTGAAAAACTAAAAGAACAAATGCTGGCTGAAAGTAAAGCTCAGGCTCAAAAAATGGTAGATGAAGCATCAATAGAAATAGAGCGTAAAAACCAGGAAGCGTTCAATGCACTTAAAGATCAGGTTGTTACTATCGCGGTTGAAGCATCTGAAAAAATTATCCGGGAAAATTTGGATAAAGAAAAACAAAAAACAATTGTGCAAAGATACCTCCAGGATTTAGCGAAGAACTAGAATGGCAAATTTTAATGTTTCAAATAGGTATGCAACAGCTTTCGATGAAATTGCGCGTGAAAAAGGAGTAATTGACCTAGTTACACAAGACATGCAATTGATTGAAGAAACGTTAAACGCTTCGAAGGAGCTTAGAACTTATTTGGCTTCACCGATACTTAAAGACGAAAAGAAAAAAGAAATACTTGATGCAGTGTTCACAGAAAATGTGAATAAAGAAACATCGGATCTTTTAGAATTTGTAGTTGAGAAAAAGCGTGTTGATATTCTTCCCGATATAGTAAAAAGATTCAATGAAATAAGAGACGATCAATTAGGAATTGCCAATGCTGCGATAGTTACTGCATCGGAAGTGGACGACGAATCGAAAAAGCATTTGCAAGATCAGCTCGAAGAGTACACAAAGAAAAAACTTCGAGCCAGTTTCAAAACTGATAACTCGATTATCGGCGGATTTACTGTAAAAGTATCCGACAAAGTAATTGACGCATCGGTAAAAAATCAATTGGCAAAGTTAAAGAAGACTTTGCTGAGCGAAAAAATTTCTATTAATTAGAAAATTGATTAAGGAATAAAAATGGCTGTAGTAAGACCTGATGAAGTTTCGTCAATATTAAGAAAGCAACTCTCGGGTTTCGTAAGTGAAGCGGAGGTTTACGATGTAGGAACCGTTCTCCAGGTGGGCGACGGTATTGCAAGAGTTTACGGATTATCGAATGTAATGGCGAGCGAGCTTGTAGAATTTCCAAACGACGTTATGGGCATGGTACTGAACCTTGAAGAAGATAGCGTTGGCTGCGTATTGTTTGGTGAAAGCACACTTATTAAAGAAGGCGATACTGTTAAAAGAACAAAACGACTCGCATCATTCCCCGTTGGCGATAACATGCTTGGTCGTGTAGTTAACCCCCTTGGAATTCCCGTTGATGCCAAGGGTGCAATTGAGCATGAAAAGTTTATGCCGATTGAAAGAAAAGCTTTGGGTGTAATCGCAAGACAGCCGGTTAAAGAACCTTTACAAACAGGTATTGCAGCTGTTGATGCCATGATTCCTATTGGTAGGGGCCAGAGAGAATTAATTATCGGTGATCGGCAGACAGGAAAAACGGCTGTAGCCATTGATGCGATTATCAATCAGAAATACACTCACAGCGAAGAAGCAAAAGCAACTGGAATTGAACCTGTTTATTGCGTATACGTTGCAATTGGTCAAAAAGATTCTACAGTTGCTCAGGTGGTTGCCAAGCTTGAACAACATGGTGCAATGGAGTATACTACCGTTGTTTCGGCGCCCGCATCTACGCCTGCACCGCTTCAGTACATTGCTCCATATGCAGGCGCCACTTTGGGTGAGCACTTTAGAGATAATGGTAAACATGCTTTGGTTATTTACGACGATTTATCAAAGCAAGCAGTGGCTTACCGTGAGCTGGCTTTGCTTCTTAGAAGACCTCCGGGACGCGAAGCTTATCCCGGTGACGTGTTCTACCTTCACTCAAGACTGCTTGAGCGGGCCTCCAAGCTTAATGATGAACTGGGCGGAGGAAGCTTAACTGCGTTTCCTATCATAGAAACTCAGCAAGGAGACGTTTCTGCATACATTCCGACTAACGTAATATCTATTACAGATGGTCAGATATACCTTGAGCCAAACTTGTTCAATGCTGGTGTTCGTCCGGCTATTAACGTTGGTATTTCAGTTTCGCGTGTAGGCGGTAGTGCTCAAATTAAAGCAATGCGCAAAGTGGTAGGTTCACTAAAACTTGACCTGGCGCAGTATAGGGAATTGGCAGCGTTTGCAAAATTTGGTTCCGATCTCGATAAGGTTACTCAGAGGACACTTGCGAAAGGTGAAAGATTAGTTGAGCTTCTGAAACAAGGGCAGTATGCGCCGGTGCCTGTTGAACGCCAGGTGGTTAGCATATTTGCAGGAACCCAGGGATATCTTGAAGATATACCCGTTGGCGATGTAAAAAGGTATGAAAAGGAACTGCTTGAGTTTGTTGATCTAAATTATCCCAATATTTTCAATGAAATTAGAGAAACAAAAACGCTTGACGATGAGTTGGTAGAGACCATCAAGAAAGCGTTAACCGAATTTGGTGGAAAATTTAAGAAGACTGAGGAATAAACTTTTATAAATAATTATTTGCCAAATGCCAATATTGGGGAAGGATTTGCCTGGTATTGGTTTTTGTGCATTTAAGGATAAAAGAATATGGCAACATTACGCGACATAAAAGCTAGGATTAC
>JANQLA010000252.1 GCA_028280855.1 Melioribacteraceae bacterium
ACCATTTAAACTGAGTGATCTCCATGGGCTTGAATAGTTTTTCCTCAATAAATTTATCCATTCTTAAACCGGAAGCTTTTTCAATAATTCCTGCAAGCAGATTTACAGCTTTGTTATTATAGCTAAATTTTTCTCCCGGAGGATCGCTCAGGTCTGCTGAAAGCGCAAGTTGAATTGCATCGGGTGCAGGATAAATTTCAGCACCGGCATTTGGCACGTTTTGAATTCCGGATGTATGATTTAGGAGATGTAACACTGTAATATTTTTTTTCAAACCCTGATTCCACTCCGGGAAAAAATGGTAAACGGGTGTATCTAATGAATCGAGCTTTTGCAATGTTTGTAATCTTCCAATAGCTATACTTACAATTGATTTTAAGACAGACATAGTTTCGACGGGCTTTTCTTTTTCGCCGAAATATGATTCAACCAGTATTTCACCTTCCTTATAAATTAAAAGGGCATCGCTATTAGATTGCTCGGATTTTTCAATTATCCGTTTAAGCAATTCATCGGAAGATTCTATTTGCTGAGCATAATCGCTTGATAGAAATAACAAGAGCAATAATATTGTTGAGCAAGATTTTATTATCATTTTATTCATAATATAATGTGACTGTTACTTTTAGTTAATCCTCACTGAATGGCTCCATGAATATCGTTGTGCAGTCGCAAATATTACATTTTCTTCCATTGCAAACGGGTTGAAGAATCTTTGCTGCTTTCTTTGAGCTAACAGGAGATTTTTTAATTCTTACAAATATAATAAGCAGTTAGAAACTAACCATAATATTAAATTAGACACAACATCTCCTATCTCTCTTGAGTACTTGTTTTTATATCTATCTTATTTGTAGGGGGAAGTCAGGAAAAAGGTCGGAGAAATTCTAACCTTAAATTCGAAGGATTTCCTGAAGTCTGTAAGAAGTACTTCTTTTCAAAAAATTGCGCCGAAAGGTAATTCCGATTCGTTTCCAAAAGGGAAACCCCTTCGAATAGTCAAAAGGGGTTGTAAAAATTCAGCAAAGGAAAATTTATCGCTAACTAATAATTAAAAATCTATGTATTATGGTCCACTCGAAAATCAATTACTTCGTTAGCAATCGATTAAGATTGCATATTATTTATTGTTCTTCAATCGCATCAACAGCGCAAACATCTACACATGCTTTGCAATCATCGCATAGCTCAGGAACTATGTATGTAAGATCTTCCGAAAGCGCAGGCTTTGATTCATCATTTACAATGTAGTCATCACCGGCTTCGAATATTGCGTTGCTTTCACATTCATCAATGCATGCAGCACAATTGATACACTCTTCTGTTATAACCATCATTTTAGAGAACTCCTATGATCAATTAATTAAAAATATTTTACACACTAAAATTATTCAGTCTCATTAAAACAAACAAGAGAAAATCATCCAAAAATCATTATACAGGCAACGACGAAAAGAAAAGCTAGTATAAATTTATGATAAAGCTCGGAAGATATGCGATTAAACATGATTTTGCCTAAAACCTGTCCAACGAATACGGCAGGTAGAAAATATAAGAAGTTGGTCAAAACGTTAAAATCCGTTAACCCGGAAATAAAGTGGCTGGCAACGATCATTACCGTGCTGAATATAAAAAAACCTGTAATTGCGGCTTTTAACTTAAACTTATCCCATCCTTGTAGATGAAAATAAATTAGTACGGGCGGTCCGTTGGTATTAAACGCACCTCCCAGTATTCCGGAGGCTAATCCAAATAAATAGCCCCACTTTGTACTTATTCCGTTTGCCTTTATCGTATTAGTGGTTGATATCCCTACAAAAATAATAAGAACAATTCCCAGCACGAGTTTAATCAAACCGGGATCCGCTTCGGATAAAAAATAAACTCCTAACGGTATACCTATTATCGAACCTGTTATTAATCTTTTTAGCTCCCAAATTTTGATATGTCCCCGAAGAGTGATAATAAGGTATATATTAATGACCAAACCAAACAGCGCACATAATGGTATCGCAGACTTTAAATCGATCAAAAACGACAAAAGAGATAATGCCACGAGCTGAAATCCAAAGCCGCTGAACCCCTGCGTAAAGGATGCCATAAGGATAATGAACCAGATCAGTATAAATTCGATTGACAAAATTTACTCTTTTTACTTGCTTGAGTGTTATAAAATAGACTTTCGTTATTCTATTATTTATTATTCCTTCCGTTATAAGGGTTTTGTAGTAATATGTATAATTTAACCACGGCAAAATAATGAATATAAAACTAACTCCGTTAGCCAAATTATTAGCAGTAACCGCTTGCGCTATTTTATTTATAGATGCCTGCTCATGTAAAACATGCGGTTTGAAAACTGATAGCATTGAGGTACCGGATTTTGTATTTGAACAAACCGATAAATTGATTGTTGAGAGAGTGGGTAAAGATTTTTTTAAAAAGTATATACACGCTGATTATTTGGCAAGTAAAAAGAAAAGAGGCAAGTATGAAGTGCGCTACAACTTTCGAATGCTTGATTACAACTTTGTTGATGAGAAAATATTAATCATTACGGACACAACAGGAAACTTATATCAAAATTCTAAAGCCATAGGAATACCGGTTTGTGTTCTTGAAGATAATGGATGTGATTTTGTGGTTGATAAAGAACGCGCAATTGAAATTGGTGTGGAAAACAATTTGCCTGAAGGAATAAAAGAATGGGCAGTTGAATTTCGTTGGTCGGAAGCGGCAGAGCGATACATATGGCATGTTATAGCAACCACACGCGAATTTGGTGAAGGGGAAAGCTATAAGGCTTCGGGAGAAGAGATGATGATCAATCCTGTTACAGGCGAAGTGTTGAAGCAGAGGAAGTGGAATATATTTTAACCATTTCTAGAATACAGGAGTTAGAATATAGAATTTACAGACTAACTCTTAACTTCTGCAATAACAGCCATTTCATTTGAATCGTCATTCAATGAATCCCCGGCGATATTGCCGAAGCAATTGGTAATTTCTAATCCATGCCTGCTAAACAAATCTCTAAGCTCTGGCAAAGAATAGCATTTTAACCAGTTGAAAAACTCTCTTGTACGGTTCTTTTCGATAATTGCATGTTTATTGAGTAGGAGCTTTTTTCCATCATATTTAAAAGTATGGTTAAAAACGTAATGAGATTCCGCCGACCAGAAACCATTTGCTTTAACATATTCATAGTTATAGGTCGGCTCAACATTATAAAAGTAATGGTGCGTTGAAACGTCTACAAGTAACTTTCCATTCGGCTGAAGTAATTTAACAAACTTTGCCAGCAATATGTCTCTTTGCTTGGGATTAAGAACACAGAAGTCACAGAAAATCAGCGTAATTAAATCAAACTTTTTATTTGTATCGTATTCAAGGTAATTGGCAATTACATAGTTGACAGGAAGATCGTTTCTTAAGCTCTCCTTCAAAGCATATTCAATCGATGATTCGGATAAGTCAATCCCTGTTACATCTGCCCCTGTTCCGGCGAAACGCGCAGTGTAGAGACCCGGTCCGCATCCGAAATCACAGACGGATGTTTCATTACCGATTTTGAATTCATTAATTATCCAGTTCGCTGATCTGTCGATAAAATCCATATTGCGGGAAGCGAGATCAACATCTTCCATTAAATGATATTTAAGCATTTGTCCCGACACATAAGGATCGTTCCACATATCGGGTGTTGTGTAAAACTCATAAGGCTCTGGTCGCCGGTTAATCTTTTCCAATAGTTCGAACATGGCGTCATTCGCAATTTTAAATTCAGTTAATAGCTCTTTCATAAATCCGGTAACGCTTATAAAGCTTGCCTCCGATAGCCTCGTCGAAACGATTGATCAAATCGTTGTCTTCAAGGTTCCATGACATTTCGCACCAGTTGTAACCAAGCTTTGCCCCACGAATCTCAGTTTCGTAGTAAAGCACCGTGTTAATTCCTGTGCGCCTGAATTCTTTCTTTAACCCGAAGATAACACCACGTAAGCCCGTTATCTTTTTCCGATAGTATAAAAACTTTAGAACAGTTACGGGATTAAACTTGCCGTTCATTTTTTTTAGAACGCTGTTAAAATCGGGCAAGGTAATACTAACACCGACAGGCTCGCCGTTTACTTCGGCAAATAAAGCAAGTTCGGGTTCGCAAATCGGTTTCAGTTCTTTTGCCATCAAATCCATTTCGTTGGAAGTCATCGGCACGAAGCCCCAGTTTAATTCCCAGGCAGAGTTATAAATCTCCTTAATGATTTCCACGTCCTCATCGAACTTCTTCATGTTAATTGGTCTGATTTTAACATGTTGTTTTTCACGCACACGTTTTACAAGGTTTTCAATCCTGTCTACAACACCTACTTCCCCCTTTAAATAAGCGTAAAGGTCTTTTGCCTTACTGAAGCCGTTGCTTTCGAATAGATTTAAATAGTACTCGGGATTATACGGCATCATTATTACCGGGTCATAGTCGAATCCTTCAACAAGCAAGCCGCATTCATCACTCATGCTTAAGTTTACGGGTCCGCGAAATGTATCCATCCCTTTATCTTTGCAAAATTTTTCCGCTGTGGCGTAAAGTTTTTGCGCTACGTCGGTATCATCAACGCATTCAAACATTCCAAAGAATCCGGTTTTTTCTTTGTGAAACTCATTGTGCCTATCATCTACAACCGCAGCTATTCGTCCGACCACTTTATCGTTCCTGTAAGCAAGGTACATTTCCATTTGTGCATGCTCAAAGAAGGGATGCTTTTTCCTGTTTAGTTTCATCCTGATGTCTTTTTTCAAGGGCGGTACCCAATGGGGATTATCTTTATAAATTCTCCAGGGAAAATCTATGAATCGGTTTAACTCTTGTTTGGTTACTACTTGTTTAACTAAAATATTATTGGCATGCAATATTGCTTCCCTCACATAAGTGAAATGCAAAAACAAAATTAGTCATTTATTAAAAACTTTACTGCTTATAATTTTCATATAATGAGACTCGCGGACAAGCAAATTTGTTACGCCGCAGGTAAGATTTATTTACCATTATTAAAATATTTACCTTGCCACCGGTTTGATTTTAGAAACTTATCCTCAATCCTTTCAGCAATTTCGTAATTCCTTTTCCCGTTCCAGTTAGGGTGAATTATCAAATCAGGAGGTGATTCACTTATGAAACGCTCAATAGTAATTGATCCGGGAAGATATGCAAGGAATTTACTTACAAGATCGATATATTCTTCATACGATAGATTGTGAAATAATTCAGAATTTTCTTTAAACTGTTTAGCCATAGCAGTCTGTTTGATAATTTGGAGCTGATGAATTTTTATACTATTGAGAGGCAGTTTCGAAATTCTTTTCGCGGTTGTCATCATCATGTCTTCCGATTCACCGGGTAAACCCAAAATAACATGTACGCCTGTATGTAAATTTCTTTCAGCGGTGCGTTCAACCGTCTTTACCGATTCAGCATAAGTATGACACCTGTTGATGTTACGCAAAGTCGAATCATGTGCAGTTTCAATACCGTACTCAACGGACACATAAAATCTTTCTGATAGTTCGGTAAGGTAATCTAAGAGGTCATCCTGCATGCAATCGGGTCTTGTTCCGAGCACTATTCCTACAATTCTCGGGTGCAGTAATGCCTGTTCATACATTAATTTTAAATGTGATAATTCACCGTAAGTATTTGTATAAGCCTGAAAGTAAGCGAGGTACTTGTTTACACCGTAGCGCTTTGAATAAAATCGAATGCCGTCATCCAACTGTTTTTTAATATCCGTATTATCATAACTGTAGAATGGATTGAACGACACATTATTGCAATAGGTGCATCCGCCAACGCCTTTGGCGCCATCTCTGTTAGGGCATGTAAATCCTGCATTAATAGGAATCTTGTGAACCCTTTCCCCGAATACTCTTTTAAGGTATTGCGAATACTTGTGGTATGTAAAGCGTGGTTTGTTCATCAGCTGTTATTTACGTAATGGCGAATATAATGAAATCAAAAGTGGAATTTCAGAGTTGTAAATTCTTTCAATATATTAGTGCAAAAAAATAAGAGGTTTACGATGGCCAAAAATTCATCATTCGATGTTGTATCGGAAGTTGATTTACAGGAAGTTGACAATGCAATTAACCAGGCGATAAAAGAGATTCGTCAAAGATACGATTTAAAGGATGCGGGAACTGAAATAGAATTAAATAAAAAGGACAAACTCATAAACATCAACACAAAAGATGATTACTCGCTGAAACAATCGATTGATATTATTCAGACGAAATTCATTAAGCGTAAGTTATCGGTTAAAGTGTTAAAATGGGATGAGCCGGAACCTTCGTCCGGCGGGAGACTTAGGTTAAAAATTAATCTTCAAAGCGGCATATCTAAGGATAATGCCAAAAAGATAACTAAACTTGTAAAAGACATCAAGCTGAAAGTAAATGCTCAGATAATGGATGAAAGAGTTCGTATTCAGGGTGCCAAGAAAGATGAACTTCAGACCGTAATACAAGCCATTAAGGAAGCCGATTACGATTTTCCGGTTCAATTTGTTAACTACCAGTAACAAACGGATTTCATTTGCTAAAAGAAAACGCTTATTGAAAGTTTATTTATACTTTACAATCATTCTTTTCTACTTCTGTGCATCAGCCAGTGCCCAGGAAAAGAAGTACTATTACTATAACCCGGATAATAACTTCGGGTCAGATGCGCTGTTCAACCCTCTGTCTTTATTGATCAACGGCAGTTTCGATGTATTGCGAAACGGCTCGCATAGCAAGAATATTTTTGATCAATACTACGGCAAAGGATATAGAAATGTGTTCTGGAATCTCGGGCGGCCGCTAAAAACAATAAGCGATTACGGATGGGATAGGTTTGTTGAGTTGGAAATTTTCAACCTGGAATTTAACAGCAACAAAGCAAATTTCCTTCCTAATTTCGCCGATCATACTATTGGTAACGGAATGTTGTATGTTAAGTTGAAAGAATGGTTTCATTATTATAATTACCCGGCACCATGGCTGCTTTCATTCTTAACCACAAATGTTTATCAGCTTACAAACGAAGCGATTGAAAACGGTAAGCATAAAGGCCCCAACATCGATCTTGTTGCGGACGTATACATTTTTAATGTCCTAGGGTTTATCTTGTTTGAATTCGATTTTATGAACCGCTTTTTCTCCGAAACTCTGCCTATGTACGATTGGTCCTTGCAGCCAATGTTTAGTTTGAATAATACCTCGTTCGAAAATACTGGACAGCAATATGTCGTAAGAAAAGAATTACCGTTTATTGATAATTGGTCGGGTTTCGTATTTTGGGGTTTAAACGGAATTGCAGGACTTAGTTATTCACCTAATCAAATTGATAGTTACTCCTTGGGAGTTGGACAGGTAACAAATAAAATAAATGCAAACTTGAGGGGAAATTTGAGATTTTTAACTCCTGATATTGACGGTGCGCTAGCTTTTTTCTTTGACAGGAATAACTCGTTGTTACTATCAGTGCTCGTAACCGGTCCAAAACTTCCCAACATCAGAGTAAATATTTACCCGGGATTAGTAAAAATTGGTGGTTTAACACCGGGTATTTTTATCGGTTTGGGTGAATGGGATAAGTTTGTTTTCGGAATTAATTTCTATCATCATCTTCCATTCGGATTGGGATTCGGTTTTTCGCATAAGCACGGAATTAAACGATGAGTGCAATCCCAATACATTAATGCGACGTCGAATACTGAAGCACAAACTATCTAATAATTTATAATAGCTACTTGCGGTCCGATCTTATCTTCAACTTGGATTAATTGGAAATCACATGCGGGTTTTTCATTCTGAATCTTCAGCCAGTACATTTAGGAATGCAATAGCCTTATCAACAGATTGGTGAGTGCCGGTAATTACCAATGTGTCGTGCGAATGAATTCGAACCTTCCCCGTAGGATTCGAAATAGTTTCACCTTCTCTTATAATAGCAATTATCGTAGCGTCGGAATGGTACCGGAGATTTATTTCGCTTAATAGCTTATCGACGTGCGGGTTATCATCATTAACAAAGAATGTTTCGGTCAACCCCTGCGCAAGAATTTCATCGAGGTGCAGAAAAGAATCTACCCCGGCCTCATCTTTTCGCAGAAGCTTGTAAGATTCTTTCCTTAGTAATGAAGTCTGCTGCATTATTATATTTAATGGTATGTGATACTTCCTGAGTACATTACGGAACATTTCAAGAGAAGTTTCAAATTCTTCCGGTATTACTACATCTGCACCAAGCTTTCGCAACTCTTCAACCTCGTTAATATAACGGGTTCGTACAACTGTATAAATTTCAGGATATAATGATTTTACAACTTGTAATGTACGCCTAATGGTAACAGGATCAGGAATAGTAAATACCATAACCTGTGCTTTACTGAGGTTCGCGTGTTGGAGTACTTCATGTTTGCTTATATCGCCAAAAATAATATTCTCACCGTTTTGCTTTTCGCTTGCAACTGTATCGGGATTCAATTCCACTACAACATATTTGATGCCGGTTTCTTTTAGAACACGCGCAAGATTTTTACCGTTTAATCCAAAGCCTGCTATAACAACATGCGCATTTAATTCCGAGGGATCATCTGTATTTTTAGTTGACAGCTTCGACGCAAGATCACTGCCTCTGAAGGCAAGCGCCGGCGTTATCTTAAACAGAAATGGTGTGATTATCATAGTAAATACTGATGCGGCCAAGTATATATTAAAATACTTATCGCTCATCAGGTTAAAATTATTACCCGCCTGCGCAAGTATAAACGAAAACTCGCCAACCTGCGATAATCCTAACCCCGTTAACAAAGCTATTCTAAACGGGTATTTAAGAAACAGGACTATCCCAATAATAATTGCAGATTTAAATGCAATAATACCAAGGGTTGCAGCCGTTACAATTACAGGTTCGCTGGCAACAAAGCCAATGTTAAGCAGCAGACCCACGGATACGAAGAAGATGCTGTTAAATGCGTCTTTAATGGGCATTATGTCGGAAAGGATTTGAGAGTGATAATCAGACTCAGCTAAAATAAGCCCGGCAATAAAAGCGCCGAGTGCCATCGACAAACCGAGTGAATGCGTTAAGTAGCCTGTACCGAGTATCAATAGCAGGATGCCGATTGTAAATGCTTCGCGCATTCTCATTTTGGCAAGCTGGTAAATTATCTTGGGCATCAAGTACTTCGAAAGAAAAAGAATAGTAGCTAATATGCCGAAAGCTACTAGAAGCTTAATAGTTACTTCACCAAAGCTCAATGGCGTATCGGATCCGATAATCGGAAGCACAAGGAACATGGGCACTATTATCAGATCCTGAAAAATAAGCACCCCTATTGATATACGACCCTGCGGGGTTTCAAGCTCGTCCCTGTCTGCCAGTAGTTTTAGCACTATGGCAGTACTTGATAAACTGAGCAGCATCCCGAAATAGACTGCAGATTTTAATGATATACCAAATAAATAAAAAATTATTGCAGAGATAAAAATCGTTAATAAAACCTGGGCGCCCCCCGCGATTATTAAATATTTTTTAATACGCATTAAATGGGAGAATGAGACTTCGAGCCCGATAGTGAATAGTAATAAGACGACACCGACTTCGGCCATAATTTCAATTTCGTCTATTCCTTTAATTAATTGAAATCCGAAGGGGCCAATGATCATGCCTGCAAGCAAAAATCCAACAATGCTTGGTACATTAATCTTCTTGAAAAGGAAGATTATAGGCAATGATACCAAGAGGATTAAGACTATATCTTGTATTAAAATAAAATCGTGCATAATAAATTAAAGCAAAGAGCAGAAACATTAAATTTAAGAATCTGCAATCAAATATGAGTTGTGTCTAAATCGACACGAATTGATTCCCGTGTCATTATTAAATGTTGAACACCTATTTTCAGCTATGGATAAATTGCTTATTTATTTTAAGAATCTAAAATAACTACCTGTTTTTTTTAGCTGCTTTTGACCCGGTGAACCAAACGTTGCTAAACGCAAATCCGGCGCCAAGCAGAAATCCCAAATCGTACCACCAGCCCGCATTATTCGTCTCGTACATTTTGATATCCGGATTAAAGAAACCTATTATTAACGTAACAACAGAAATGAAACCGTGCCATAACCCGTCGATAAAGCCTGCTGTTTTCTCTACGTACTCCATTGATCCCGGGGTGCATGATATCAAAAAAAATAACCCGGCTATCGCATAAAGCTGAAAATGCTTATTCATCTTATCACTCCAAAAATAATTGACATGTTGAAGTTATTTACTTTCCTGGTACTACGTTAAAAATCTTTTACGATAATGAATTATTGAGCATTAGATATTTTGGAGTATTTTTCTATCCAGGAAGAAACCCTTTTAGAGAATATATCTTTTATTGGTATTCCTTTGTTGATATCACTATTAATCAGGGATGCATCGCCGGATTTCAGAAATCCGCTAAATCCTTGCGAATTAGCCCAATAATAAATTCCCCATTCTTCGAGGCTCCATTCCTGCATAAAAGGATTTATTTCGTAATCAATATAATAAAGCGTGCCGGTATCGTCTATCACAAAGTTTGTTGGGAAATAATCAATATTAACTTTCTCCTTCCGCAGCCGGTTCGACATTTCAAACAATTGCGCAACTATACTCTCATTTATTTCAGATCGTGCAATCTTTTCAGCGGCAGTATCACCTTCGATATAATTTTTAATGATGTAATTTCGTTCCGCATTATGCTCGATTAGATACGGAATCCTAATACCGATTGAATTCAGTTTATTAAACGCATTCCATTCGAGTTTAACTTTGTTGTCCGTAAATTGATAGTACGAGTTCGGTTCATCGTGCATAATTTTCAGAACAACGAGCGTATCATCGAATTCAGCAAGATAAGAGTGCCCTGATTTTCCTTTCCCGATCAATTTTTTAATTATAAGATTGCCAAGCTTTGTGGAAAAATTTTCCTCTGCCCGCATTAACTCCATTAGAAAAATTATTCCTCTTCGAGTGATAATATGTAATCGGCAATAATTCCTAGCTGCTCAATGTCAATATTGTCGTAAGACGGCATCAGGGATTTATATTTTGCTTTATACGCTTCGAATCTTTCATCGCCGTCGTAAGACGATGGGTTGCGGAGATAAGCGATAAGTTGTTTACGCGTCCAGTATTCCTTTGCGCTATAAAGCGACGGCCCTAGATTTGTACCCTTTAGATCTGCCCCATGGCAGCTAATGCATCCAGTTTTATTTATCAATGATAAACCATCCTCATTATTTATTTGAGCCGGTGAATCATCATAATAGTCATAATCATCGTCAAATACCTCCTCCTCTTTCGTAGCTCTTCCAAGAATAAATAAAAGCAGAAATAGACCTAGAAAAACCGTTACCCACTTTTGAGCATTTGTCATGTTCTTTCCTTTGCAAAAAATAATTATAGAAAGGTGCAATATATTTAATTAAGATTCGGACTCCAATTGAGCGTCGTAATATTCTTTGTATTCTTTAACAGCTTTAAAAATTGCCTGTGCAATTTCCTTTTGTCCGCGTGAACTGTTTAGGTATTTTTCATCTTTCGGGTTCGATAAAAATCCTGTTTCAATGAGCACACCCGGCATTGAGGCGCCAACAAGAACATAAAATCCCGCCTGCTTAACACCGCGTGATGGAATATACCGCACATTATCAATCCAGTTCTTATTCAGTAAATCGGAAAATTTTTCAGAATAACGCATGTATGCGGAATGCGCCATGCTTACAAGAATAAAATTTTCATCGGTTAACTCCTGGTACCTGTCGGGGTCGTCTTCGAGTGAGATTACACTGTTTTCAAACTCCGCAATTTCAATAGCTTTTTTCGTTCGTCCCGGGCGCAGCAGGTATACCTCAAACCCGCGTGTGGACGATCTTTTTCTACCCACGGAATTTGCATGTATTGAAATAAAAAGCTTGCCGTTGTTTTCATTCGCGATTTTTCCGCGTTTGTAAAGCTCAACGAATGTGTCGTTGTCTCGTGTATAAACGACTTTAACACCGGGCATTTGCTGAGTGATTATTTTTCCGAGTTCCAGCCCAACCTTAAGATTCACATCTTTTTCTTTTACACCCGTAATGCCAATAGCCCCTGGATCCTTGCCGCCATGCCCGGCGTCAATAACTATCACGTCAAAATTCCATTCTTCTTTTTCTTTCGAGATATCGACCGAAGGCTGTGCGAAAGCTTTGCTGTGAATGGTTATTAGTATGTCGTCGCTTTCTAAATCTTTTATTGACTCATGGGTTGAGTAACCGTCCTTCAAAACAAATTCAAGCTGAATATTTCCTTTAACATTTTTCCTGGCTGCTTTACGAATGAAACCTGTAGGTTTAATGTTTTTTACTAAGCTCGGGTCGACACTTGCTCCAGAGAGGAACAAGCGAAGTTTTCCATCCGTTATTGACGAGCTGAAACGATTGATGGTTTTCTGCGAGCGCAACCTCATCATTGTACCGTTGGATTTTTCATCAATCTCCAAACCGTATATGTCGTAAGGAGAATTAACTTTTTGCGTTGGCTTTTTTGTGGGTGTGAATGTTAGCGGTTTGTCTTCCTTATCAAAATCTCTTGCTTCTTTTTCGCGGGGCTTTTCATCAATTTCAACGAATAACGGTTTGCCGGTTATCGAAAGATGTTTGTTCTTTTCGTTAAAAATTATTTCCCGCCCGTAAGCCATTTTACCATACTTTAATGAATACGCAATCGGTAGGAATACATCGTTACGCATAAGTAAAGTTGAAATAGGAATTTGATAGACTTTTTGTGAATTATCTTCCTTCGAAGTAAGTACAAAGAATTGATTTCTTCCCGTAACCTTTAGTTTAAAGTTGTCGAACTTCATCTCAACCTTGTTGGCTTCCGAATTATAATAACTACTGCCGCCGAGAATTTCGCAGAGCTCCAATGCTGAAACATACGACATACCGTTGCGCGATATGTACGAAAGGTGCTTTTCCTGCCCGTTAATGGAAACGGAAATTTTTAACATGCGCTGCGCCCGCAACGATGTGGTAACGAGCAAGCAAGCAATAAATATTAAAGTGATTTTTTTGAACATCAGGTTTAATCAGCCGATAAATGGAATTATGAAACCACTATTTTTCTTGTAAGTTACAAATTTCTCCTTAAAATGACTCTCTAATAATTTTTCCTCCCTTGCGGCTCTAAGCAAAAACAACGGTAACTCTATGAATATAACAACCGGTACTATTATAAACCCAAGCAGAGCAATCCCGGCTCCCAGATCACTTAGAACCTGGCTTATGTATTGCGGGTGCCTTATTAATTTATGCGTACCTGTTGTAACTAATTTGTGTCCCTTAAGAATTGCAATGTCCTGTGAATAGTTTGTCCCGAGATTTTTAGTCGCTTTTACCTGAACCCAGGAAAACACAGCGAATATTATTAACCCTGCAATACGGGAATACATGTACAATAGTGTGTCTTTGTAAGGCAACGCACCAACCTGGAATATACCGAGCAATGTAAGTATTAATAAAAGCGCAGCAATATTGGGGGGAATTTTCTGAAGCCATGTAGAAGGCTTGAGTTCGAACTTGGTTACTGTTTGCCGCACTCCGCTTTTAGCAGCGCCGAAGTTTGCACCCATTGAAATAATTAGCACAACACCAACAAGAATGTTTATAGGATCCATAACAAGATTTTTTACTTTTGACAGCTACAAATTTATGAAGGAAATGGTTAATGTGCTTGAAGCTTTAGGAAGCTACTCAAACCTTTGGGGGAAAATGTAAGATTACGGGGTTGATTGAGTATTACTTGATCATCTATCTATCCCTGGCAATGTGGCAATTAGAGATTAATTCGCTAAAACGCAATAACTTTGTTTTGCCCAGGAGATGAGCGCTCACTGTTTGTTCGCCTTTTCAGGATCAAGCTTATATTTCGAGAATCGACAAATCGATACTTTAGCTTCCTTAAAACGGAAAATCATCAGTTTCTTCAGGCATTTGTAGCTCTTCTTCAACCGGCTTCTCGGCAATTTGGTGCACAATATTTCCCTTGATGTAAATTGCCTTGTAAGGAATTGTAGGACATGCGTATTCACAGGCTCCGCACCCAACGCATATTTTGTTGTCGGTTATAGGAACGCGCAGGTTTAGCTCCGGATCTAGTACCATTCGGACAGCTTTGGTAGGGCAGTGCTCCGCACATGCGCCGCATTCGGTTTTTTGAGTGAAGACAACACAGTTGTCTTTAACAAACTCTACTCTACCAATCTGGGTGCTTTTTTTTGCTTCAAGCTCAATAGGTAATATCGCTTCGTTGGGGCAGACTTCGCTGCACACGGTGCATTCGTAGTTACAATACCCGGCACGGTTATTCATGTGAGGCATCAGTAACCCTTCGATACCATATTCGAAGATTGACGGCTGTAATACTTTGGTTGGGCACGCGCTAACGCAAAGAGTGCAAGCGGTGCAATTGGTTACGAAGTGATCAACAGATAATGAGCCCGGCGGCGATATCGGGCTTTCGCGGTTTTCCGGTATTGTATTTTCCGTGTAAACAAGCACCTTATTCTGTGCCCTAATTTTCCGAAACAAGGCAAGTGTCATCAATCCTGTAGAGGCAAAAAAATTACGTCTGCTTGTGTTCGTTTCGGTCGCTTTGGACATAACTTTTTTACCGTATCTTCGCTCAAAATATAGCGAGTTGGAGTTGCACGAATCAAAGCAATTGAAGCAGCTTACGCACCTGCTCATGTCAACATATTTATCAGAGGCGTTAATACATTCGGCTTTGCATGATTTTTCGCAGAGGCCGCATTCTATGCAGGAGTTATCGTCAACTGCAATTTTGTAGAAAGAATAATTCGAGAGCCAACCAAGCAGTGCGCCTACCGGGCATACAGTGTTGCAATAAAATCTTCCGCGTTTGTATGAAATAATAACAAGCAGTCCCAGGAACAGCAGGGGATAGATGAAGAACTGAATATCGAAAACGTCGGAAGCATACGGAGTTAAGTTGAAGTTGTCGAATTGTTCCAACGTAATTACAGCAAGATTATTTAAAGCAACGAAAATTGGCCGGGCAAACTTTGTAACCAAACGACCAAAGTTTCCGAACGGATCAAGCAGCACAATTCCAATGCTTAAACCGCCCGCAAATAATAGCGTTGCTACAATCAGAATCGAATAGCGTAGCTTGTTCCACGGCTTCTTATAGCTGAATAAACGATTAGGCTTTTTTATGCGTGCAAGTTTATAAGCTGCGCGATTTATTAAGTCGATAGTAAAACCCAGGGGGCATATACTTGAGCAATAAATTCTTCCGAATAATAACGCGACGATCATAAAAACTATAAAACCGGTTGCCGCTATGGAAGTGGTATGAATAAAACTTACGAGCGAAGGAATAAATTGAAAAAATAATATTGAATCGGAGAAAGTGCGAACATAGTTCCCGCTCAGCTCAATGAACAAAAGGGAAGTTAATACGAAGAAGGCGGCGGAAATAACGATACGCAGCCTTCTGAATTTATTCAGTGTCATTAACTACAAATTTAATCTGCTGATAGAAAGTTTAGTTAAGTCGTATTCGCCCAGTTTTAACTCGCCTGCAATTCTGATGTGCCCAATATTTGTCGGTTCACGGTTAAGCATTTTAGCGGCGGCAGCGTCGGCGGCAACAATATCTTGAGATATAATCTGCGCTTTCATATTAATAACATCTGCTGTAGACACACCCCGCGGGCCGTTTCGTTTTAACGCATTGTAACAATCAATTACTGTTAATTCGGGCTTTCTGAAAGTTGCGAAATCAGCAATACATTGATGTAAATCGCTTCGGTGCCAGTAACCCCTGTCCCATATAATGCCCATGTTGTTTTTCATACCGAGAGAAACTTGTGTTGATCCGTGATGCTTTAATACGGGTACGTTTATAAACACGTCCGATTCAAGTATGAGCTCGTGAATTTTGGAAGCCGTTAGGCGTTTGCCTCTGCTTAACGTAACGTCTTGGTAATAGCGTTCGAAGTTACCCGGCACCATTGTGCCTCCTGCATCTTCAACTGCTTTCTCAATCCCGCTGTTTTTGTAGGCCCGTTTCCATTCGTCGCATGTATGATCAAATATATAAACCTCTTTAGCGCCCGCATCAAAACACTGCTTTACGATTTCGCCAACCAGCTTTGGATTAGTATTTGCAGCTCGCTCGGGAGGCACGTCCCAGCCAATATTCGGTTTCACGACAACAGTTTGGTTTTGTTTAACGAACTTTCCCATACCGCCAAGGTCCTGAATAGCGCGATTGAACATAGTGTCGGGTTCACCGCCTTTTATAGCTACAAGATCAAATTTTTCCTGCTGAGTTGTTTTTGAAGCTGCATTTATGTTTATTGATCCAAAGTGCGTTAATAAAGGGACAGCCATAGATCCAACAGCCGTCTTCTTGATAAATTCACGACGTTTCATTGTACACCATGTATGGTCTGAAATTTAGCTAAAAAGATATTGATATCTGCATTGTGTTGCAAGGCAAATAGTTTTCGGAATTTGAACATCCGGAGACCCTTGTCTTTCGTATACAACTTCAATTTTTCATGAATTCATGAGCTAATCCTTTTCGGCAACTACAAAATAATTCAACTTATTTTTTCCCACGATTTCTCCTTCAATTATTCGCAAACCCGGTTTAATTATTTCTGCGTGCAACTCTGTTGAACTAATTGCAGCTACATGAGGTAGAATGCCTGTTTTTCGCAAAAGGAGAATTAACAAACCAAACAGTATTTTTTTATCACCCATGCAAGGTGTAGATGAAATAAATACCCCTCCCGGCTTTAATAAACGGTATATTCTTTGGATTACCAATGGGAGGTTATCCAGTAAATGCAAAACATTAAAGCTTATTATGAGATCGAAGGATTCTTCCTTAAGCCTTTCGTCGAAAACTCTTGCTCTAGTGAAAATAATATTTGCATTATTACCTTGTTCAACTTTTGTGTTGGCTATTTGTATCATTTTAGATGAGATATCAATTCCATGCACCTCTTTAGCATCGTCTGAAATATCTATTGTCCGGGTTCCGGTTGCACATCCTAAATCCAAAACAACAGAGTTCTCGTCTATGTACAATTTTATATCCTCAATTGTTTTCAGGTACGAAGCACTGGGCCCTTTATCATTATGATCATAGTTTCTTGAGATTCGGTCCCAAAATTTTTCGGCTTTTTCCATTTTACTTTTTTTATTTCAAAGCAGAAATTATCCAATTTTCTTTTGGTTATTATTCATAGTTAGTAATACATTTCCTTTCTTCTTTTCGCTGTCTACATAAGCATGAGCTTCTTTTGTTTGCTCCATCGTATATATTTTGTCGATTACCGGTTTTATCTTTCCTGTTTCAACAAGTCTTTTTATTAGTTCCGTGTCCCTCAATTTGTCTTTGGTTTTGCGCAAGCCGGTAAAAGCAATGATTGCTTTTTTATTACCAATTTTTGAGGTCCATAACATCTGGAAAAGTATTACGAATGTTAAATAAGCAGTTAGAAATCTTCCCCCTTCTTTTAATGAGCCTATACATTCTCCGAAAGAGCTCTTACCAACCGTATCGAAAATGATATCGTATTTTTTGTCGTTTTTAGTAAAGTCCTCTTTTGTATAATCAACCACATGACCAGCGCCGAGGGATTTTACCAAATCAATTTTGGATGTACTGCATACCGCGGTTGCACTGGCGTCAAAGAATTTTGCAAATTGAATTGCGAAAGTGCCAATAGCTCCCGCACCGCCAATGATCAACACGTCGTGCCCTTTTTTAATTTTGCCAGCATCTCTCATGAATGGTAATGCAGTTAATGCACCGTAAGGAACCGCGGCGGCTTCTTCGTAAGTTAGACCAGCCGGCATTATAGTAAATGCTCCATCTTCAGGTAGACATATATATTCGGCGTGGGTACCGCCTTTATTATCACTTGATCCGAATACCTTATCGCCGACCTTGAAATGTGTTACATTTTTTCCTACTTCTTCTACTTCACCTGCAAAGTCAGTTCCCGGAATCGGGTTTTTAGGTTTTGCTATCCCTGTAGCAAGTCTGGCAAAAAAGTTATCTCCTTTGCGAAAGATGCTGTCTACGGCCGATACTGTTGATGCGTAAATTCGTATCAGCACTTCGTTTTCATTTGGGTCCGGTTTATCGATCTCATTTAATTTGAGAACATCCGGAGAGCCGTATTTTGTATATTGTATTGCTTTCATTTTGTCCCTGAGTTTTTAATAATCTCGTTCAAAAAAAATTTAATTAAGTGTTATTTCAAGTAGTCGAAGTAACATGGGAATAATTCTTTGTATAGGTAGTTAAGTAATCCCCGATATATTATACTTGTGCTAATGAGTTAATCAGGTTTGCGCAGCCGCCGTTTTTAACATACTTTGTATGTTCTTCCACTGAATTAAATCTTTGCCCGGTTATTTTCTCGCATAAAATTTCGTAGTCTGTTTCCGCATAAAATTTTTCCAGCACTTTTTCCGCTTCGACGTTCTGCATCTTGTATTCCTTTTTAACGTCCCGATCAAGGATCTTGTACCATATTGCAGCGCTAAGTGCGCCGCATGCATTACCGCTAAATCCAAGTCCGCCCGCAAATCCGGATGCCATTACAGCCTCTTCATCTGCTGCGCCCATTTTTTTAAGAACTTCAGAGGCACAGCTCATGCACTGACCGGGGAGTGAGGCTTCATTAATATCTAATCCTTCTTTTGCCGATTTTATTGCATCGGACGTCCATTCCTCAGCAAGATTGAAACACGACAAAAATTTGCCCGTAATAAAATATTTAGCCATACCTACTTTACTGTTCCAGTTGCAATCGGTTAATTCGTAACAATCCATTGCATCAGTCTTGTTTACAAATGATGCCGTAATATTTTGAGTCGCTTTTATGGTTGCCGCGATTGCATTGCTAAGATCGGTAAATCTTCGGTAAGCTTCAGCTCCAACACCCATTGATGCTCCCCAAAGCATTCCACACTGGTGTCCAAGCTTGTATATTCCACCTGCCAGCGGCCCTAACGCCCGTACCTCTGCTTCTTTGGGATTACCAAATTCACGGTTTAATAGATACATATACGTACTTGAGCAAGAGCCTATTTTCCTGAATAACTTTTTCGTGTCGTTTTGCTTCGTTCTCATTTTTTTATATCCTCCGATCACTTATTTTTTAGCTTTACCGACGGTCTTTTCATAAGAGAATACTTCTTCGAGTTTTACGCCGAAAAGCTGTGCAATACGAAAAGCCAGTTCCAGAGATGGAGAATATTTTCCTTAACCCCAACTATTACTTACAAAATATTCCTGAAATTCTTGCGCTGCTTGAAACATGGGATTGATGAATTGATTTGGGCTGCTCATTAGGTTACTTGTTTCCCGTGTTATACTTTCTAAAAAGATTTTGTTGAGTAACCAGTCCAGTAGATAAACGAACTTTATGGTTATCGAAAACATACTGTAACATATGGTTCAAAATTTCCTTGTTCATCTCGTATTAGCCTTCACTCTGAAGTTCTTTCTTACGCTCTGATATCAAAGACTTCCCAGTGTCTTCCCATTTTGCATTATACTACTTTTTCCCCTTTTTTTAACATTAGGTTTTATTGAACGAATTAATACAATAGTATTGATATAATATGTCCAAAGATTCAGAAAAATGCACAGTAATTTTATGGAGATTTTATGGTCGTGCCGTCTCAAAACCTAGTAAAATAGTAATCAGTTCCACATAACTGTCATGGTTTAGTCACTACTCTGAAGGACCCAGGATAGGATTCTATATAGTATGAAGACTGTAAAAAGTCATTTACTTTCTTGAAACCCATTTTCTGAACTTTTTATCGGGATTGGCATATCATAAAGTAATTCTCGTCTTTCTTTTTTTCTGTAAAAAGGAGGAAGGAATCGGGGTCATTGTTACCCACCATAAATAACTCTCCCGATCCCCCATTTAAGTAGGAAGCTTGTTATGATTTTTATTCGTAGTGCAAGCTTTTAACCGGGTTTGCCAACGCCGCTTTTATAGAGTTATACGCAACGGTGAACAGCGCTATAGTCAATGCTGAAAATCCAGCCAGAAATAAACTATAAAAACCGACATCGACCCTGTACTCGAATCTGTTTAACCAGCTATTCATAAAATAGTAAGCTGCCGGCCAGGCTAGTATATTTGCCAGCAATACCCATATGCTGAATTGTTTTGATAGTAAAATAACAACGCTTGCTGTCGAAGCGCCTAGTGTTTTCCTTATACCAATTTCTTTCGTTCGTTGCAAAGTAATAAATGTTGCTAAGCCGAATAATCCCAGGCATGCGATGAATATTGCCAGAATTGAAAACGCAGTGAAAATGCGAGAGGTTCTAACTTCCTCGTCGTAAAGCCTTCCGAAGTCATCGTCCATAAAAAAGTATTCCAGTGGTTTATCCGGCACAAACTTTTCCCACGATGCCCGAACATGTGCAAGAGTTTCTTCCATGTTTCGCGGTAAAAGCTTAAGTGTTATAAATGCCGGCCAACGGGTGTGTAATGTTATAATCAACGGGCGTATTTTTTGATGGAAAGATTCGAAATGGAAATCTTTTAACACACCTATAATCGTAACAACGTAATCGTTTTCAGGACTATCGCCGGGAAAAATAAGTTGTTTACCTAACGGGTCTTTTATTCCAAGGGTTCGTAAAGCCGATTCATTTACAACAACGGAATTAGAGTCGGTTGAAAAATCTTTTCTAAAATAACGCCCTTCTTTTACCTCGAAATTGAATGTTTTATCCAGGTCGTACTTTGATTCCATAAAACTCAGGAGGTGCTGTTCTGTTCGCGGCGCTCCCTGCTTAACAACTACATTCATACCGAAGCCTCTCCCAGGTATTGAACCAGTCGGGGAGTAAGTTAGAATGTCCGGGTTAGCTAATAGCTCGTTGCCGAATGTTTCTTCGTTGTCTTCTATTGCCCAGGCTCTTTTTATAACCAGCAGGTGCTCTTTGTCCCACCCCAGGTTTTTAGTCTGTACATACTCAAGCTGATTGTTTACAATAAGTGTGCTGGCGAAAAGAAATATCGATATTGCAAATTGAAATACAACCAGCGCAGTTCTTAGTTTAACTCCTTTGCCGGTAGAGCTTAGCGAGGTCTTTAAAACTTTTGCGGGCTCGAATGACGAGAGATAAAATGCCGGGTAAACGCCTGCAACAATTCCCACTATTAAAATGGTTAATGCGAGCAGGGGAATGACGAACCACGATGATAACAAGTTGAAAGAAAATTCTTTACCAGCAATTTCATTAAAAACCGGAAGGACTAAGTAGACTAGTACGATAGCGAGTAGCATTCCGAGCGCTGTTACTAAAATTGATTCGGACAAAAATTGTCTGATCAACCGGGTGATGTTTGAGCCCAATACTTTTTTTACGCCTACTTCTTTTGCTCTCACAGCGGCGCGGGCAGTAGACAGGTTCATAAAATTTATACATGCAATGAACAGTATAAAAATTGCAATTATCGAGAAAATGTATACATAAGTTATGTTGCCGTTGGCTTCTATTTCATAATCAAGATTCGAATGAAGGTGAATATCCGTTAATGCCTGCAACCGGTATTCATATACTCCGCCGTCTTCATAAAATTTTTCCAGGGATGTTCCGATGATACCTTGTATTTGGGGTCCGATATATTTTTTGATAAGGGAAGGAAACTTTTCCTCGAGCTGAAGCGGATCGGAGTTAGCGTTGAGTAAAAGGTAAGTCTGAAAATTATTATTTAGCCAGAAATCACTTCCGACCCACTCCATGCTGTTTAAGGAAGCTAATATGTCAAAAGTGAAATGAGAATTTTCAGGCGGATTTTCACACACGCCCGTTATTTTGTAAGGTGTAAAGTCTTCGAACTCAAGCGTTTGACCAACCACGTCCAACTTGCCGAAATATTTTTCAGCAAGCCTTGCCGTAAGTACAACAGAGTGCGGGTTGCTAAGTACGTTATTTACATCACCATGAATCATGTTATATTGAAATACATCGAAGAAAGTTGAATCTGCCCAGAAGAAATTACTTTCGATAAATATGTTGGTATTATTATTAGCTCGTATAAGCATGTTTTCAGTACGCATGATGCGAGCCGCATTTTTCACTTCGGGAAATTCCCGAACTAGTGTATGCGCCATTGGAGGCGGAGTTAAAGTCATGTGAAAATTATTTTCACCAACAATTCCTTTAGTTGTTACTCTGTATATGTTCTCCGCATCCGGCAAATGCCGATCGTAACTTAATTCGTAGTTAACATATAATAAAATAACAATACAGCTTGCTAAACCGATTGCGAGTCCGAGAATGTTAACGATAGAGTATGTTTTATATTTAAGAAGGTTTCGAAAAGCGATTTTAAAGAAGTTGTTAAGCACATTAGCCCCTAATTGTTGAGAGCAATTTAATAAGGCAAAGCCTCTTTTTCTGAGTTTGTGATAATTAATGACAAGTAGTGAAAAACTATGACAGGAATTCAATTTGTTATGTTTTGAAGCAATTATTTAGTTTGGGTATAAGAATATTTTTAACAAACTATTACACCAGTGTGAAAAAAGCGATTGCAATAACTTTCCTTGGTATAATTTTATCGGTGGGAATAGCAACGACACCGTTACCTCCGCCCCCTCACAAATATTTTATACGAGGCTACGTTCAATGTGATACTCTTTCCGACTTATCAAACTACTCTATACAAATGTTTGCTAAGCACGATAACCATATGAATGAATA
Organism: Melioribacteraceae bacterium; assembly: GCA_028280855.1. Taxonomy (GTDB): domain Bacteria; phylum Bacteroidota; class Ignavibacteria; order Ignavibacteriales; family Melioribacteraceae; genus PGYT01. The sequence goes on from JANQLA010000252.1 coordinate 22,847, forward strand.
CAGGCCTGTTGAAGGTCATGCTGAAAATTTTACGGGTCATAGCGTTGATCTAACTGATACGAGCGGATACTTTTATATCGAGACTACCAGTTTTACTTATCTTGACTCGGTAAAAGTAGGAGTTGTTTTTCCGGATAAAGAACCAATATTTAGCGAGGCGATATATGTCGATGTTAACGGACGGCAAGCAATAACAGATTTTTTTGAGGAAAACAATGGTATGGAATCAGGCTGCAACGGTTGCTCAACAAACCAGACTATTGAGAGAGTAGTTCGTTACGAATACAGTTTAGACCAAATCAATGTAAATCTTTGCGTTGATTAATAGGAATTCAGAACTCATCTGTTTTTTCAGTAAGCCTATTATTAAAAGTAAGGCTGAATTTGGTTCCTTGGTTTTTCTTGCTTTTCACGTCGATAGTAATATTATTAAGATCGCAATACTTTTTAACTAATGATAATCCCAGACCGGTTCCTTCGAACCTTCGTGTATAACCTGTTTCTTCCTGGGAAAAAGTATCAAACAAATGATCAATGTATTCTTCGGCAATACCGATTCCTGTGTCTTCGATTTCTACTTGAAGCTGTTTTTTAGGTGAGTTGATAACCCTTATTTCAACATATCCTTTTTCGGTATACTTAATGGCATTGTCGACAAGGTTTATAATTGATTGGTATAGTGAATATTCATCGCAGGTAACTAAAGTTTTGCCCGCTAAATTAAGGATGCGTAATTCCAAATTTTTCGATTCGGCGAATCGTCTCAAGTTGTTATGAATAGTAACAATTGTATCATTGAATAAGTCCAGTTTTCTTGGGGCTATTTTATATGCGCCCGCCTGCAGTTCAGCCGCATTCAGTATCAGGTCTATGGTTCGTATTATCCTTGAGCCAGCATCTGTTATACCGTTAAAAATTTCGTGATACTCTTGAAATTTATTAGCAAATATTTCGTCCTTTAACAGCGATGTATAACTCATCATAACATTCAGGGGAGTCCTGATTTCATGCGAAATCTGTGCAAGGAATTCAGTTTTAAGTTTATCCGATTTTTCAGCGCTTTCTTTCGCTTTAATTAGGTCGAGAGTCATCCCTTTCTGTTTTGTAATATCTTCTTTTACAGCCACAAAATGCGTTATGGTACCTTTGCTGTTTTTGATGGGAGAAATAGAACCGAGTTCCCAGTATAACTCACCGTTCTTCTTCTTATTAAGAAACTCGCCACGCCATGTGCCTCCCATGCGAATTGTTTCCCAAAGCATTTTGTATTCATCCGGGGGAGTGTGCCCGGACTTAAGTATCCGTGGATTTTTACCAATAACTTCTTCAGCAGAATAACCGCTTGACTTTATCAACTTCGGATTGACGTATTCAATATTACCTTGTGTATCTGTTATTATAACAGATGCGAAGTCG
>JANQLA010000307.1 GCA_028280855.1 Melioribacteraceae bacterium
TAGGTGATCAACAGGCACCTTTTCATTCGGCGCATGAGCATACTTTTCATCGCCCGGACCGAACCCGACTATTGGTATCCTGTGCATTCCATTTATCGCAATACCATTTGTGGAGAATACCCATTTATCAATCACAGGCAAGTCATTGAATAACTCCTTATAAACCACTGCACCTTTCTGAATTGCAGGATGATCTTCTTCAAGAACCCATGTAGGATAGTATTTTTTCATTCCATAAGTTGTTCCCGTATATGTTGTCTCTTCATACTCCGGGACTATAACTTCAGCATCCATATCTTTTACAATTTCTTTTAGTTGATTAACCGCAAGTTCTTCATCCTCTCCATTGGTTAATCTTCTATCAATATGTATTTGCGCAAAATCCGCAACAGCATTTAGCGAAGGACTTTCGGATTCAATTTTAGTTACGGCGATAGTTCCTTTACCTAAAAACGGATCATCTTTCAATCTTTCGTTTAGCTTTTCTATTTCCAGTGCGGCTTTTGATGCCATGTAAATTGCATTCTTCCCGCGTTCAGGTGCTGAACCATGCGAGGAAATACCATGGAATTTTATTTGTATATCCATTCGACCCCTGTGCCCGCGAAGTATGCGTAAATTTGTAGGTTCTGTAACTATCACGCACTCGGGCTTGATACCTTCTTCTTCAACTAAATACTTCCAGCAGAGCCCGTCGCAGTCTTCCTCCATTACCGTGCCGGTAAAATAAATGGTAAGATCATTATCAATTTCCAGCTCCTTTATAATTCTGCCCGCTGTTATAAAAGATGCCACACCTCCCTTTTGATCTACACTTCCCCTGCCAAGCACATGCGCGTCTTTAATTTCTCCTCCAAGGGGATCAAAGTCCCAATTATTCGTACTGCCAACATCAACCGTATCAATGTGACCGTCAATGGCAATAATTCGATTTCCGTTTCCGATTCTTCCCACAATGTTACCAAGTCCATCGATCCTAGCTTCATCAAATCCGGCTTCTTCCATCATTCTTTTAATTTCATATGCAACTTCTTTTTCTTGCAGCGTTAAAGATTTTATTTGAACCAGTCTGGATAAATTTTCGGAGGTATAAGTTTCATACTTCTTTGCGAGTTCATTGATTTTACTCATTGTTGACATGTTAAAACCCCTGATTTTATTGAGATAGGAATGGTGTGATACGATAATGTTAAGAACATGTTTGTAATAATTTTATTGTTTAAAAATACAAAAAAAATAAGTTTATTAATGCGGTAATATCTTTTATAAATCAACATAGGTTTATAATGTCTGATAAAATGACTCCTCTAACTACCAAACAATTACTTAATTGGATCGTTGCAGAATTTATTAACAACAGATCAATATTCGGGATTAACGAAAGAAACTTTTTTAACCCAATTATTGAACCAAAGACTAAAATGTTTGGTCATAGTTTAGACACAATTGTTGGGCCTGCGGCCGGCCCCCATACTCAAATGAGTCAAAACATAATCGCATCTTACTTGACCGGCGGCAGATTTATAGAATTAAAAACCGTTCAAATACTTGATGAATTAGAAATTGATAAACCATGCATTGATGCCGGCGATGAGTGCTATAATATTGAGTGGAGCCAGGAACTTAAGCTGAATCAATCATACTCGGAATATATTAAAGCGTGGGTGCTTCTGCATTTCATTAAAAGGCTACTGAATCTTAGTAATGCTAATGACAGCGGCTTTATCTTTAACATGAGTGTCGGATACGACCTAAAAGGAATACAGTCGGAACCTATTGATAAATTTATAGCAGAAATGATGGACGGTTCAATAAATCCATTACTAATTGAAACTATTGATGAATTGCAAAAATTTATTTCCTTGGATGAAGTCAGCAGTGAATTACTTATGATAAATGATAGGTTTAACTACATCGGGATACTTAACGATATACCTCCTTTTATAACAAACTCAATAACTTTATCAACAATGCACGGATGCCCTCCGGATGAAATTGAAGCGATTGCAAAGCATTTGTTGTCAGAAAAGAAACTTCATACTTATGTTAAGCTGAACCCTACATTACTTGGTTTCGAATTTGTAAACGACACTTTGCATCGATTGGGATACAATTATCTATCGGTTGGTGAAAACGTTTTTGAGAAAGATTTAAAGATGAGTGACGCTGTCCCAATGATTAAACGGTTGCAAAAAGTTGCTGCCGATAATGATTTGGAGTTCGGAGTAAAGCTGTCAAACACATTGCCTGTTGACAATGAGAAACCTAACTTAGACGCAGAAGAAATGTACATGTCGGGACGATCACTCTTTCCTTTCACGATTAACCTTGCATCCACATTAGCAGATGAACTTAATGGTGATATTAATATTTCTTATTCGGGCGGTGCTACATCAGAAAATATCGAAAGCCTGATTCAATGCGGTGTTAAACCAATAACAGTAGCAACGGATTTATTGAAGCCCGGCGGCTATGGTCGTCTAAAACAAATGGCTGAGAGAATTGAAAAGACCGAAATACCTTCATCAATAGATTCAAACAGATTAAAAGAACTGGCGGATGATTCATTGATTAACAAGAACTATAGAAAAGAGAAACGTGAAGTTGCCAGCATAAAAATTCCGTCCTCTCTACCTCTATTTGATTGTTACATTGCCCCATGTACTGAAGCGTGTCCGATTCATCAGGATGTGCCTGAATACATAAATTTAATTCAAGCAGGCAAATATGAAGACGCATTGAATGTTATTACCTCAAAAAATCCGCTGCCGCATATTACAGGCTATATTTGCGATCACCAATGCATGTTTCATTGTACAAGGTGGGACTATGACGATCCCGTTGCTATCCGTGATCTTAAGAAAGAAGCTGCTTTAAAAGGATTCAATAACTTTTTAGAAAAGTATCAATTTCCGGCTGAACCTTTAAAGGATGCTGTTAAAGCTGCCATTATCGGCGCGGGTCCAGCAGGGTTATCCTCTGCCTATTTTCTTACAAAGGCGGGAATAGACGTAACTGTTTTTGAAAAAGAAATGAACGCCGGAGGTATTGTTAAGAATATTATACCTCATTTCAGGCTACCTGATGAAGCAATCGAAAAAAATATACAATTCATTGAAAGGCACGGTGTGAGATTTGTATTCGGATGCGAATACAATTTTGATCTTGAGCAGCTTAAGAAAGAAGGCTATCAATACATTGTTTTAGCAATTGGGGCCGGAATTTCAAATACTATCGAGCTAAATAAAACAAATGCCCATGTAATTGATGCAATTGATTTTCTCTGGGAATTCCATCACGATGGAGACACAAACATCGGTAAAAATGTCGCTGTAATCGGCGGAGGAAACTCAGCAATGGACGGCGCCCGCGCTGCATACAGATGTCAAGCAGTAGAAAATGTTTATCTGATTTATAGGCGAACCGCCGAGTTCATGCCCGCCGACATGGAAGAGTTTTATGCTGCTCTTGAAGATGGAGTTCAATATAAAGAATTGCTGCAGCCAATTAATCTTGAAAACGGAATTTTAAGATGTCAAAAAATGCAATTAGACGATTACGATTCAGACGGACGCAGAAAAGTAAAACCGATTGAAAACGAATACCTGGATTTCGAAGTAGATACTGTTATATCAGCTATTGGCGAGCATGCAGACTTCGATTTACTGAGTAAAAATAATATTGTAGTTGAAGAGAACAGCACATATAAACGAACTGATACATTTGAGACTAACCTATATAACGTATTTATTTGCGGTGATGCGAGTGATGGGCCGGCAACTGTAGTTGAAGCGATTGCAGATGCGAAAAAAGTGTCGAACGAGATCATTAAAAGAGAAAAATTAGAAAGCGGAAAAACTGAAAAATTTGACTCACCGGCAACCGAAAGCTTGATTGAGAAAAAATCATTGGTCATTAGTGGCCAGTCGGCTGATATGAGCTTCGAAGCTGATAGGTGTTTGATGTGCAGCTACGAGTGTAACAAGTGTGTGGATGTTTGTCCAAACCGCGCTAACGTTGTAGTTAAAGTAGAAGGAAACGGCTTCAAAGATACTTATCAAATTGTGCACATCGATTCACTATGCAACGAATGCGGAAACTGCGAAACGTTCTGTCCGCATCAAGGGAGTCCATATAAAGATAAACTGACATACTTTAGTAATGCTGAGGAGTTTGTTTCTTGCAATCTCAACGGATTTTATGTAGACGGAGATTCAATTTCGGTGCGCTCAACAAATGAAGTTGCGGAAATTTCGTTAAAGGATTCAAACAAAGATCAAACTACAAATGTTATCCAAAGTTTTTTGAGAAGCTATGAATTTCTTAATGAACACTAACCTGCCGGCAAGGTAAATAACACAGATTAAGCAGTATCACAAGTATGAATTCGAGGATATTCGATTTGCAAAATTCTGTTTGATCAATTACATCTGCATGCTATTTAAATGTTTCACTTACTAGCGTAGATTCTTGGCTCATTTTGCACGCTAGGCTTACTAAAGCAGTAAAGACACGGCGGAGAGAGTGGGATTCGAACCCACGATACCCGTGAAGGTATACTCGCTTTCCAGGCGAGCCAGTTCAACCACTCCTGCACCTCTCCTAAAAATAAACGGCAGCAAATATAAACACTTATTTATAAAAGAGAAACCGTTTTCGATAAGATAAAGAAGGATTTATTCTGTTTCAAAAAACGTATGATACAAACGGAAATACATGTAAAGGTTAATAGCAGCTAATAACAGTATTACCAGGAATATATAAAATATTGCTGAGTTTAAATAGAATGTATCAAAGCCCAGTACATAATATATAAAGGCTGCAAGCCAATATATAATCA
>JANQLA010000315.1 GCA_028280855.1 Melioribacteraceae bacterium
AAGGTGCCGAAAATACAGTACCCTGGTAAATGAACTTAATACCTTAATTGACGATTACAACCAGGTTATCAAACGCAGATCACAGGTATCGTGAAATCATAGATATAGATTTAATTTAACATTGTTAAACGGCAGACGATTAAGTCTGCCGTTTTTTTATACACCCCCGGTCTGTGATGACACTGGCCGGAAGACTTATTGGAAAAGCATTAAACACAATAACTCTTTAACTGTTTATGTTGCATGAGAAGCGAAATTGAAGTACCCAAAAAGAAAATCAATAAAAACTCACTAAAGCAAGCGCTTAAGTTGTATAAATATATTAAGCCTTACCGTTTTGAATATATGATTGGCATTTTATGTTTATTTGGATCAAGCCTTGCAAACCTGGCTTTTCCTAAATTATTGGGCGATATGGTGAATGCCGGTAATAATGGTTCGTTATCGGCCGAGCTAAACCGCTTGGTGTTGCTGCTGGCGTGCATACTTATTATACAGGCTGTATTTGCCTATTTTAGGGTAATACTTTTTGTTAGGGTCACTGAGAAAAGTATGGCCGATTTGCGCCAGGCTACTTTTGCGCATCTTATCAGGTTACCATTAAAGTTTTTTGAACGCCGCAGGGTAGGGGAGCTGAATAGTCGTGTTTCAGCAGATATAACGATGCTGCAAGAAACGTTTACAGGTACTCTTGCCGACTTTATTCGCGAAATGATCATTATTATAGGAGGTATTGCTTTACTCGCGTATTCATCGCCAGGACTTACAATATTTATGTTAATTATACTACCACCATCAATGTTATTGGCACGTATATTCGGAAGGTTCATCCGTAAATTCTCAAAACAAGTACAAAATGAGGTGGCTGACTCTAATACGGTAGTTGAAGAAACACTGCAAGGTATACAAGGTGTAAAAGCTTTTACAAACGAGTATCAGGAGATGAAACGTTACAAAAAACTTACCGACCAAATTGCGCAAATAGGCATTAAAAGCGGCAGGTACCGTGGAGCCTTTTCATCGTTTATTATCGTTGGTATATTTGGAGCCATGGTAGCTGTTATTTGGCGTGGCTCTCATTTGCTTGCCGCCGGAGTGTTGGAGGCCGGTAAGCTATTTTCATTTGTAATCTACTCTGTATTTGTTGGGGGTAGTATAGGTGGGTTAGCCGGCACGTTCACTAACATACAAAAATTTTTAGGTGCTACCGAGGATTTATTTGAGATTTTAAAAGAAGAACGAGAAGAGATTATTGAAGTAAAAGTAATTGAAGCCAAGGATATATTATCGGGAGATATTGAATTGCGAAATCTTTCTTTTGCCTATCCCTCGCGATCTGAAGCTTTGGTATTGAAAGACTTATCGGTGTTTATCGAAAAAAATCAGGTTGTGGCGTTGGTTGGGCCGAGTGGCGCGGGTAAATCAACACTGGCAACGCTGTTACTTAAGCTACATGGTCCAACTTCGGGGCAAATTTTGTTTGATAACCGCGATAGCGAAAGTTTTGACCTGGCTGTTTTAAGAAAACAAATTGCCCTGGTGCCCCAGGATATTTTTCTATTTGGAGGCTCAATACAGGAAAATATTGCTTACGGTAAGCCCGATGCCAGCACTGAAGAAATTATTATTGCTGCCAAACGTGCCAATGCCTGGGAGTTTATCGAACAATTCCCTGAAAAAATGGATACTATAGTTGGTGAGCGTGGTACGCAGCTTTCGGGCGGACAGCGTCAACGCGTAGCAATAGCACGAGCTTTATTAAAAGATCCGAAGATTCTGATATTGGATGAGGCCACCTCGGCACTCGATTCGGAATCGGAACGGTTGGTGCAAGAGGCTTTAGAAGAGTTAATGAAGGGAAGAACATCCATCGTTATTGCACATCGATTATCAACAATACGCAATGCCGACCAGATTTTGGTGTTGCAGGAAGGCCGTATAGTTGAAAAAGGAACTCACCAACAGCTTATACAACACGAGGGTGGAATATATCGTAATTTAAGCCAGTTGCAGTTTGCTGGATAGGTTTTGATTATAGCATATAGCGTATTAAGTGCTAAGATGACAGTATTCAGAAGGCATATTTACCTTCACGGTCTGTGACTCCACAGGCCGGAAAGTTTTAAATTGGTCTGTGAACACACAGACCAAGCGATTAGAAGATTTCCGTCTTCAGGGGAATGACGTAAATAGTCTAGCAGAGCCGTCATTCTTGCGAAGGCAGGAATCTCATTACAGGTTTGTAAAGTAAAAGACTGAATTTTACCTCGTCAGTATCTGCAGAGGCTGGAAGGTATTAAGATTGGTCTGTGAAGACACAGACCAGGGAATTAGAAATCATGTATACATATGATTTGGTAATTCAAAAACGGCAGTCTTAATTGAGACTGCCGTTTTGATGTATTATTTTTTTATGTCAATAACTGCTTATTTAGTCCTTTTTGTAAACGACCGCAACGGAACCTTCAATTCAGCTTCTATGCCTGCGTCTCCCTGTCTTTTCATCCAGGCTGTTAGTTCCTTACTTAATTGTTTCTGTATTTTTTCATACTCATCCTTGTTCGCCAGGTTATTCATTTCATTGGGGTCCCGTTCAAGATTATACAATTCCTCATGGGGGCGTTTCTGATAATAATCGACCCATTTCCATGTATCCCGATTATCAAGCCATTCCTGCCAGTTTTTGTTTGTTACTACTGTTTCAAAATTGCGACCATTTGTAATAATATTTTGGAAAGTAGAATCGGGGCATAAATTCCGAATGTATTTCCACTTTCCGTCTGTAATACTACGAATGGGGTAGGTCTTGCCTGAGATTATTCCGCGGTTAGTATGATTAGCAAATATATACTTATGATGTTCAATCGTTTCTCCATTTAAAAGTGTTAATAAACTTTTACCATCGAGAGAGTCTGGTATCTTTCCACCCGCTAATTCTATAAAAGTGGGTAATACATCAATAAAACTGGTTAGCTGATTAATTTTTTTTGATTTAAAAGTAATTCCGTTTGATTGAACATAAAAAGGTATTTGTAATCCCGCTTCATAGCACGACCACTTGGCGAAAAATCCATGTCCATGATCGCTGGTGAAAATGGTAACCGCATTTTCCTGTAATTTATGTGCAGATAATAAGTTTAAAAAATCGGAAAACTCTTTGTCAAGTTCGGCAATATCCGCATAGTAGCCTGCCAACGTATTTCGCGTACTTTGTGTATCTAACCATTTAGGAGGTATATTTACGGAATCGGGGCTATGTGCATCTTTTTTATGCGGACCATGAGGTTCTTTCGAAGCAAAAATTACACACAATGGCGATGAGGTCTTATTCAGGTAAATTTCTAAACTGTCCTTGGCTACATAATCGAAAGGATAAACAGTTGCTGGTTTAATATGCGTTTTATGCACCAGCGCAACCTTATACCCAAGATTTTTTAAATAAACAGGTAGCGTAATTACATCTTTTTTTGTATATCCATGATTCATGTGGCAGCCATTACGATGCGGATATAACCCCGTGTACAAGGCACTACGCGCAGGTGCACACATTGCGCTGGCTGTATACATATTAGTAAAAGATATAGCTTTATTTGCAAACGCATCAATTGTTGGGGTTTTTACAAACTTATTGCCTGTAACCCCTAAATCAGTTTTGCTTAAATCGTCGGCAATAAAAAGAAAAAGGTTTGGATGTGTTAATTGAGCATAGCTAATCCTTGCTAATTGTGCAAAACAAGTAACAAGACTTAGTATAATCAGATGTTTGATTTTCATAGTTCGGAATTTAATTTTTAATTATTTTCTTTCTGATAATGGAATTGCCATCTGTAATTTCAAAAATATACAATCCCTGGTTAAAACTACTTAAATCAATCTGTTCTATTGCAGAATTTAAGACAGAACGATAAACTCTTTTTCCTTCGATACTATAAATAGAAAGCTCCGCGTTTAATCCATTTTCAGTTTCCACAGTAATTAAATTAGCAGCCGGATTAGGATAAATGGTTACATGTTGCATTAATAGTTGATTTTCAAACGAAAGACTCTTGTCATTGGAAATAATTAACCAATCGAAATCTGTTCCTCCTGTAGCCGATTCAACTCGCAATATATACTCGCCCGGTTCAACCATGAAAAAACCGGAATATTCTACATGATATATAGTCCATTTTTCTTTCCCGGCATAGGTTAACGTTGTAGCCAATTCTTTGTCTAAATAATAGTTTATGCTTACGTTACTTGTTCCTTTGTTTGATACTCTTGAAATAATAAAAACAGTATCGGGCTTATCAATAGTAATGCTGTACTCCACATATTCGCCTTGACTGGTGGCTCCAATTCTTATAATGGTATCGCCTTCCGATGTAGGATTTCTAAACAGATCAACAATATCATTTGGCCGAATTGTATTATCACCTCCCCAGCTTTCGGGTGTTGCCTCGTAGTAAGCAATATTCTGGCCAAAAAGTCCGCTTTTACAGTAATCAAAGAATTCAGCTTGTATGGTATCGCCAATTTCCCATAAATTGCCAAAATTACCGTAAGTACCACGGTTACAATCGCAACTTGTTGCAAAAGTCAGATTGCCTGTCCAATCCGATGTGTCAGCAGAATTTAAAGCTCTTAATCGTGCTGTATAATTGGTGTCATAAGCTAATGTAACAATATAACTTGAAATGTCTCTTTCAATATAATAGGATTCCCAGCTTCCACCTTCAATTTGTATTTGCAACTCAAATTGTGATTCATTAAAGGACGAATCGATCCATGAAAATTCTATTTTGGTAATAGAGTCCAATACACAGAATACGGATTGCGCTTTTAAACTGTCAGGCTTATTAGGTATTGAAGCACAGTTTACATTTAGTGCATCCTTCCAATCGGAATATACGGTGTCAATATGATTTGCCGCTCCTAATTTGTATTGATATGGTATGGCAGCTTCAATGGCATTATCTATATAACTCGTGCTATTTTCTTCTACTTCAGTTATCACTGAATCATTATCAATTCCCAGTTCCCTGCGAATAATCAAAAACTTCGCTTCATTATCCGCGTTATCTGTCCAGGAAATTTCAACCTGGTAGCAGTTGCTTGTGTCTGTTAAAATATCTGTTGGTTCAGCTGGTGCATAAGTTGAAATGGTAACCTGAATTTCTTCCGAAAAAGTTCTTCCATGCTCGTTTTCCGCTGAAATAAAGTAAATATAGGTGCTATCCGGTTTAATGGTATTATCTATAAATGTGGTTACATCGGTAAGTGTATATCCCACGATTAGTGTGTCGGTTTTTGCAAGAGCGTCGTCAAAACGTTTTATTTTAAATGTGTCTTCACGAAATACATCGCTCCACGTCAGGCTAAGTGTATTTGTATCAATAATTTCCAGCTCGAAATTTTTAAATGCTGAGGGTGAGATGTCTGATTCATTGATAGGACCCAAAATATCGTCGCTGGTGTTAACAGGATTTAACGTGCCACTTAGTTCCCAATAACTGAATGCCTGGTTCAATCTACTACCATATGAAAAAATGCCGTTAATTTCATCTTCCGGAATCAGGTCATCTATTTGTGAACGATTTTCACCGGTACCGCCAATAGCCAGGTGCGAACAATACATTCCATCAGTGTGGTTTTTGATGTTGGTATATGCTTGTTTCATATAACTGTTCGATTCTTCACGTGTACTAACCTTATCCCATGCCCACCAACCGGCGTACACATCTTGCCCGGTTGAATCCGACAAAGTGGTTTCAATCCATTTACAGTCTTTTAATAAAGAATTTGCACTGTTTTTTACTGTATTGGATTTCATATCAATGGTAATACCTACAAAAGGAAGGCTTTCGCGTTGAAAAGCCTTAACCAGGTCGTAATAGGCTCCACGATAATCGAGCTTTTGAATCCCCGCTTTTGCCGGAAAAGCATCAATAAGTGCATAATCCACATCAATACCGTCTGGTTTATTTGCTTCAATATACTGAGCATAGGTTATACAATCTTCCACACGAACTGAAAGCGGGGCACCTCCGGCCGTAGGATCAAAAGTGCTTAATCCTCCTTTGGAAAGTACACTT